>NZ_JBHUTX010000008.1:0-287017 GCF_042671245.1 Streptomyces sp. NPDC057099
TTCATCACCACGATCATCTGCATGCGCGCCCCGGGCATGACGATGTTCCGCATGCCGATCTTCGTGTGGAACGTGCTGCTGACCGGTGTGCTGGTGCTCCTCGCCTTTCCGGTCCTGGCCGCGGCCCTGTTCGCGCTGGAGGCGGACCGCAAGTTCGGGGCGCAGATCTTCGACTCGGCCAACGGCGGGGCGTTGCTCTGGCAGCACCTGTTCTGGTTCTTCGGCCACCCGGAGGTGTACATCATCGCGCTGCCGTTCTTCGGCATCATCTCCGAGGTCATTCCGGTCTTCTCGCGTAAGCCGATGTTCGGTTACACGGGTCTCATCGGGGCGACGATCGCGATCGCGGGTCTGTCCGTGACGGTGTGGGCGCACCACATGTACGTCACCGGCGGTGTGCTGCTGCCGTTCTTCTCCTTCATGACCTTCCTGATCGCGGTCCCGACGGGTGTGAAGTTCTTCAACTGGGTCGGCACCATGTGGCGCGGAAGCCTGTCGTTCGAGACGCCGATGCTGTGGGCGATGGGCTTCCTGATCACGTTCGTGTTCGGCGGGCTCACGGGTGTGCTGCTGGCCTCGCCCCCGATCGACTTCCACGTCTCCGACTCGTACTTCGTGGTGGCCCACTTCCACTACGTCATCTTCGGGACGGTCGTGTTCGCGATGTTCTCCGGCTTCCACTTCTGGTGGCCGAAGTTCACCGGCAAGATGCTGGACGAGCGGCTCGGCAAGATCACCTTCTGGACGCTGTTCATCGGCTTCCACGGCACGTTCCTGGTCCAGCACTGGCTCGGCGCGGAGGGCATGCAGCGGCGGATCCCCGACTATCTGGCGGTGGAGGGCCTGACGACGCTCAACACGGTGTCGAGCATCTCCTCGTTCCTGCTCGGTATGTCGATGCTGCCGTTCTTCTACAACGTGTGGAAGACGGCGAAGTACGGCGAGAAGGTCACGGCCGACGACCCCTGGGGCTACGGCCGTTCCCTGGAGTGGGCCACCTCCTGCCCGCCGCCCCGCCACAACTTCGTCGCCCTCCCCCGGATCCGCAGCGAGTCCCCGGCGTTCGACCTGCATCACGCGGAGGTCGCGGCGGCGGAGAGGGAGCTGACGCTCCGGTGACCGCGAGGGAGGGGCTCCCTGTGGACATGCGGGCGTTCCATCACGAGGTCGAGGGCCATCTGCTCGCCGCCGCGGCGCACGAGGAGGCCCGCACGGCCGCCGAGCGCTTCGCCGCCGGGCTCGACTGGCTGCCGGAGGCGCAACGGCGGGAGGTGGAGCGGCTGTTCGCCGCGGAGCACCTCGCCCTCACCCGGGCCTCATGGCAGCGGACGGCCCATCGCGGGGAGGAACTGCGGGGCGAGTACGAGGCGGTGTACCGCGGGCTCCGCGCACGGCTGCTCGCGGCTCTGCTGCTCGGAGTCACGCTGGTGGTGGCCGTGAACCTCGTGGCGCTGGGGTCGTGCTAGTCCGCTCAGTCCCTCGTCGAGGGGCGCAGGACCTCGATCAGGCTGGCGTAGCTGTCCTGTCCGTGACCCGCCGCGGCGGCCTTCTCCATGGCGGCCTTCAGCAGCTCGGGCAGCGCGTTGTCGATGCCCCGGGCCGCCGCCGCGTGGATGAGGTGGTCGATGGCCGCGATCTGTACGTCGACGGTGGCGTCGTCGCCCGGGTAGCGGCCCGCGTCCACCTGGGGCGCGTACGTGCTGAGGAAGCCCGCCACGGCGGTCAGCCAGCGGATCGCGACGGGAGTGAAGGCGGTGGCGGGCGTCCCCTCGGCGCCGACCAGGGCCGTGCCGTGCAGCCAGCCGGTCATGGTGGACCACATCAGGCCGAGCAGCGCGGCGTCGTAGAGGGATGCGAGTCCGGGGTCGGTGCCGAGGTAGAGGGGGTCGCCGAGGGCCGCCAGCGTGGGGCGGTGGGTTTCGAAGACCTGCTGGGAGCCGCTGTAGAGGAACATCATGGCGGGGTCGCCGACGCCGGGCGGGGTGGTCATGATGGCGCCGTCGAGGTAGTCGGCCCCGTGGGACCGGGCCCACTCGACGGCCTCGTGGGCCTGCTCGGGAGAGCCCGAGGTGAGGTTGACCAGGGTTCTCCCGTCGAGGTCGCCGGCGGCCGGGTCGAGGACGGCGTACAGCGCCTCGTAGTCCAGCACGCAGGCGACGGTCAACGAGGAGGCGGCGATCGCCTCCTGGGGCGTGGCGGCCAGGCGGGCGCCACGCTCGACCAGGGGCCGGGCCTTGTCCGGGGACCGGTTCCAGACGGTGGTGGGGTGGCCCCGGTCCAGCAGCGCTGCGGCCAGGGCCGAGCCCATCGAGCCCAGTCCGAGAACGGTGACGGCCTGCTGTTCTGCGTTCATGCCCAACTCCTCGTGAAGCGTATGTAGGTGATGCGTGATCACGTACGGCAACGTTCGCAGGGCGCGAAGACCGGGAACAGTGACAGGGATGACGGCGTCCACCAAATTCCTGCCATACGCTTCGGGGCATGGGTGCTGGTTCCGTCGCCGTGGTCGTGACCGAGGAGATCGGGGTCCCGTCGTGGGATCTGTACGAACTGAGCATCCCCTGCACGGTGTTCGGCAAGCCCCAGCCGGATCTGGCCGATCCCTGGTACGACCTGCGACTCTGCGGGACGGGAGCGGCGACGCGGGAGGGCGCGGAGGGCCATGGGCTGACCCTGCGGACCCGCTACGGACTCGACGACCTGGCGGACGCCGACACGGTCATCGTGCCCTCGGTGCCCGACCCCTGTGTCGACGAGGGCAGGCCGCTGCCGGAGGGGTTGGTCGATGCCCTGCGGCGCGCCCATGACGCGGGCGCCCGCATGGTCTCGCTCTGTACCGGCGCCTTCGCGCTCGCCGAGGCGGGGCTGCTCGACGGGCGCCGTGCCACCGCCCACTGGATGCACACCGACCGGCTGGCCGAGCGGTACCCGAAGGTGGAGGTCGACGAGTCGGTGCTGTACGTGGACGACGGCGATGTCCTCACCAGCGCCGGGCTCACCGCCGGCCTCGACCTGTGTCTGCATCTGGTGCGGCGCGATCTGGGCGCGCACGTCGCCAACCAGCTGGCGCGCCGCATGGTGGTGCCCGCCCACCGGCCGGGCGGGCAGGCGCAGTTCATCGAGCTGTCGGTGCCGCCCAGCGACGACGAGGGGCTGGCTCCCGTCCTGGAGTGGGCGAGGGCCCACCTCGACCGGCCGCTGACGGTCGCCGATCTGGCGCGGCGGGCCTCGATGAGTCCGCGTACGTTCTACCGGCGTCTCCAAGCGGCCACCGGGACGACGCCTCTTCAGTGGCTCCTGGACCAGCGGCTCGGGCGCGCCCGGTCACTGCTGGAGTCCACGGACCTGCCGATCGAGAGGGTCGGGGAGCTGAGCGGCCTCGGCACGGCCAACAACCTCCGTCACCACTTCCTCAAGCACCTCGGGGTGTCGCCGGGCGACTACCGGCGGGCCTTCCCCGGAGCGCCCACGGGCGGACACGGCCGGAGACGGGTCCGACTCATGTCCGGGGAGTCCAGCCCGGCGGGCGCAGGATCCCCAGCAGCTGCCGGACCAGTTCCTCGACCACCTCGTCCAGGGTCGCGTCCACCCACCCCGCGCTCCAGTCGTGGAGCAGCCCGTTGACGCTGCCGATGAAGCCCGTCGCCGCGAGACGGTAGTCACGGGGTGCGGCCTCACCCCGTGCGGCGGCCGCGTCGGCCTCGGCGCAGATGAGGTCGACCCAGCCGGCCCGGCGGGCGAGCCGCTGTTCCTCCAGGCGCGGACTGACGCCGATGATCTCGACGAAGGTGATGCGGATCCGGCGCGGATCGGCCGCGACGTTCCCGGCGTAGGCGCGGAAGATCGCGGTGGCGCGCTCGACGAGCGGCAGATCGGCGGATGCGGCCGCGGCCTCCAAGACGGCCGTCTCGGCCCAGCCGTTGACCTGGAGATGCAGCGCGGCGAGCACGTCCTCGAGGGTGCGGAACTCCTCGTAGAACTGGCGGGTTGACAGTCCGGCCGCCTCGCTGAGCGCCGCGACCGTGGTGGAGCGGAAGCCCGGGGTGTCGCCGAACAGCTGGAGCGCGGCGTCGAGGAACCGTCGGCGCCGCTCGGCCTGCCGCTCCTCGGCTGTCCTGCCGCCGTAGCGGCCGGTGGGCGGTCTGAGTCTCCCCGGCACCGGCTCTCCCTTCGTGGTTCGAACACCGATTTTGTCGTGCACGCGGTCTTGTGGAGAAGGCCGCCCCTTCCTTACTTTGCAGTAAGTTCATTCTGAAACCATGTGTGTTCAGATTCCAAGGAGCAGTCATGCCTGCTTTCCGACGACGGCACCTGTGCTCCGTAGCCGCCGCCCTCGCCCTGACCTTCACCGTCCCCGCGACCGCCGCTCACGCGGACGCCCCGGACGCCTCCGCCGCGCTGCGCGAGGTGCTGTTCGTGGGCAACAACTGGGAAGGCACCGCCGATGTCATCAGGTCCACCGGCGACTTCGCGAAGATCGGCCGGATCGACGTGGTCCCCGACAAGGACGAGCGGATGGCGGAGATCAACGCCGATCCGATCCGGTGGATCGCCTTCATGACGATCCGCAACAGCGTCGGCGAGGGCCACGACCAGTTCGTCGACGACATGTACTCCACGCCGGACGGCAAGTCGGTGGTGGTCTCCCGGCCGAGCTTCGCCGACGTCGTCTCGATCGACCTCGCCTCCGGGCGGATCAACTGGCGCTTCCCGGTGTCCGGTTTCCGCGCCGACCACATGGCGGTCTCCCCCGACGGCAAGCGGGTCGCGGTGTCGGCGTCGACCGGCAACTCCGTGCACGTGCTGGACATCGAGACCGGCAAACAGCTCGGCAAGGCGGCCACCGGGGACAAGCCGCACGAGAACATCTTCACCAAGGACGGCAAGTACATCTACAACATGTCGATCGGCGAGGTGAACACGCAGACCGACGCCCCGTGGCTGGACTGGACGAAGGGCGACCGGCGCATCACCGTCATCGACGCCACCACGTACCAGCAGGTCAAGGTCATCGACATGCGCCAGCGCCTGGACGCGATCGGTCTCAAGGACTACTCGGACGCGGTCCGGCCGGCCGTGTTCTCGCCGGACGAGTCGAAGCTCTACTTCCAGGTGTCGTTCTTCAACGGCTTCTTCGAGTACGACCTGGCCAGCGACAAGATCACCCGCACGAAGACCCTGCCGAAGAACCCGGCGACCAGCGACGACCGCACCACGTTCGTCAACGACTCCCGCCACCACGGCATCTCGATGAGCCCGGACGGCAAGAAGCTGTGCGTCGCGGGCACCATGGACGACTACGCCACGGTCGTCGACCGTGCCACCCTCCAGGAGGGCCCGCTCGTCACCGCCGCCAAGCCCTACTGGGCCACGGTCAGCGGTGACGGCAGGAGTTGTGTGGTCTCCGAGAGCGGCTCCGACCAGGTCACGGCCATCGACTTCGGCACCGGGAAGAAGGTCGTGTCCGTGCCGGTCGGAGACCACCCGCAGCGCGTCCGGCTCGGTCATGTGGAGGCCGGCTGGACCAGCCCGTCGAGTTAGCCGACCTCCTTCGCGGCCCATGCGGTCAGCTCGGCGCGGGCCGCTTTCAGCAGGTCCGCCGAGGGGGCCGTCGCCCCGTTGGTCACCAGCGCGTAGTGCAGGACGCCCGAGTCGGGCGCCGTGAGCAGGAGACGGCGGCTTCCCGTGCCGCCCGGCTCCTGGGCCACGCCGACCGGGGTCGTCGCGGTGTACGCCGGCGGGGCGTGGGCCGTGCCCAGGTCGGAGACGACCGTGGTGGACGCGGTCGGGAAGCCCGCCGGCAGATGCAGTTCGGTGGGCGCCGAGCCGCCGTCCGAGCGCCACAGCAGCAGCCCGTACTGCCCGGACCCCACCAGCCGCTGCACGTTCGGCAGCGCACTGGGCACCGGGTTCCAGGTCAGCGTCGTCGAGCCGTCCCGGGAGCGGTCCTCGTAGGTGAAGCCGACGGTTCTGCCGGCCGTGGCGCTCGGGTAGAGGCGGTCCAGGAGCCGGGCGTCCTGGCGCAGCACGGGCTTGCCCGAGTCGTCGAGGCGTACGGCGGACAGGTCCTCGTCGTTCCAGGCGTCACCGGTGGTGAGCACCTTGTCGGGGTTGCCGTTCATCAGCTCGCGGTGCCGGCCGTTGTAGATGTCCCACTGCCACTGCGAGCCGGAGAGCACGGGCCCCGAGGCGGCCGGGTCGGACCACCAGTCGGCCCCTTTCAGTCGTGAGTCGAGGGCCTGGTACATGGCCTTGAGGACGGTCGGCGCCTTGTCGGAGACATTGCCGGCCAGCGGGTGCCCGAACTCGCTGACCACGGCGGCGGTCTGCGCGGAGGCGGCCCGGTCGCGGACGGTGCGGAAGTCGTTCGCGTACTGGCCGTCGGCCGCCTTGCCCCACATGAAGACGCCGGAGATGGCCTTCTGGTCGTAGAAGTGGGTGTTGAACACATAGCGCGGTCCGAGGGTGCCGGCGTCCAGCAGGCCGCCCTCCTGCTTCTGGAAGTCGAGGTTGGCGTTCCAGAAGAGGTTCGGCTCCACGAAGGCGGGCTTGTCCCGCCAGCCTGCCGTGTCCATGCGGGCCCGGAACTTCTCGTAGAACGGCCAGAGCACGTCCTTCTCCCAGGCCCGGCTGGTCTGCCCGGAGTCGTAGACGCCCGCGTGCGGCTCGTTGTAGGGGTCGAAGCCGACGACGCCCTTGAACCGGTCGGCGTCCAGATGCTGCCGGAGGTACGCCATGGTCTTCTCGGCGGTGGTGAGGAAGGCGTCCTGCACACCGTGCGCGTTGTGCCAGAAGTCGTACGAGGCCCGCTTGACGGCCTCGTTCTGGGTGATGTTCTGCCCCCAGAAGAGGCAGATCCCGCAGGACTCGTCGGGGTAGTTCCCGGCGTCCACCGCCCACTGGGGCGCGCCGTCGCCGGTGTACCAGCTGTCGGCGTCGAACAGGTGCCGGGAGTAGAGGTCCTGGTGGAAGTCGGGGTAGACGCGGATGCCGGCGTCGAGGAAGGCCCGCATCTGGTCGGTGGCGGCGGCGAGGTAGGCCGTGTCCACCTTGCCGCGCTCGGGCTCGGCGTACGCCCAGGAGAGCAGGAAGCGGACGGTGTTGCCGCCGCCGAGGGCGCGCAGGGCGGTCGCGGACTTCTTCGCGTCGGCGACGGAGGCGAAGGGCAGGCCGCCGTTCTCCGCCAGTTTGGTCTCGCCGGAGACGTTGTAGCCGCGGAGCACGATCTCGCGGCCGGAGGCGTCGGTGAAACGGCCGTTGCGCACGGTGACGGTCGGGTCGTCGAACCAGAGGGAGTCGGGAGGGGGCGCGGCGGTGGCGGGCGGGACTCCCGCCACCGTCACGGAGCCGAAGAGAACAGCCAGGACAACCAGGAGACGTGCCCGAATAGTTGGCATGTCCACTACAGTCCGGCCATTTCAGGACACCGTCAACACCCCTGACTCTGGAGTAAGTTCCCTCTGGGCCGGCTCGCACACGTCATCCGCCCATCCTTCGTGCCACATTCAACAAGTACTCCTTCCTGTTCAGCGGGTTGTGGTCGGTGCGCGGGCGCCTCGGAACCGTGCCGTGCGTGACGGGCGCGTAGTGGTCGAAGACGCTCTCCAACTCGCCCTCGCCGCGGGTGAGCCCGGGCAGCCGCTGCTCCAGTTCATGCACCCGGGCCGCGGGCACCGTGCCCGCCAGGACGCATCCGGCGCCCCGGGTCTCGGTCGTCTGCGGTACGGCGCCGAGCGCGGCCAGCACCGGCAGCAGCGCGCCGAGGGTGTCCGCCGGGGCCTCGACACGGAAGCGGTGCATCGGCTCGTGGACCCGGGTCCCGGCCCGCCGCAGCGCTGCGACGAGCACCAGCGGGGTCAGACCGCGGAAGTCGGCGCCGGTGCTCGACATGCTCTTGTCGAAGCCCTGGTGGGCGTGGCTCTGGCGGGGCGAGTAGCCGCAGTGCGTCATGGTGACCGTGCAGTCGGGGATCCGCCAGCCGTGCGGGCCCTGGTCGAGGGTCTCGCGCACGGTGTCCTCGACCGCCTTGAAGAAGGCGTACGGCATGGAGCCGAGCTCCACCTCCAGCCGGAAGCCGATACCGGAGCCGACCGGAGCGGGATCGACGCGCAGGCCGACCGTCGCGAGGAACGGGTTGGCGCCCTTCTTGTTGAACTCCACGGCCTGCCCCGTGCCGATGAGCCGTTCGACGCACAGCGGCGTGGTCTCGCGGAAGGTGACGCCGAGCCCGTACTCCTCGGCGAGGGTGGCCTGGATGACCTCCTTCTGCACCTCGCCGTACAGCGACACGGAGGTCTCCTGCCGCCGTTCGTCGTGGCGCAGGCCGATCAGCGGGTCCTGTTCGGCGAGTCGGGTGAGCGCGAGGTGCAGTGCGCCGCCGTTCACGTCCGGGCCCGGGACGACGACGGTCTCCAGGGTGGGCGGGGCGAAGAAGTGCTCGTACGCCTTGCGGGGTTCGCCGATCGCGTCGCCGATCCTGATGTCCCCGAGCCCCCAGAGGCGGGCGATCTGTCCGGCGACGACGGTGTCGCCTCGGGTGTCCGTCCCCTGTCCGAAGACGCTGATCGCGGTGATCCGGCCTTCGGCGCCGTCCGTTCCGAACGGGGTCCGGTCGCGGGTGCGCAGGGTGCCGGAGAACAGCCGGGCGTAGGCGGTCTTCTCCCCCGCCGGGCCCCGCTCGACCTTGAACACGGTCCCGGAGAGCGGACCGTCCGCGTCCCCGTCGGCCGGGGGCAGCAGTTCCTCGATGCCCGCCAGCAGCGCGTCCACACCGGCGCCCGTGACGGCGGAGCCGAAGAAGACGGGGTGGACCAGGGCCTCCCGGGTCAGGGCGACGAGGGAGGTGTGCAGGAGGCCGTCCGTGACGGTGTTCTCGACGTACGCGGACAGCAGCGTGTCGTCGAGGCCGGCGAGGACGTCGAGCGCGGCCGGTACGGGACCGGGTGTGAAGCCGGCCCGGCGTGTGCCGAGGCCGGTGGCGGTTCCCATCGGCACGATCGCGGGTGTCAGCCGGGCCGAGATCGCCCGCAGCAGCTCCTCCTGCCGTGCCCCACGCCGGTCGATCTTGTTGACGAAGAGCAGGGTGGGGATGCGCAGCCGCTGGAGCGTCCGCATCAGCACCCGTGTCTGCGCCTGCACTCCTTCGACGGCGGAGACGACGAGCACGACGCCGTCCAGCACGCCGAGCACCCGCTCCACCTCGGCGATGAAGTCCGGGTGGCCGGGGGTGTCGATCAGGTTGACCGTCACATCGTCGAGAGGGAACGAGACGACCGCGGACTTGATGGTGATGCCGCGCTGCCGCTCCAGCGCGAGGGTGTCGGTACGGGTGTTCCCGTCGTCGACACTGCCGATCTCGTCGATCACCCCGGCCGAATGGAGCAACCGCTCGGTCAGGCTGGTCTTACCGGCGTCGACATGGGCGAGGATTCCAAGGTTGAGCAGGTGCACGAAGCGTCATGTCCTTCGGAGAGAGGTCCGTTCCTGGCTGGGGGGACATGAACGCAGTTCGCATCTGCTGCTCCTCGGGACTCGGTGACGTCGCTGTCCCGTGCAGTGCAGCAGAACGGCCCGAGGGGGCACAACGGAATTAAGGGCCTTCCGATGGATCTCCGCAGGACAAGGAGCGGATCGTGCGTGACATCCTCCCGGCGCTGGGCCGCTGGTACGCGGCCCGGCTTCCGTTCGGCCTCGCGACGGTCGTCGAGGTCAGCCGCAGCGCGCCGCGCGACCCGGGTGCGGCGATGGCGGTGGGCCCGGGCGAGGAGGTCGTGGGGAGTGTGTCCGGGGGCTGTGTCGAGGGCGCGGTGTTCGAGCTGGCGCGGGACGTCGTGACGAGCGGCGAGGCGCGTCTGGAGACCTTCGGCTACAGCGACGAGGACGCCTTCGCCGTCGGCCTGACCTGCGGCGGCGAGATCACGCTGCTGGTCCGTCCCGTCACGCCCGAGCGGGATCCCGTCTTCGGCGCGGTCGCCGACTCGGTCGCCGCGGGTGAGCCGGTCACCCTCGCCACGGTGACCGACGGCCCGGCGCCGCGCGGGGCGACGCTCGCCGTATGGCCGGACCGGGTCTCGGGCACGCTCGGCGCGAGCGGCCTGGACGCGGCCGTCACCGCCGACGCCCGGGGCGGGCTCGCCCTGGGGGCGACGGGACTGCGGCACTACGGGCCGCGGGGGCAGCGCCGCGAGGACTCCGTCGGCGTGTTCCTGGAGTCCTTCGCACCGCCACCGCGGATGCTGGTCTTCGGCGCGATCGACTACGCCGCGGCCGTGGCCCGCATCGGGGACTTCCTCGGCTACCGGGTCACCGTCTGCGACGCCCGCCCCGTCTTCGCCACGCCCCGGCGCTTCCCCGAGGGCGTCGAGGTGATCGCCGAGTGGCCGCACCGCTATCTGCGCGACACGGACACCGACGCGCGCACGGTGATCTGCGTCCTCACCCACGACCCCAAGTTCGACGTGCCCCTGCTCCAGGAGGCGCTGCGCCGACCCGCCGCGTACATCGGGGCGATGGGCAGCCGCCGCACCCACGCCGACCGGGCCGAGCGCCTGGCCGAGGCCGGGCTCACGAAACAGGAGCTGTCCCGGCTGCGCTCTCCGGTCGGCCTCGATCTCGGGGCCCGTACCCCCGAGGAGGTGGCGGTGTCCGTCGCCGCCGAGATCGTCGCGCTGCGCTGGGGCGGGAGCGGCGCCCCACTGACCACCACGCAGGGAGCGGTGCACCCGCACCGCTCCTCCTGATGACCCGTGCCGCTCCCGGTCGCCGGTCGCCCCGTTTCCCGCCGACCGGTCATCGGAACTCACAGCCCGAGCAGCGGCTGCTCGGTCCATACGGTCTTGCCGTCGCGGGTGTAGCGGGTGCCCCAGCGCTCGGTCAGCTGGGCCACCAGGAACATGCCGCGTCCCCCCTCGTCGGTGGTGCGGGCGCGACGCAGGTGCGGTGAGGTGTGGCTGGCGTCGGCGACCTCGCAGACGAGACATCGTTCACGGATGAGTCGCAGGGTCACGGGGCCCTTGGCGTAGCGGTAGGCGTTGGTGACCAGTTCACTGGCGATCAATTCGGTGGCGAACGCCAGGTGTTCCAGTCCCCATTGAGTGAGTTGGGTCGTGGCGAGCTTTCTGGCCTGTGCCGCGGCGGTCGGCCCCACCGGCAGCCGCCAGGAGACGACGTTCTCCGGCGGCAGTACCCGGGTGCGTGCGATGAGCAGGGCGATGTCGTCAGCGGGCTGTCCGGGCACGAGGGATTCGACGATCGCCTGGCACGTCTTCTCCAAGGGGGCCGCCGGGTGGGTGAGCGCTGTGCACAGCCGTTGCAGGCCCCTGTCGACGTCCATATGGCGTTCGCCGATGAGTCCGTTGGTGTAGAGCGCGAGCAGGCTGCCCTCGGCCAGTTCGATCTCCCGGGTTTCGAACGGCAGTCCGCCCAGGCCGAGAGGCGGGCCGGGGGGCAGGTCGAGCAGGGCTGCCTGTCCGTCCGGGGTGGTCACGACCGGGAGAGGGTGACCGGCCCGCGCCGCGGAGCATTGCCGGGAGACCGGGTCGTAGACGGCGTACAGGCAGGTGGCGCCGACGATCTGCTCCCCCGCGGGTCGTTCGCCGGCCGTCTCCTGTTCGGTGGCGAGGAGGTTGACCAGGTCGTCCAGCCGGGAGAGCACCTCGTCCGGTTCCAGGTCGAGGGTGGCGAGGGTGTGCACGGCGGTACGCAGCCGGCCCATCGTGGCAGCGGCGTGCAGTCCGTGACCCACCGCGTCGCCGACCACGAGTGCGACCCTGGCCCCGGACAACGGGATGACGTCGAACCAGTCACCGCCGGGCCCGGGGGCCGTACTGGCCGGGAGGTAGCGAGGGGCCACTTCGAGGGCCGACTGGTGCGGAACGGTCCTCGGCAGCAGGGTGCGCTGCAGGGTGGACGCGGTTTGCTGCTGTTGGGTGAAGCGCCGGGCGTTGTCGATGCTGACGGCGGCCCGCGCGGCGAGTTCCTGGGACAGGGTGAGATCGTCGGCCTCGAACGGCTCGGGATGCCGCGATCGCCACAGGCTCATCACGCCCAGTACCAGGCCGCGCGCGGCCAGGGGCACCACGATCAGGGAATGAGCCGAGAGATCCGGTGCCTGCTCGCCCCGGCGCGGCTCTGCGAGGAACCATTCGGGCGCGAGGACGGGTTCGAGGAGAGGGCTGCCGTCGGCCAGGCACCTGGCCTGTGGTGTGCCGGGTGCCAAGTGCACCGGCTCGCCTTCCGGGTAATGCAGGTCGGACTGCTGGACCGAGACGCCGCGGACCGCGACCCGTGTGACGGGTCCCGCCAGTGCCTGTGTCGGCTCCTCGCCTCGCGTCACCGGTAGCGACAGGTCCACGGTGACGTGGTCGGCCAGGTGGGGGACCATCACATCCGCGAGTTCGCGGGCCGTCTGCCGCACGTCCAGCGTCGATCCGATGCGGGCGCCGGCCTGGTCGAGGAGCGCGAGGCGGCGTCGGGCCCGATGACGCTCGGTGACGTCCTCCACCGTCTCGGCCACTCCCAGGACCCGGCCGGCGGGATCCTGCAGCAGGAAGGCCGAGACGGACGCGGCCCGCACGCGTGCCGGATCCCGCTCCAGACGGGCGTACTGCTCGGTGGAGACCAGTGAACTGCCGCTCTCGATCACCTGGCGGACCCGCTCCACGGCCCTCCGCGCGTCCTCGGAGACCAGCAGGGCGCCCGTGGGCATTCCCGGGAAGGAGGCGGCCGGGACCCCGGTGAACCGCTCGATCGCCCTGTTGACCCGCAGGATCGTCATCTCGGGACTGTGCACGGCGAGGCCGATCGGGCACCGCCGCCACAACCCGTCGAGGACCGCGCGGTCCCGCTGCCACTCGAGGACCTCCGCCGCGGGTGCCCCGACGAGGAACCATTCGCGGACACGCTCACCGCGCGACACGGCACCTGCCCTCAGCCCCATCTCCACCAGCCGCCCGCTGCGATGCCGCACCGTCAGGACCCCGAACCAGCCTCCGTCCCTCCTGCACGTCGCCGCGGCGTCCTTGGCGGCCGCCAGGTCGCCGGGATCGATCAGGACCTCGAAGGCCGGACGGCCGATCACGGCGGACTCCGGGTGGCCGAGCAACTCCTCGGCCCGCCGGCTCCAGCCGACCACGGTCCCCCGGTCGTCGAGCACCGCCGAGGCGGCGCGGAGCAGCGCGAACGGCTCGTCCGGGCTCTCGCTGAGCACTGTCATCCGCTTTTCCACCCCGGACACCACCTCGCGTCGGACAAGGATGTTCTCCACCCTTGGTCGTGGCTCCTTGCTCCACGATGGATCCGCCCCGCCCTCCACGCCACAGGTGCGGTCCGAAGGCCGCGCCGCCGGCGCGGCCGGACGCGACACAGCCCGCACGACACATCAGCGAAGGGAATCCCATGATCTTCATCACCGCGAAGTTCCGAGTCCGTCCCGAGCACGCCGACCGCTGGCCCGAGATCACCGCTGATTTCACCCGGGCGACGCGCGCCGAGCCCGGCTGCCTGTGGTTCGACTGGTCGCGCAGCGTGGACGAGCCGACGGAGTACGTCCTGGTCGAGGCCTTCCGCGACGACGAGGCCGGGGCCGCCCATGTGCAGTCCGCGCACTTCAAGGCCGCGCAGCAGACGCTGCCGCCCCATCTGGCCGAGACGCCGCGCATCGTGAACGCGACGATTCCGCAGGACGACTGGGCGCTCCTCGGGGAGATGGCGGTCCCAGGACAGGAGTAGCGCGGCGGACGTACCGGACGTCAGGCGAACCGCCCGCGCGCCACCACCTTCGCGGCAGTCCTGACGACGTTCGGCGCGAACGAGCCGCGGATCTGCTCATCGCGTCCGAACTGCCACTGACCCAGGTCGCCCGCAACGTCGGGCTCAGCGAGGCAGCCGTCCTGAGCCGCTACGCACGGCGCTGGTGGGGCACGACCGCACGCTCCGTCCGCAACCACGGGCTGCCCACGGCCCACCTTGATCGTTCCCCGGGTCTTGTCCCGGACGGCACCGCACCCGTACGCTCCCCTCCCATACCGACTAGCCGGTATGGAACTCGATATCGGTTCGACCGTCGAAGGAGCCGCCGGAGATGAGCACGATCAACCGACAGGTGCGCCTGGCCGCACGTCCCGTGGGAGAACCGCGGCCCACCGACTGGGAGCACGTCGAGGAGCCGGCCGGGCAGCCGGGCGACGGGGAGTTCCTGGTGCAGGTGCTCTGTCTGTCGATAGACCCGGCGATGCGCGGCTGGATGAACGCGGGACGGTCCTACATCCGCCCGGTGGAGATCGGCGAGGTGATGCGTGCCGGCGCGGTGGGAAGGGTGATCGCCTCTCGGCACTCCGGATTCGCGGTCGGCGACCATGTGTCGGGCTCGTTCGGCGTGCAGGAGTACTGCGTGTCGGACGGACGCGATGTGACCAAGGTCGACCCGACGGCGGCTCCCTTGCCGACGTATCTCGGCACGCTCGGCATGTCGGGCCTGACGGCCTACTTCGGCCTGATCGAGGTCGGGCGTCCCGAGCCCGGGCAGACCGTCGTGGTCTCCGGAGCGGCCGGGGCCGTCGGCAGCGTCGTCGGGCAGGTCGCCAAGATCCTGGGCTGCCGGGTCATCGGCATCGCCGGCGGCGAGGCCAAGTGCCGGATGGTGGTGGAGGAGTTCGGGTTCGACGCCGCGATCGACTACCAGAACGAGGACGTCCGCAAGGCGCTGCGCGAGCACGCCCCCGACGGCGTCGACGTGTACTTCGACAACGTCGGCGGAGACGTTCTGGACGCCGTGCTGCTGCGGCTGGCGCGCGGTGCCCGCGTCGTCGTGTGCGGCGCGATCTCCCAGTACAACAGCACAAAGCCGCAGGGCCCCGCCAACTACCTGTCGCTGCTGGTGAACCGCGCCTCCATGACGGGCATCGTGGTGTTCGACTACGCCGACCGGTACGCCGAGGGCATCGCGCGGATGGCCACGTGGCGGGCGGAGGGCCGGCTCAAGTCCCTGGAGGACGTGGTGTCCGGCGGAGTCGTGGCCTTTCCCGAAACCCTGATGCGGCTGTTCCGTGGCGACAACCGCGGCAAGCTGGTGCTGAAGATCGCGGACTGACCGGCCGAAGGGAGGGAGAAATCCGATGAAGGCACTGACCTACCACGGCCGTCACGACATCCGCTACGGGGATGTCCCCGACCCGGCCGTCACCAGCCCCACCGACGCGGTGGTGCACGTGACCACGGCCGGCATCTGCGGCAGCGACCTGCACATCTACGGCGGCAACGCGTTCAGCCCGGAACTGGGCTACACACCGGGACACGAGTGCGTCGGCGTGGTGGCCGACACCGGCGGCCAGGTCACCCGATTCAAGCCCGGCGACCGGGTTCTGGTGCCCGCCTCCGCCGGCTGTGCGCACTGCCGGTCGTGCGCGGCCGGGTTCACCGCCCGGTGCGAGCGCGCCAAGTCGAGCACGGAGCTCTGCTACGGAGTGAGCCCGCAGCTCCAGGGCAGCCAGGCCCAGGTCCTGGCCGTGCCCTACGCGGACGTCAATCTGGTGCACGTGCCCGAGGACATCTCCGACGAGGCCGCCGTCGTCCTCACGGACAACGCCCCCACCGCCTGGTACGGCTGCCGCCGGGCCCGCATCCAGCCCGGCGAGACCGTCCTGGTCATCGGACTCGGCCCGGTCGGCCTCATGGCCGCCCAGTCCGCCTTCGCGATGGGCGCGGCGCGGGTGCTGGGCGCGGATCTGGTCGCGGAGCGCCGCGACTTCGCCGCCGGCCTGGGCGTCGAGCCGGTCGAGGGGGACGACGCGCGGTCGGCCATCCGGGACCTGACCGCCGGCCGCGGGCCGGATGCCGTCGTGGAGGCCGTGGGCTCCGACGCCACCATCGAGCTCGCCCTCAAGGCCGTCCGGCAGGCAGGCCGGGTCAGCGTCATCGGGGTCAGCCAGAACAAGGCGTTTCCCTTCCACATGGGACTGGCGCAGATCAAGGAGCTGGAGTTCGCCATCGGGCTGTGCTCGGTGCACTACGAACTCCCTCCCCTGATCGCCCTCACCCGTGCCGGCCGGATCCAGCCCGAGGTCGTGGTCTCCCACCGCTTCGCCCTCTCCGAAGGCCCTGCGGCGTACGAACTGTTCGCGAACCGCTCCGACGGCGTCCGCAAGATCCTTCTCGACCCGGCCCACTGATACGCCCGGACATTCGCCTGCCAGGCGTTCGGCAGGCCTCCTAGGGTGAACCCCTCGGACACTGGAGGTCGCCATGTCACAGCGCAACGAAGCCGCCGGGCAGCCCCCGCGGCTGATCCCGCTCCCCGAGGACCAGTGGGACGCCCGGACCCGGGAACTGCTGGCGGTCGCACCCCACGACCCTGGGAACCGGATCCCGAACATCTTCACCACCCTCGTGCGCCATCCCGATCTCTACGAGCAGTTCATGCCGTTCGGCGGCCAGTTGCTCCTCAGGGGCCGACTGCCGGAAGAACTGCGCGAGTTACTGATCCTGCGGACCGCGTGGAACACCGGCGCACGGTACGAGTGGGGACGGCACCTTCCCCTGGCCAGGGCCGCAGGCGTCACGGACGATGACATCGACCGCATCACCGAGGGGCCGGAGGCACCGGGCTGGACGGAGCTCCAGAGGAACTTGATCCGGGCGGCGGACGAGCTGAACCGCGACGCGACGATGTCCGACGCGACCTGGGAGGCGCTGGCCGAGCACTTCGGCGACGCCGAACTGATCGAGATCGCCATGCTGGTGGGGCAGTACCACATGGTGGCCTTCTTCCTGAACGCCACCGGTGTGGAACTGGACCCCGGTTTCGACCTTCCCAGGTCGTAGGGGTTCAGCCCTGAATCAGGGCAGTGAGCCGTCGCCCACCGGCCGGCGGCCCCACGCCGAGATCATCGGTGACGTGGCGAGGTCGAGGCGTCCGGCCGCGATGTTGGCGAGGTGGCGCTCGATCTCCTCGTCCGTGGCCAGGCCCTCGGCGACGAGTTCGTCGCGTACCTGCTGGACGGTGGCCGTCTCGAGGACGTCGCACGCGGGCGAGGTGATCGGGAAGTAGGCGTCGGCCTCGACGTCGGCGAGGCCGACCTCGCGCAGCAGGCGCGGCAGCCTGCGCCCGTACGAGAGGTCGGCGCCGCGCTGCCGCAGCAGATGACGGAAGCCGGTGCGGAGCCGGTTGGCGAGCTCCTGCTCGGGGCCGTGCTCGTCGGGGCAGATCAGCGGTTGCAGGGCGGGGTCGGCGTCCTCGACGACGAGCCACCCGCCGGGGCGCAGTGCCTGGACCATACTGCGCAGCGCGGCGTCGCGCTCGGCCACATGGACCAGGACCAGTCGGGCGTGGACCAGGTCGAAGGGCCCGGCCGGGGGTGCGTCGCGGCCCACGTCGTGGCGGAGTACTTCCACTCCCCCGGTGGCGGCGGTCCGCGCCCAGGAGACGTCGATGTCGGTGGCGAGCACACGTCCGCGCGGCCCGACGCGTTCACGGAGCCACGCGGCGACGCTCGGCCCGCCGGCCCCGACCTCCCAGCACCGCCATCCCTCATCGATCCCGAGCGTCTCGAAGTGGCGGAACGTCGAGGCGTCGAAGAGGGCCGCCAGCGCGTCGAAGCGGGTACCGGCCTCGGCCTGCCGGTTGTCCAGGAGATATCCCTTGTCCTGACCCATGCGCCGATCATGTCACGGTGGCTCCCACGACCGTCAGGCCCGTGGCGGCAGCCGGTGCAGTTCCACCTCGGTGAGCCGGCCGTCCGCGGCCGTGGCGGTCATGTAGGTGCAGTGGGGCTGACGGCGGCGGTCCGTCGGGGAACCCGGGTTCAGCAGGCGCAGTCCGGTGGGGGCCGTGGTGTCCCAGGGGATGTGACTGTGCCCGAAGACCAGCACGTCGAGGTCGGGGAAGCGGGCGGCGCAGCGCTTCTCCCGGCCCTGGGCTGGGCCCGTCTCGTGGATCGCCCCGAAGCGCAGCCCGCCCAGTTCCGCGTACGCCACCTCGGGCAGCCGGGCCCGCAGGTCCGGTCCGTCGTTGTTGCCGTACACGGCGACGAGCCTGCGGCAGCGGCTCTCCAGCAGGTCGAGGGTGGCCGTGTCGACCCAGTCCCCGGCGTGGAAGACGACGTCGGCGTGCGGAAGTTCGGCCAGCAGCGGCGCGGGCAGTTCCCTGGCCCGCTTCGGCAGGTGGGTGTCGGACATGAGGAGCAGACGCACACCCTCAGCCTAGAGGCAGCGGCCCGCTCCGCCCCGGAACCGACTTGACCGCGAACAGACAGACAGCGCAGCTCAGTTGCCTGATCGGCGGGGATGATCACGGCCAGGTCTCGAAAGATGAGGCAGCTTTGTCTGGCGGGTTAGCATCGGGCAACACGCAGTAAGACAGGACGTCTACGGCAAGCGACCCGAAGGGGCCCGGAAACCCGATGCCGGTCAAGGTCAGCGTCATCATCCCCGTCTACAACCCGGGGATCTACATCGAGGACTGCATCACCTCGCTGCAGAGGCAGTCCCTGCCTCCCGAAGAGTACGAGGTGATCTTCGTCGACGACGGTTCCACCGACGCCACCCCGGCCCGGCTCGACGCGCTCGCCGCCGAGGACCCCCGGATGAAGGTCATCCACCAGGAGAACTCCGGCTGGTCGGGCAAGCCGCGCAACGTCGGCATCGCCGCCTCCCGGGGCGAGTTCGTCATGTTCGTCGACAACGACGACTACCTGGGCGACGAGGCCCTGGAGCGGATGTACGACTACGGCGTGGCCAACGGCGCCGACGTCGTCGTGGGCAAGATGGCCGGCAAGGGCCGCGGCGTGCCGGTGGAGCTCTTCCGCCGCAACCACCCGCGCGCCACCGTCGAGAACGCCCCGCTCATCGACAGCCTCACCCCGCACAAGATGATCCGCCGTGCCTTCCTCGACCGCACCGGCCTGCGCTTCCCCGAGGGCAGACGGCGGCTGGAGGACCACGTCTTCATCGCCGAGGCGTATCTGCGCGCGGAGAACGTCTCCGTGGTCAGCGACTACGTCTGCTACTACCACATCCGGCGGGACGACAGCTCCAACGCCGGCTTCGAACGCTTCGACCCCGCCGGATACTTCAAGAACCTGCGCGAGGCCCTCGACGTCGTCGAGAAGTACACCGAGCCCGGCCCGGTGCGTGACAAGCTCTTCCGCCGCTGGCTGCGCGTGGAGATGGTCGAGCGGCTGCGGACCCGGCGGTTCCTCAATCTGCCGGGCGACTACCGCAGGGAGCTGTTCGGGGAGATCCACGAGGTCGTCGTCGAGCGGTTCGGCCCCGGTGTCGCGGAGGGGCTGCAGCCCACGCAGCAGGTCGTCGCCGCGCTGACCGCGGCCGACCGGTACGACGACGTCGTGTCCTTCGCGGAATGGGAGGCCGGCATCGCGCCCACGGCGGCCCCCGCGCACGTGGAGTGGCGGGACGGCTCCCTCAGCATCGGCTTCACGGCCGAGTACACCTCCGGCGGCGAGCCGATGACCTTCCCCGCCGACGCCGAGGCGGCCCCGCTGAACGACACGCCCAAGGACGTGACCGAGGGCGTGGAGTGGGTGGCCTCGGAGACCGCCGCGCGCTTCGGGCAGGCCACGGCCGATCTGCTGCTGCGGGAGCGCTCGAGCGCCGCGCAGTACTTCCAGCCGGTGGAGTTCACGCGCGAGACCGTGCCCGTCGGGGAGGGCGAGGAGGTCCGGCTGGTGTTGCGGGCGACCGCCACCGTCGACCCGGCCGAGCTGCCCGGTGACGGCGTCTGGGACGCGGTCGTGCGGGTCAAGCTGGGCGGCTGGACCAAGGAATGCCGGCTGGGCCCGGCCCCGCGGGCGACCCGGCCCACGCCGGACGTGGGACTCGTCGGCGACCGGACCGCTCTGCCGTACTGGACGGAGCCGCACGGCAACCTCTCCCTTCAGCTCGGGGCCCGGGGCAAGCGGCTCGGTCTGGGCAGCGTGCAGCCGATGGACGTCACCGTCTCCGGGGACCGTTTCCGTGCTCCGCTGCCGCTGCATGTCGGAGGCGACCGGGAGGTGCCGCTGAGGTTCGTCTCCCCCAGCCGGATCCTCGACGCGTCCGGCACGCTCTCCCCCGCCCCGGACGGGCGCGGGGCGGTGCTGGAGGCGGCGATGCCCGCCAAGGACCTCTCGCGTGACACCTGGCGGGTGGCCGTGTGTCTGGCCCCGGCCGCCGACCGGCCCCGCTTCACCGGGCTGCCGTTCGCGCTGCGCGCCGCCGACGGTCAGGTGCTGGTCGTGCCGGCGCCCGGGCCCGGTGCCGCCCTGCGGGTGGCACGGCGCGCGCGGCGGGTACTCGGTGCCGCGCGGCGGAAGGTGGTCACCCGTATCAGGATCGGAGGGCAGTGACAGCATGCGACCACTGGGGATAGAGGGCGCCTGGATTCTGGAGCCCAAGATCTTTCCGGACGACCGGGGCAGCTTCCACGAGTGGTACCGCGGCGAGGAGTTCCGCGAGGCCACGGGTCATGATCTGGCCCTGGCCCAGGCCAACTGCTCGGTCTCCCGGCGGGGCGTGCTGCGCGGTGTGCACTTCGCCGATGTGCCGCCCAGCCAGGCCAAGTACGTCACGTGTGTGCGCGGTGCCGTCCTGGACGTGGTGATCGACATCCGGGTGGGCTCCCCCACCTTCGGCCAGTGGGAGGCCGAACGACTCGACGACGACACCCGCCACGCGGTGTTCCTCGCCGAGGGGCTGGGCCACGCGTTCATGGCACTCACCGACGACGCCACGGTGGTCTACCTCTGCTCCACCGGCTACGCCCCGGAGCGTGAGCACGGCATCCACCCCCTCGACCCGGCCCTCGGCATCGCCTGGCCCGAGGGCATCACCCCGCTCCTCTCCCCCAAGGACGAACAGGCCCCGACCCTGGCCGAGGCGGAACGCCAGGGTCTGCTCCCGTCGTACGAGAGCTGCCGCGCGTACTACGAGGAGTTGCGAGCCGGCCGGGGAGACGGCTGACGCCTGCGGCACGCCGAAAGGCCGCCGCACGCCACAGGCCCGGGCGCACAGCGCCCGGGCCTGTTCCCACAGCAGGGGTCAGCGGCTGACGCCCACCTGCTCCAGGGACTTGCGCAGGGGCTCCCAGCCGATGCGGCGGGGCAGGCCGCGGTTGCGGGCCTGGACGAGGGGGCGCCAGAAGCCCGCTTCCAGGAGGGTCTCGGGGCGTACCGCGCCGGCCCGTTCGAGGATCGCCTCGGGGACCTTCTGCGGGTCGGGCACCTTGTACTCGGCCATGATCTCGTCGTACTTGTCGTGCAGGACCCGGTTGTTCGGGTCGGCGCCGAAGACGACGAGCTGGCCGGTGGGCGCGGTGTCCACCTGGACCGTGACCAGGTCGGGGCGGTAGCGCGCCAGCACCTCGGTGATCTTGTAGACGTCGCCGGTCCAGGCGTTGGTGTGCCGGTCCCGGGCCGCCTCGTCCACGCTGCGCGGCAGCATGTCGTCGAAGACGATCACGCTGGACCAGTCGGAGTGCTTCTCGACGTTCATGAAGTCGCGCAGGGCGTACTCGAAGATGTGCATGCCGTCGATGAACGACAGATCCAGCGTGGTGCGGCGCCAGTAGCCGATGGGGCTGCGGCCGCGGCGCAGATTGCGCAGCGGGTGACGGCCGCCCTTGAGGTGCTGGAGGGGGTTGTCACGGGCGAAGAAGTCGTCGCTGGTGGCCTTCACCAGGTGGACGTCGCACTTCAGCTCCGAGACCACCTTGAAGGCGGGGTCGATCGCGATGCTGGGGACGCGGGACAGGCGCAGGCTGCGACCGTCGTTGACGCCGATCTCCAGGTAATTGCGATTGGCGCTGACCTTGTGCAGTCCCCGGAGGAACTCATGGCGTTTCACGAAGTGGGACCTTCCTTGCGGATTCGGGGCAGTGCTTCGTGCAGGGCGGAGCGCCACTCGCGCGCCGGGGGCAGGCCGATCTCCTGCCACCGGCCGTGTGCGAGGGCGCTGTACGCCGGGCGGGGCGCGGGCCGGGGAAAGGCCGCGCTGCTGGTGGGGCGCACCCGGTCCGGGTCGGCGCCGAGCAGGGAGAACACCTCTCGGGCCAGTTCGTACCAGGTGGCCTCGCCGGCGTCGGTGGCGTGGAAGACGCCGTGCGCTTCGGGGCCGAGCCGGGGTCCGAGGTCGGCGATCCGCTCGGCGACGTCCGCGCTCCAGGTGGGCTGCCCACGCTGGTCGTCGACGACGTCGAGGGTGTCGCGGCGGGCTTCGAGACCGATCATGGTCCGCACGAAGTTGGCGCCGTGGACCCCGTAGAGCCAGGCCGTGCGCACGACCGCGCTCGCCCCGGGGAGTTCCTCCAGGACGGCCCGCTCGCCGGCCAGCTTGGTGCGGCCGTAGGCGGTGCGCGGGCCCGTCGGATGGTCCTCCGGGTAGGGGGCCGTGCGGGCGTCGCCGGAGAAGACGTAGTCCGTGGAGACGTGGATCAGCCGGGCGTCGTGCGCCGCGCAGGCGCGGGCCAGCAGGCGCGGCCCGTCGCCGTTGATCTCCAGGGCGCGGGCCTCGTCGGTCTCGGCGTCGTCGACGGCCGTGTACGCGGCGCAGTTCACGACGAGGTCGGGGCGGTGCTCCCGTACGGCCGTGCCGACGGCCTCGGGGCGCGTGATGTCCAGGGCGGAGCGGTCCAGGCCCACCACGTCCTCGCCGCGCCGGGTGAGTTCGTCGACGACGTCGTGGCCGAGCATTCCGCCCGCTCCGGTGATCAGCCACCTCATGCGCGCTCCTGGGCGACGCGCCGCTTCAGGGGCTCCCACCAGGCACGGTTGTCGCGGTACCAGGCGACGGTCTCGGCGAGGCCGGTGGTGAAGTCGTGGGCGGGGCGGTAGCCGAGTTCGTCGCGGGCCTTGGACCAGTCGACGGAGTAGCGCAGGTCGTGGCCCTTGCGGTCCTCGACGTACTCCACCCGGTCCCAGTCCGCGCCGCAGGACCGAAGGAGCAGGCCGGTGAGTTCCTTGTTGGTGAGTTCGGTACCGCCGCCGATGTTGTAGACCTCGCCGGGCCGGCCCTGGGTGCGGACGAGGTCGACGCCCTGGCAGTGGTCGTCGACGTGCAGCCAGTCACGGACGTTGCGGCCCTCGCCGTACAGGGGCACCGTCCCACCGTCGAGGAGGTTGGTGACGAACAGCGGGATGACCTTCTCGGGGAACTGGTGCGGGCCGTAGTTGTTGGAGCAGCGGGTGACGCGCACGTCCAGGCCGTGGGTGCGGTGGTAGGCGAGGGCGAGCAGGTCGGAGGAGGCCTTGGAGGCCGAGTACGGCGAGTTCGGCTGCAGCGGGTGGTCCTCCGGCCAGGAGCCGGACTCGATGGAGCCGTAGACCTCGTCGGTGGAGACGTGCACGAACGGGCCCACCTCGTAGCGCAGGGCTGCGTCGAGCAGGGTCTGGGTGCCGAGCACGTTGGTGCGGACGAAGTCGGCGGCGCCGGTGATGGAGCGGTCCACATGCGACTCGGCGGCGAAGTGCACGACCTGGTCGGCGCCGGCCATCAGCTTGTCGACGAGTTCGGCGTCGCAGATGTCGCCCTGGACGAACTCCAGCCGGGGGTGGGTCAGTTCGAGGTTGTCGAGGGTGCCGGCGTAGGTGAGCTTGTCCAGCACGGTGATGCGCGGCGCGTCGGGCGCGTCCGAGGCGAGCAGCGCCCGGACGTAGCGGGAGCCGATGAACCCGGCGGCACCGGTGACGAGGAGGTTCATGAAGTGATCTGCACCTTGCTGTGGTCTCCGAGGACGAGTCGGTGGGCGCTGGGGACGCTGGGGGCCGGGGTCACCTCGACATGCCGGCCGATCAGCGAGGACTCGATCCGGCCGACGCCCTGGATCGAGGAGTCCCGCAGCACGATCGAGAATTCCAGTTCGCTGTCGGTGATCCGGCAGTTCTCCGCGATCGAGGTGAAGGGACCGACGTAGGAGTCGCTGACGAGGGTTCCCCTGCCGATGACGGCGGGCCCGACGATGCGGGAGTTGACGATCCGGGCGCCCTCTTCCACGACCACCCGCCCGATGGTCTGCGAGGCGTCGTCGACCGCGCCGTCGATGCGGCGCTCCATGGCTTCGAGGACCATGCGGTTCACCTCGAGCATGTCGGCGACGTTGCCGGTGTCCTTCCAGTAGCCCTTGATGACCGTGCTGCGCACGTCGGCGCGGGAGTCGATCAGGTGCTGGATGGCGTGGGTGATCTCCAGCTCGCCGCGCCAGGACGGTTCGATGGCGCGCACGGCCTCGTGGATCACGGGCGTGAACAGATAGACGCCGACCAGGGCGAGATCGCTCTTGGGCCGGTCGGGCTTCTCCTCCAGGCCGATCACCTGGCCGGACGGGTCGAGTTCGGCGACACCGAAGGCGCGTGGGTCGGCCACGCGGGTGAGCAGGATCTGGGCGTCGGGCCGGCTGTCGCGGAACTCCTCGACGAGGTCGGTGATGCCGCCGACGATGAAGTTGTCGCCGAGGTACATCACGAAATCGTCGTCGCCGAGGAAGTCCTGGGCGATCAGCACCGCGTGGGCCAGCCCGAGGGGCCGCTCCTGGGGGATGTAGGTGACCTTCAGGCCGAACTTCGACCCGTCGCCCACCGCTTCCTCGATCTCGGCGGCCGTGTCCCCGACGATCATTCCCACGTCGGTGATGCCGGCCTCGGCGATCGACTCCAACCCGTAGAAGAGCACAGCCTTGTTGGCCACTGGCACCAGTTGCTTGGCCGACGTGTGTGTGATCGGCCTCAGTCTTGTTCCTGCGCCGCCGGACAGCACGAGAGCCTTCATTCGGTTCACCTTAGTCGTGATCCGGCGGATGTGAACATCACTTCTTTTGGTTGCCGATGCGCGGAGTTACTCGGAGCGTCACCGCGTGGCCTTCCGGGGAGCGGTCAGTCCTCACCTCTGACGATGTTCCACTCCGACCCGGAGTTCGTGATTCCGGGAGTGGCCCGGTCCTCGACGGCGGGGAGGCAGGTCCGCAGCGCGGCCTTGCCGCGCAGACGGCGCGCCTTCGACCAGCCGGTCTCCGGCCGACGGACGGCGGGCTTCTCTCTCAGGACCATGGACGTCACAACTCATCATCTTCCTTCTGGGTCTGTTCCTGTTCGGGTAACCCGAGAGAAACCGAACAAACGCACGCAGAGTGTTCAGCGCCCCAGCGTCATCTCCGCCCACACCTGCTTGCCGCCGCTGACCGGCAGAGTTCCCCAGGTCGCCGAGAGTGCCTCGACGAGGAGGACGCCCCGGCCGCCGGTGGCCTCCCAGCCGATGCTGGTCGGTCTGACCGGGGAGCGCGGTGAGGCGTCGGCGACGGCGACGCGCAGGCGGTTGTTGATGAGGGTGAGATCCATGCGGACCTGGCCGTCGGTGTGGACGAGGGCGTTGGTGACGAGTTCGGAGACGACGAGGAGGGCGGCGTCGAAGTCCTCGGTGACGCCCCAGGAGCGCAGGGTGCGCCGGGCGAAGCGGCGGGCGTGCCCGACCGCCTGCGGCACACGCCACACCGTCCAGCTCTCCCGCAGCGGGCGCAGGTCCATGCCGTCGTAGCGCAGGAGGAGCACGGCGACGTCGTCGCTGCGCTGGGCGCTGCCGAGGAGGGCGTCGGCGACGAGCCCCAGATCGACGGGGGCGGACGCGGCCAGCTCGTCGGCGAGGCGGTCCATGCCCTCGTCGATGTCGGAGTCGGGCGTCTCGACGAGTCCGTCCGTGACCAGGGCGATCAGGGTGCCGGCGGGGAGCCGGAGCGGGCTCATGGGGAAGTCGGCCTGGGTGATCACCCCGAGGGGCGGTCCGCCCTCGGCCTCCGCGATCTCGGTCGTGCCGTCCGGGTAGCGCAGCACCGGCGGCAGGTGCCCTGCGCGCACGCACCAGGCGGAGCCCTCCTCCAGGTCGATGTCGACGTAGGCACAGGTGGCGAAGAGGTCGGTCTCCATGTCCATGAGCAGCCGGTTGGCGTGCGAGACCACCACGTCCGGCGTGTGCCCTTCGACGGCGTAGGCGCGCAGGGCGGTGCGCATCTGGCCCATGAGGGTGGCGGCGCCGGCGCTGTGGCCCTGGACGTCGCCGATGACGAGGGCGACGTGGTGGTCGGGCAGCGGGATGACGTCGTACCAGTCGCCGCCGAGCTCCAGCCCCGCCGTGCTGGGCAGATAGCGGGCGACGGCCTCGGCGCCCGGCAGCCGGGGCAGGCGGCGGGGCAGCAGCTGGCGCTGGAGCATCCCGACGAGTTCGTGTTCGGCGTCGAAGGCGCGGGCCCGCGTCAGGGCCTGTCCGGCGAGGCCGGCGCAGGCGGTGAGCAGGGCGCGTTCGTCGGAGCCGAAGTCGTGCGGTGTGTCCCAGCCGATCAGGCAGGCGCCGGCCATGCGGTTCCCGGCGGGCAGCGGCAGGACGGCGAGGCCGCCGGGGCCGACCTCGGACAGGCCGCGTTCCAGGGCGCTGCCGGCGGGCCAGATCCGGGCGCGGCCCTCGCGCAGGGCGGCGGCGAGGGTGGGCATGGCGCGTACGGGCGCGTCGGGCCATTCGGTGCGCCACTCCCGGCGCCACAGCTCGGGCCAGACCTCGGGTTCGGGCGGGTCGAGGACGGTGACGACGAGCCGCTCGCTCTCCAGCTCGGCGAGCGCGATGCGGTCGGCTCTGAGCGGCCGGCGCAGGGCGGCCACGACGGCCTCGCCTACGTCGCGGACGGTGACGGCGGTGGCCAGCGCGGCGGCCAGGCGCTGGACGCGGGCCACGTCCGTGACGTCGGAGCGCAGCGTGGAGGCGTCGTCGACGGTGCCCACGAGCCGTGCGGAGTGGCCCACGCCGCCGGGCAGGAGGCGCCCGCGCAGCCTGAGCCACTTGGGGGGTCCGGTGGGCTGGAGCACCCGGAACTCCAGCTCCCGGTCGCCGATGGACATGTGGTCGGCCTCCACCACGGACATCAGCGAGGGCAGGTCCTCCGGCACGGTCAGGCCGAGCAGGGTCTCGACCCGGCCGTCGAACTCCACGGGGTCCAGGCCGAACAGGTCCAGCAGGTCGTCGCCGGCCCGGACGCGGCCGGTGTCCATGGCGAGGCTGAACGCGCCGGGCGGCAGTTCACCCCCCTCGGCGGGCGCGGCCGGGGCGGGGAAGGCGACCGCCTCGGAGATGAGCTGGAGGCACTCGCGGTCGTCGGCGTCGAATCCGCCGGGGCGCTCGCACACGGCGAGGAGACAGCCGCCGCCGTCCCCGTGGACGGGCAGGGCGGTCAGGAAGAAGTCCCGGGACGGCACACGCCGGGCCTGGACGTGCTCGGCGAGTTCCGCGGGGCCCAGCGAGACGGGGCGTCCGCCGCGGTGGGCCTCGGCGACCGGGGACCGCCCGGTGCGCGGATAGCTGTCGCGCAGTCCGTACAGCGTCCTCGGCACCCCGGCCGACTCCACCAGGCGCAGCAGCTCGCCGTCCTGGCCGGGGGTGTACAGGGCGGCGAACGCGGCGCCGGCGAAGACGAGTGCCTGTTCGAGGACACGGTGCACTCGTTCTGGCGATTCCTGATCGACCGCGATCGCTTTGAGGGCACCTTCGACACGCAGCATTCGCGTTCTGCGTTCTCGGGGTTCCGGTGCGCCCTCACTGACCACGTTGGCCATTACAGCGCTTATGCGACACCTGCGCAGCCCCTGTGGGCGTTCCGTGGACCAGCAGCGACGCGTCCGCTCGAACGGAACCGAACAGGTCTTTACCTATGCGTTCCGCACGCCGTTCTCGTGACAGCCGTGACTGTCCCGGCCCGGCGCGTGGCTGGAAAGCTCGGTGCTGATCACGGAGGGGGACGCATGGACAAGCGGTACGAGGTGTACGCGCTGGCCGACCGGCACTTCTACGAGACACCGGACCGGCTGGCGCGAGGCGGGCAGGAGGCCTCGCAGGGGGCGGCCGCGCACCTCTACGAGACGGCCCGCCGGCCCGTGCCCGAGGGGTGGGAGACGGCGCGGATCGGCGACTGGCTGACGATGACGCCGCCCGGTCCGGACGGCGAACCGCTGCAGGGCCCCGCTCAGGGCTGGAAGATCCACGCCTCCGCGACCCGGGCGAACGCGGAGAAGATCGCCGGGATCGTCTGGGACTACTGCGTCGAGCGGCGCGTCCCCTTCAAGTTCGTGCCCGGCCCGCACCTGCTGCACCTGCGCAACACCAAGTACGCGCCCCGCGACGGCAGCGGCAAGTTCGTCACCGTCTATCCGGCCGACGAGGAGCAGCTGCACGAGGTGCTGCGCGAGCTGGGCGCGCTGCTGGAGGGCTTCGAGGGGCCGTACATCCTCACCGATCTGCGCTGGGGCGAGGGCCCGCTGTACGTCCGCTACGGCGCCTTCGCGCGCTCGTTCGTCGTGGACGAGCGGGGCTCGCTGGTGCCGGCGGTGCGCGACGGCGCGGGGACGCTGGTGCCGGACCGGCGGACACCGTCCTTCCAGGTGCCGGAGTGGGTGACGCTGCCGGCGTTCCTCAAGCCGCATCTCGACGCGCGGAACAACACGACGACGGGCGACCTGCCCTACCGCATCGAGAAGGCGCTGCACTTCTCCAACGGCGGCGGTGTCTACGTGGGCACCGACACCCGCGACGGTCGCAAGGTCGTCCTCAAGGAGGGCCGGCCGCACGCGGGACTCGCCTCGGACGGGGCCGACGCGGTCGCCCGGCTGGAGCGGGAGAAGCAGGCGCTGGAGCAGGTGGCGGGCACGGGCGTGGTCCCGGAGGTGCGCGACTGGTTCGAGCTCGGCGGCCACCGGTTCCTGGTGATGGACTTCCTGGAGGGCCGTCCGCTCAACTCGTTCTTCGCCGAGCGGCATCCGCTGCTGGCACAGGATCCCGACGCGGGGGCCGTCGCCGCCTACACGGCGTGGGCACTGCGCATCCACCGCGAGGTGGAGGAGGCCGTGGCGGCGGTGCACGCCCGCGGCATCGTCTTCAACGACCTGCACGTCTTCAACATCATGGTCGCGCCGGACGAGGAGTCGGTCTTCCTCCTCGACTTCGAGGCGGCGGCCCCGGCCGAGGAGAACGGCCGCCAGGTCGTCGCCCACCCGGGCTTCTTCGCGCCGCCGGACCGCCGGGGCGCCGATGTCGACCGCTACGCCCTGGCCTGTCTGCGTCTGGCCCTGTTCCTGCCCGTGACCACGCTGTTCGTGGTGGACCGCGGCAAGGCGGCGCATCTGGCCGAGGTGATCTCGCAGGAGTTCCCCGACGTGCCACGAGGGTTCCTCGACGAGGCGGTCGCGGAGATCACACGGGAGGTGTCCGGCCGTACGGTGGCCGCTCCCTCCGCACCGGTGGACCCCGGCGACTGGCCGTTCAGCCGCGACTCGATGGTCAAGGCGATCCTCGCCTCGGCCACCCCGGAGCGCGACGACCGGCTCTTCCCGGGCGATGTCGCCCAGTTCTCCGACGGCGGCGGGCTCGGGCTCGCCCACGGCGCCGCCGGGGTGCTGTACGCGCTGGACGCGGTCGGCGCCGAGCGGTACGAGGAGGGCGAGCGCTGGCTGCTCACCCGGACGGCACCGGCCCCGGTCGGCACACCGCTCGGCCTGTACGACGGGCTCGCGGGCGTCGCCCTGGTCCTGGACCGGCTCGGGCACCGGCAGCGGGCGCTGGACCTGGTCGAGGGCATCCTCGCCGAGCGGTGGCAGAACCTCTCCTCCGACCTGCACGGCGGACTGGCCGGACTGGGCCTCGTCCTGGGCCGGCTGGCCGAGACGACGGGCGAGACGGAGCTGCGCGAGCGGGCCGACGAGGCCGCGCGGATCCTCGTGCAGCGGCTCACCGAGCCGCCGCCGGCCACGCCCAAGCGGCGCGCCGGACTGCTGCGGGGCGCGAGCGGTCCCGCGCTGCTCATGCTGCGGCAGTACGAGTGGACCGGCAAGGCGGGATGGCTGGACGCCGCGGCCATCGCCCTGCGCCGGGACCTGGAGTCCTGCGTGACCCGCGAGGGCGGGTCGCTGGAGGTCGACGAGGGCTGGCGGACCCTGCCCTACCTCGGCGACGGCAGCGCGGGACTCGGCATGGTCCTCGACGACCTCGTGGCATACGCCCCGGACCTCACCGAGGAGTTCGCCGCGGCCCGCTCCGGTGTGCTCACCGCCGCCACCTCACGCTTCTACGCGCAGCCCGGGCTCTTCCAGGGCCGCGCCGGAATGATCCTGCACCTCAGCCGCACGACCTCGCCGGACGCGACCGCGGACCGGCTGGCCGGGCAGATCGCCGGACTCGGCTGGTTCGCGATGGCGTACCAGGGCCAACTGGCCTTCCCCGGCCACCAGATGATGCGGCTGTCCATGGATCTCGCCACCGGAACGGCAGGGTGCCTGCTGGCGCTCGGCGCGGCCCTCGACCCGGCGACCGACGCCCACCTGCCGTTCCTCCCGCCGCCGAACCGGCGGCCCCTATGACGCGGTTCCGCGATCCCGCGGAGTCGTGACACAACCCCGTCCCCACGGATGACCACGGACGGACACCCAACGGAAGGACACACCATGGCACTTCTCGACCTGCAGACGATCGAGTCCGAGGAGCGGACGGACGGCGGCGGCGCCAGCACGGTGAGCCTGCTCTCCTGCATCAGCGCCGCGAGCGTTCTGCTCTGTCTCTGACCGCGTCTGCGGTACGGCTCCGGGCGGTCCTCTCCCTTCGGGGAAAGGGCCGCCCGGGGCCCCTCCCGTCCCGCGAAAGGCCCCTATGACCCCGCGTGGTGACGACGACCCGGCGGCCGGAGCGGCCCGCGCGCTGCTGCGTACGGCCACCCGGCACAGCGGGGCCCGCTGTGTGGCCCTGTGCCTGGTGAGCATCGCCGCGACCGGTGCCGGACTGCTGCTGCCGGCCGCGCTCGGCCGGGCCCTCGATCTTCTGCTGGCGCAAGCTCCGGCGACCCGCTGGGTGCTCTGCTGCGCCGGCCTCGTCCTGCTGCTCGCCCTGCTCGACGCGGCGCAGACCGTCCTCACCGGCACCGTCGACGCCCGCACCACCGCGTGGCTGCGCCGCACTCTGACCGGACACGTCCTGGGTGTCGGCCCCCGGGCGGCCGACCGCTTCGGCTCCGGTGACCTCGTCGCCCGTCTGGTCGGCAACGCGGCCGAGGCGGGGACCACGCCCTCGTCCCGGGCGGCACTCCTGGCGGCGCTGGCCGGCCCGATCGGCGGCGTGGTCGCGCTCGGCCTGATCGACTGGTGGCTCGCGGCCGTCTTCCTCGCCGGAGCCCCCGTCCTCACCCTTCTGCTGCGCGCCGTCTCCCGTGACACCTCGGAGAGCGCGGCCCGGTATCAGCGGGCCCAGGGCCGGATCGCGGCCGCGCTGGCGGAGGCTGTCGAAGGCGTCCGTACGGTCCGGGCGGCGGGTACGGAGGACAAGGAGACCGCCCGCGTGCTGCGCCCGCTGCCCGATCTGTCCCGGGCCGGACACCGCATGTGGCAGGTGCAGGGGCGGGCCGCTGCGCAGGCGGTCGCCGTGGCGCCGCTGCTGCACCTCGGGGTCGTCGCCGTGGCCGGTGTGCTGCTCACCCGGGACCGGCTGTCGGTGGGGGACGTCCTCGCCGCCTCGCGGTACGCGGTGCTCGCGACGGGCGTCGGCGTCCTGGTCGGCCGGCTCGCGGGCCTGGCCCGGGCCCGGGCGGCGGCCCGGCGTCTCGGTGAGGTGCGGACCGAGCCCGCGACCGGGTTCGGCGTACACCGGCTGCCCGACGGACCCGGTCGGCTGGAGCTGCGCGGCGTGACGGCCCGGCGTGGCTCACGCGTCGTGCTCGACGGAGTGGACCTCGTCGTGCCGGGCGGCACGACGCTGGCCGTGGTCGGCCCGTCCGGTGCGGGCAAGTCGCTGCTGGCCGCGCTCGCCGGACGGCTGGCCGACCCGGACGAGGGCGAGGTGCTCCTCGACGGGGTGCCGCTGCGCGACCTGCCCCACGCCGACCTGCGCCGCGCCGTCGGCTACGCCTTCGCCCGCCCGGCTCTCCTCGGCGGCACGGTCGAGCAGGCGATCGGCCTCGGCCTGCCGGACCCCTCCCCCGCCCACGTCCGTGAGGCGGCCCGCACGGCCCTCGCCGACGACTTCGTCCGCCGCCTCCCCGACGGATACGACACGGCCGTCGCCGACGCCCCGCGCTCCGGCGGCGAGTCCCAACGGCTCGGCCTCGCCAGGGCGTTCGCCCACGGCGGCCGGCTGCTGATCCTCGACGACGCCCTCTCCAGCCTCGACACGGTGACGGAGCGCCACATCACCGACGCCCTCCTCGGCGACGGCCCGGGCGGTACCCGGCTGCTGGTCGCCCACCGCAGCGCGACGGCGGCGTCCGCCGACGCGGTGGCCTGGCTGGACGACGGGCGGGTGCGGGCGGTGGGGCGGCACGAGGAGCTGTGGCGGCTCGCGGCGTACCGGGCGGCGTTCGGGGAGGGGACGGAACCGGCGAGTGCGGGGGCGAGCGCCGAGGGGGGTGTGCCGGCATGACGGGCCGGATCCGTACGCGCATGGTGTCCCGGGACGGCGGATCGCCCGGCGGAACCGGCCTCCCCGCCCGGGGCCTGCGCTTCCTGCTGGCCCGCCGCCGGGTGCTGTTCCGCCTGGTCGCCTGGTCCGTGCTCGAGACCGGGCAGACCTTCCTCATCGGCTACGGTCCCGCCCGCGCCCTGGACGAGGGGTTCCTGCGCGGACGGGCGGATGTCGGGCTGATCTGGCTGGCGGTGACCGGGCTCGGTGTGCTCGTCGGCGCCTGGGGGACCGCGCGGGTGTACGCCGCCGTCGCCGCCCTGGTCGAACCGCTCCGGGACCGGCTCGTGGAGCGGGTCGTCTCCCGCGGGGTGCGGACCGGTGACCCGGGCTCGTTGTCGGGGCTCACGCAGCAGGTGGAGATCGCCCGGGACACCTTCGCCGGACTGGTGATGGTCTCCCGCTCCTTCGTGTTCACCGCCGCCGGTGCCCTGGCCGGTCTGTTCGCCCTCGCCCCGCCGCTGCTGCTCGTCGTCGGGCCGCCCCTCGTCGCCGGAGTGGCACTGTTCGCGGCGACACTGCGCCCGCTCGCCCGGCGGCAGGAGAGGTTCCTCGTCGCCGACGAGGCGCTGGCCGGTGAGCTGGGCGCCGTCTGCCCGGGCCTGCGGGACATCACCGCGACCGGCGCGGAGGCGCACATCGCCGCCGGCACCGGCGAACGGGTCGAGGCGGAGCTGCGGGCGGCGCGCGCCCTGGCCCACTGGGGCGTGCTGCGCGTGGCGTCCCTGGCGATCGGCGGCCAGCTGCCGATCGTGCTGCTGCTCGCCGCCGCCCCGTGGCTCCTGGCCCAGGGCGTCACCACGGGCGCCCTGGTCGGTGCCCTCGCCTACGTCACCCAGTCCCTGCTGCCCGCCCTGCGCAACCTGGTGCACGGCCTGGGCACGAGCGGCTCCCGGCTGACGGTGGTGCTGCGCAGGCTGGCCCGGGCGGACAGCGACGGGCCCACGGGGAAGCCGGGCCCCGAACTCCCCGCGCCGGAGAAGGCCGAGGGCACGCCCCCTGCCTTCTCCCTCACCTCCGCCACCTTCGCCTACGGCCCCGCCAGTGCCCCCGTGGTCCAGGATCTCGACCTCACGATCGCGGCCGGCGCGCACCTGGCCGTCGTCGGCCCCAGCGGCACCGGCAAGTCCACCCTCACCGCCCTGGTCGCCGGGCTCCTCACACCGGACCAGGGGACGATCACGGTGGGCGGACACCCCGTGCCCGGACCTGAGGCGGCCGCCGCGCGCGTGCTGATCCCGCAGGAGGCGTACGTCTTCGACGCCACCCTGGCCGAGAACCTCGCGTATCTGCGGCCGGACCCGGTGCCCGAGGGGGAACTGCTGGCCGCGGCGGAGGCGGTCGGCCTCGCCCCGCTGGCCGGCCGGCTCGGCGGACTCGGCGCCCGGGTCGACCCGGCGGCCCTGTCGGCAGGCGAACGCCAGCTGATCGCACTGACCAGGGCCTATCTGTCGTACGCGCCGCTCGCCCTGCTCGACGAGGCGACCTGTCACCTGGATCCGGAGACGGAGGAGCGCGCGGAACGGGCCTTCGCCGCGCGGCGCGGTGGGACCCTGGTGGTCGTCGCCCACCGCATCAGCTCGGCCCGCCGTGCCGGCCGGGTGCTGGTCATGGACGGCAGGAGCACGGCGTACGGCGATCACGAGGAGCTGCTGCGGACCTCGGAGCTCTACCGGGACCTAGTCGGCAGCTGGGCGCCCGGCCCGTCCCGGGGGCGGTCAGAGCCAGCCCTGCCCCTGCGAGATGCGGATCGCGTCGATGCGGTTGCGGGCCCCGGTCTTGCGGGTGATGGCGGCCATGTAGTTGCGCACGGTCCCGTGGGACAGGTGCAGGCTTCCGGCTATCTCCGCGATGGAGGCTCCCTCGGCCGCGAGGGTTAGCACGCTCAGCTCCCTGCGGGTCAGCGGCATCTCGGCCGCCTGGAGGAAACCGAAGCCCAGCGAGTCGTTGATGAAACGTTCCCCCTCAGCAACACTGCGGATTCCGCGCAGCAGATTCTGCGGCGAGCTCTCCTTGTCGACGTAGCCGAGGGCCCCGGCCTCGACCGCCCTCTTCAGCAGTCCGGGCCTGTTCGCGGTGGCGAGCACGAGTAATCGCGGACGCACCCGGTCCGGACCCGGGCGGGTCAGCTCGCCCAGCGGAGGGATGCCGTAGGAGTCCGCGCACTCCAGGTCCGCCGCACAGACGTCCGGGCGCACGGACCGCATCAGGCCCGGGGCGCCGCGCCACGGCGTGTCGTACACCGCCAGATCGGGCTCTTCCCGCAGCCACTGAGCCAGTACCGATCTCACCAGACACTCGTCATGCACCAACAGCACCCGGATCACTGCCACCCCCTCGGTTTCGCCGTACGCCCCCCTCGTCGTGTTGAGCGTCCGCTCCATTGTTCGCGATGGTGACCCTGCGTGGGCGCGAAGATCCAGCCATCAAGGTGCGTGGGGGCGCACGCGCGGCGCCCGTACGCCCGGCCGCGCTTCGACTTCGGCGGCATGGGACACGGCGGTCGGGGTACGTGAGTTCCCTCGATGGAGCCGCAAGGCTGTAACCGACGGTAACCATAGGGCCGTCCCGGTGCCGCTCGTCGTGCGCGAAGGGCCGCCAGGGTGGAGATTTGTTCCTGAGCCCGGTCGCGCGGCCGTGCGAGGAGGTGGTCGGCGTGTCCGACGGGCAGTCGTCCGCACAGGCGCCGGCAGCCGCCAGGACGCCGGTCGGCCGGCCGCTGCTGTCCCTGGCGCTGGCCTCGATGATGGACGAGGTGCACGCCCACTCCGGCGCGGTGTACCTGATGGCGCCGGATCAGCCGGTGCTGGAGATGGCCGTGATGGCCGGGCTGCCCCGGGCGTTCGCGGCCCCCTGGGAGCGGGTGGGACTGAGCGCGCCCATCCCGGTCGCCGACGCGGCGCGCGAGCGGCGGCTGGTCTGGGTAGGCGGCGAGGAGGCGATGGCCCGCCACTATCCGCGCATCGCCGTGGTGCTGCCCTACCCGTTCGCCCTGGCCGCGGTGCCGGTGGCCACCGAGTCCACCGTCCACGGCGCGGTCTTCGTGACCTGGCCCGGCGCACACCCTCCGGAACTGTCCGACCATGAGCGCGAGCATCTGACCGCGGCCTGCGACCGGCTCGCGGTGCGGCTGGAGCGGGCGGCCGAGCTCAGCATCCCGCCGCACCCCGAGACCGACATGCTGGCCTCGCCCCTGGTGGGCGGGATCGCCGGCACGCTCGGCACGGTCGAGGCGGCCCGGATGGTGAGCCGGCTGCCGTACGGGCTGGTCTCGCTGGATCTGCACGGGCGGGTCGGCTTCGTCAACGCGGCGGCGGCCGAACTGCTGAACGTCCCGGTCAGCCGGCTGCTGGGCACCCAGCTGTGGGCGTCGGTGCCGTGGCTCAACGACCCGGTGTACGAGGACCGTTACCGGGCCGCGCTGCTGAGCCAGCACACCACCTCGTTCGTGGCGCTGCGCCCGCCCGGCGAGTGGCTGTCGTTCCGGCTGTATCCGAGCACGACGGGCCTCAGCGTCCGGATCACCAGGTCGCGGGCCGTGTCGGAGATGAACCGGGCCGCGCCCTCGCCCGACGGGACGCCGTCCCGGCTGGTCACCATCTCCCAGGTGCTGAATCTGGCCGGCGCGCTCACCGAGGCGGTCGGGGTGCAGGACGTGGTGCAACTGGTCGCGGACGAGATCGCCCCGACCGTGGGCAGCCAGGCCCTGGTCGTGCTGGGCTCGCAGGCGAACCGGCTGCGCGTGCTCGGACATCGCGGGTACCGGGACGCGCACACGGTGGAACAGTTCGACGGGATGCCGCTCACCGAGCCGATGCCCGGAACGAAGGTGCTGCGGACGGGTGTGCCCGCGTTCTTCGAGTCGCGGGAACAGCTGGAGCGCCTCTACCCGGCGCGACTCGCCACTCCCGACGGGTTCGCGGCCTGGGCCTATCTGCCGCTCATCGCGCAGGGACGGCCGGTGGGGACGTGCGTGCTCTCCTTCACCGAGCCGCACCCCTTCCCGACGGAGGAACGGGCGGTGCTGACCAGCCTGGCGGGGCTGATCGCCCAGGCGCTGGAACGGGCACTGCTCTACGACGCCAAGCACCGGCTCGCGCACGGCCTCCAGGAGGCGCTGCTGCCGCACTCGCTGCCGTCGCTGCCGGGGATCGAGGCGGCCGGCCGCTATGTGCCGGCCACTCAGGGCATGGACATCGGCGGCGACTTCTACGACCTGGTGCGCACGCAGGGGATGGCGGCGGCGGTGATCGGGGACGTGCAGGGCCACAACGTCACGGCGGCCGGGCTGATGGGGCAGGTCCGCACCGCGGTGCGCGCGTACACGGCCGTGGGCCAGGCGCCCGAGGAGGTCATGCGCAGCACCAACCGGCTGCTGCTCGACCTGGGGTCCGACCTGTTCGCCAGCTGCCTGTATCTGCGGCTCGACCCGGCGCGCGGCCGGGCCGTGATGTCCCGGGCGGGTCATCCGCCGCCGCTGCTGAGACGGCCGGACGGGCGGGTGCGCGTCCTGGACCTGGCCGGGGGCCCGCTGCTGGGCATCGACGCCTCGGCGGTGTACCCGACGACGGAGGTCGCCCTCGCCCCCGGCTCGCTGCTCGTCCTCTACACCGACGGGCTGGTCGAGTCCCCCGGCACGGACTTCGAGGAGGCCCTCGCGGACCTGGGCCGGCGCCTGGCCGACGCCGGGGACCAGCCCTTGGACGAGCTGGCCGACAGTCTCATTCATCAGGAGCGGCACCACCGGGACGGGGAGGAACGGCTCGACGACATCGCGCTGTTGCTGCTCAGGGCCGTCGGGTAGGTGTGCTGTCCGGGCACGGTACGCGGAGGGGCCGGTCCCCCCGCACGAGGACCGGCCCGGTGCACCGCCGTACGGTGCTCGAAAGTGCCGGTGGGCCGGCCCGGTCCCGCCAGGAAGGGGGCGGGACCGGGCGGCGTCGTCGGACCGGCTCCGACGTTCTCAGGTCAGCGGGACTCGGTCAGACCCGAGTTGTCCTCGACGCCCTGCCCGGCGTCCTGACCGGCTCCGGCTTCCTCACCGGCACCGGCTCCCGCTTCCTCGCCTCCGGCCTGCTCGCCGGCACCGGCACCGGCCTCTTCACCAGCACCGGCCTCCTCACCGGCGCCGGCCTCCTCACCGGCGCCGGCCTCCTCACCGGCACCCGCACCAGCGCCGGCTTCCTCGCCCGCACCGGCTTCCTCACCGGCACCGGCCTCTTCACCGGCGCCCGCACCGGCTTCCTCGCCCGCACCGGCCTCTTCACCGGCACCGGCACCCGCGCCGCCCGCGCCGAGGGTCGCGCCGACGGCCTCCAGGGCCGTGGTCACCGGCTGGAAGAACGTCTCGCCGCCGGCCGTGCAGTCGCCGCTGCCGCCTGAGGTCAGGCCGATCGCGAGACCGTCCTGGGTGAACAGCGAGCCGCCGCTGTCGCCGGGCTCGGCGCAGACGTCGGTCTGGATGAGGCCGGTGACGGTGCCCTCCGGGTAGTTCACCGTGGCGTCGAGGCCGAGGACCTGGCCGTCGTTGAGCCCGGTGGTGCTGCCCATCCGGAAGACCTCCTGGCCGACGGTCGCCTCCGCGGCCTCGGTGATCGGGACGGTCTGATCGCCGGTGTTGACCTCGCTGGGCGCCTCGGTCGCCGGGTCGTCGTACTTCACGAGCGCGAAGTCACCGTCTCCCGGGAAGGTCGACTGGTCGACGGTGGCGATCGGCTGACCGCCCTGCGCGTCCGACCACTCGTTGCCGCCGAGGGTGCAGTGACCGGCCGTCAGGAAGGCGGGCGAACCGTCGCCCGCGGTGACGTTGAAGCCGAGGGAGCAGCGCGAGCCGCCCGCGAAGATGGCGTCGCCGCCGGAGACGAACGGCTTGAAGGTGCCCTCGGACTTCGACAGGGTCGCCATGTCGGCGCCGAGGCTCTTGACCGTCGATTCCAGTCTGTCCCACTTGGCGCCGGTCACGGTGCTGTCGGCGGTGACCCGCAGCTTGTTCGTGCGCGGGTCGATCGACCACGAGGTGCCCGCGATGGTCGCGTCGGACTTCAGGGTCGACGCGCCGCTCTGCAGCTCCGACCAGCTGTTGTCGACCTCGCGGACCTTCGCGCCGGCCGCCTTCGCCTGCACGATCACGTTGTTGTTGTCGCCCGGTACGACGTTGACGACGAGCTGCTGGCTGTCGCCGTCGTAGTAGGAGCCGCCGAACGCCTCACCGAGGAGCCCGGAGAGCTGCGAGGCGAGATCCGAGGCGTCGCCCGCCTTCAGTGTCTTCGGCGCGGCGGCCGCGTCGTCGGACGAACCGTCCTGGGACGCGTTGGCGTTGGGGAGCAGGATCGCGGCCGCGCCGAGCGCCACCACGCCGCCCACCGCTATCGCGGCCTTGCGCTTCGGAATTCGCTTGTGACTCAAACTTCTCTCCTCCTGGGGGGACGGAGCCTTGCCGCCGTCCGGCAGCTTCTGGGGGGCGCCTGGATGGCTGTAGGTACGCAGGGGTCGCGTGGGGCGTTCAATCGCGTTTGCAAGTGATCCCTTCGCATCGCGGAATCAGCCAACTCCCGCTGCCCGCGCACCGACCGCTCGGTCTTCGACTGCCCTGGTCACAGCGAGGGGGCCGGGCGGAGGAGTCCGGTCGGTCCAGGACAGCGCCTGGCCGGATGACGGTCTCTTGATCGCGGCTCTCGTCCCGGCCCGCCGAACCGACACGATCCGTGTCCGACCGGGAACGATCTGTTGCGAACACCGAGTCGAATCCCGACTTCAGCGAATCTGCACATCGAATGCTCAACCCAGTCACCAAGCGGAGGGTTATCCACAAGCGGGAGGTGCCTGTCACGCCTTTGGGGCGGGAGTGCCGGATTCGCCGCCTCCGGATGCAAGGCGCCGGATGAGCCGATGCTGTGGCGCATGTGAAGAAGTCGCCACCGAGGCGTGCACACTCCTGCACCAATAGGTACCGCTGGGGCGCAAGTTCCCTGGTGAGACGCATGGTTGATTGGAAGCGCGGACCCGCAGCGTGCTTTGATCCATCGCATCGCGGGAGCCGCTCAGGGCACTCCGGAAACGGGTGCCCGGCGCTCGCGGTCGCGGCCGTCATCTGTCCCCAGAGGGGGCCGCTCCCCCCTTATGAGATATCCATATGAAGGGAAGTTCCATCATGAACTCCACCCCCCAGGTTGAGACCGTCGAGATCGCCGACGCGCAGCTGGACGCCATCTCCGGTGGCCTGTCCGTGAACGCCGTCAACACCGTCACCGACACGGTTGACAGCATCGCCCCGGTCTCCGGCGTGGTCGACACGGCCGTCGGCACCGTCGAGGGTGTCACCGGCCTGAACACGGCCCCGGTCACCGGCCTGGTCTCCGGCCTCTGATCGAGCCTTGTGCCGATGACTCCCGGAACCGCAGCCGGCGGTTCCGGGATCTTCGGGTGCCGTGACCCTTTCCGTCACGGCGATAAGAACCTCTTCTACGGGTGAGGGAAGTTCCTTGCAGTTCCGCCAACAGGCCCTCGCCAAGCTCCAGTCACCGGAGGAACTCGACCTCCCGGTGCGTTTCGCCCGCCCGCAGGGCTGGCTCGTGCTCTCGGTGACCGTGGTCGCGATGGCGGCCGCCTCGGTGTGGGCGGTGACCGGCTCGGTGGCCTCCACCGTCAGCGCACCCGCCATCCTCACGCACGGGCAGGGCAGTTACCTCCTCCAGAGCCCCGTCGCGGGCCAGGTCACCGCGGTGCTCGCGAAGCAGGGCGAGCAGGTGACCGCGAACTCCCCCGTGCTCAAGGTCCGTACGGCCAAGGGCGAGGTCGTCGTCCGCGCGCTCGACGCGGGCCGTGTCTCCGGGCTCGCCGCGACCGTCGGGCAGATCATCCAGACCGGCGCGAACGTGGCCGCCGTCGAGAAGGTCGCCCACACCAAGGACGCGTTGTACGCGACCGTCTACGTCCCCGCCGAGAACGCCGCCTCCATTCCTGACGACGCCTCCGTGGATCTGACCGTGCAGTCGGTGCCGACGCAGGAGTACGGCGTGCTGCGCGGCCATGTGAAGTCGGTGGACCGCGCGGCCCAGTCTCCGCAGCAGATCGCCGCGTTCCTCGGGGACAGCCAGCTCGGCGAGCAGTTCACCAAGAAGGGCAGGCCGGTGGCCGTGACGGTCCGGCTGGACAAGTCGTCCGCCACGAAGAGCGGATACGAGTGGTCGTCCGCGGACGGGCCGCCGTACAAGCTGACCTCGATGACGATGGCCTCGGGGTCGATCCGGCTCACCGACCAGCGTCCCGTCGACTGGCTGCTGCCATGAGCGCCACCGCACAGGAGCCCAGGAGCAGGCGCCGCGCGGCCCCGCCGAAGCGCAAGGTGCCCAAGGCCGCCGCGAAGACCGTCCGTACGCCCACCGTGCTCCAGATGGAGGCCGTCGAGTGCGGCGCCGCCTCCCTGGCGATGGTGCTCGGCCACTACGGCAAGCACGTCCCGCTGGAGGAACTGCGCATCGCCTGCGGCGTCTCCCGCGACGGCTCGCGCGCCAGCAACCTCCTCAAGGCGGCCCGCAGCTACGGCCTGACCGCCAAGGGCATGCAGATGGACCTGGCCGCCCTCGCCGAGGTGAAGTCGCCGGCCGTCCTGTTCTGGGAGTTCAACCACTACGTCGTCTACGACGGCATGGGCCGCCGCTTCGGGCGACGCGGCGTCTACATCAACGACCCCGGCAAGGGCCGACGTTTCGTCCCCATGGAGGACTTCGACGGCAGCTTCACCGGTGTCGTGCTGGTCATGGAGCCCGGCGAGGACTTCGCCCGGGGCGGCCGCAAGCCCGGCGTCCTGGGCGCGATGCCCGCCCGGCTGCGCGGCACCGCGGGCACGATGCCCGCAGCGGTGCTCTCCAGCCTGCTGCTGGTGGCGGTCGGCGCGGCGGTGCCCGCGCTCAGCCGCACCTACATCGACGAGTTCCTGATCGGCAACCAGACCTCGCTGCTCAGTGTGCTGTTCGCGTCGATGGGCGCCTGCGTGCTGCTCACCGTCGTGCTGACCTGGCTGCAGCAGGCCAACCTGCTGCACGGCCGCATCATCTCCTCCACCCTGTCCAGCGCCCGCTTCCTGCGGCATCTGCTGCGGCTGCCGGTGACGTTCTTCTCCCAGCGAAGCCCGGCCGACCTCGTACAGCGCCTGCAGTCCAACGACGCGGTCGCCGAGACCCTGTCCCGCGACCTCGCGGCGGCGGGCGTGGACGCGATCGTCGTCGTCCTGTACGCGGTGCTGCTGTACAGCTACGACCCGCAGCTGACGTTCGTCGGCATCGGCGTGGCGCTGCTGAACATCGTGGCCATGCGGGTGGTCGTACGGCTGCGCGCGACCCGCACGGCGAAGCTGCGCGCCGACACGGCCCGGCTCACCAACACCGCCTACACCGGTCTTCAGCTGATCGAGACGATGAAGGCGACCGGCGGCGAGGACGGCTACTTCCGCAAGTGGGCCGGGCAGCACGCCACCACGCTGGAGGAGCAGCAGCGGCTCGGTGTGCCGAGCGCCTGGCTGGGCGTGGTCGCGCCGACCCTGGCCACCCTCAACAGCGGGCTCATCCTCTGGATCGGCGGCATGCGGGCGGTCGAGGGCCATATCTCGGTCGGTCTGCTGGTCGCCTTCCAGGCCCTGGTCGCCCGGTTCACCGCCCCGCTGACCCGGCTCAACGGCGTCGCGGGCCGCATCCAGGACTTCGCGGCCGACGTGGCCCGGCTGAAGGACGTGGAGAACTTCAAGGCCGACCCGCTCTACGGCCGCCCCGACTCCGGCGAGTCGACGCGCCGTCTGCAGGGCCACGTCGAGCTGGAGAACATCACCTTCGGCTACAGCCCCCTCGACAAGCCCCTGCTCACGGGCTTCGACCTGACGGTCGGCCCGGGGCGGCAGGTCGCGCTGGTCGGCGGTTCCGGCAGCGGCAAGTCCACGGTGTCGAGGCTGATCTCCGGCCTGTACGCGCCGTGGGAGGGCGTGATCCGCATCGACGGACAGCGCATCGACGACATTCCGCGCGGGGCGCTGGCCGCCTCCGTCTCCTTCGTCGACCAGGACGTGTTCCTCTTCGAGGGCACCATCCGCGACAACGTGGCGCTGTGGGACCCGTCGATCCCGGACGACGCGGTGGAGGACGCGCTGCGGGACGCCGCCCTGTACGACGTGGTCACGCGCCGCCCCGGCGGCATCCACAGCAAGGTCGAGCAGGACGGCCGCAACTTCTCCGGCGGGCAGCGCCAGCGACTGGAGATCGCGCGGGCGCTGGTGCGCCGGCCGAGCATCCTGGTGCTCGACGAGGTGACGAGCGCGCTGGACGCGGAGACCGAGCTGGTCGTGATGGACAACCTGCGCCGGCGCGGCTGTGCCTGTGTGGTGATCGCGCACCGGCTCAGCACCGTGCGCGACAGCGACGAGATCGTCGTCCTCGAGCACGGCACGGTCGTGGAGCGGGGACGGCACGAGGAGCTGGTGGCGCGCGGCGGCGCGTACGCCACGCTGGTCAGGGAGCGGTGAGATGACGACCGTTCAGGGACATGAGGGTGACCTCGTCCTGGGCGCCTTCGGTCAGATGGGCTCGCGCATCGACTGCGCCGGGTTCAACCGTCTCGACCTGGAGGGGCCGCAGGTGCTGTGGCTGGTCGCGGCCGGTGCCGTCGACCTGTTCGCGGTGGACGCCGGCCAGCAGGGCCACTGGCACCACCTCGGCCGGCTGGAGGCGGGCTCGCTGGTGCTCGGCCCGGTGCCGGGCCCGCAGCACACGCTGGTGGCCCGTCCGCTGCGGGACTGCGTGGTGCACCGCATCGGCCTGCGCGAGCTGTACCAGCCCGCCGACACCGCGACCTGGTCGTACGACGAGTACGGCAATCCGCAGTACGTGCCTCCGACGACGAGTCCGCTGGAGTACGCGCTCGCCCTGGGCGTCGGCCGCAGTCTGTCCATCCTGTTCCAGGCGCCGATGGCGACCGAGCGGGCCGCGGCGCCCACGGACGACGACGTGTTCTGGATGCAGGTGCCGCCGGGCAGCGTGCAGTACGGCTCGCTGTACGGCGCGGAGGCCGCGGCCGACCTGCTGATGGACCCGGGCCTGTGGCAGAGCATGGTCGACCAGCAGTACCGGCTGCTGACCACGCTGGACCGCTGGATCGAGCAGCTGGAGCGCACCCACGAGACGCGCACGGCCGAGGGCATCAAGGCCGGTGAGGCGGTCCGTGCCCAGGCCGACCAGACGCTGCTCGCGTCCATCGGCAAGCGGTCCTCGAAGCGGACCACCTCGGCCGATGCCGACGCCTCGTACGCGGCCTGCAAGCGGGTCGGCCAGGCGGCCGGGATCAGACTCACCGAGCCCACCCAGAAGGGCACCGGCGGCGACCGCCTCGACCCGGTCGAGCAGGTCGCGCTGGCCTCCCGCGTCCGCACCCGGGCCGTGCGCCTGGACGGCCGCTGGTGGCGGGACAACGTCGGGCCGCTGGTCGGCCACCGGGCCCTGTCGGGCGCGCCGGTGGCGTTGCTGTGGCGGCGCGGCGGATATGTCGCCGTCCATCCGTCCACCGGTCGTGAGACGCCCGTCGAGAAGGCCAACGCGGACGAGTTCGAGCCGCGTGCGGTGATGTTCTACCGTCCGCTGCCCGAGCGGGGGCTCAGTCCGCTGGGGCTGCTGCGGTTCTGTATGCAGGGCATGCGCGGCGATCTGACCGGGCTGCTGCTCAGCGGCCTGGTCACGGTGGCGATCGGCGCGATGGTGCCCATCGCGACGGGCAAGGTGCTCGGCGAGTTCGTGCCGAAGGCGCAGACGAACCTGATCGTGCAGGTGTGCCTGGCGGTGATGCTCAGCAGCGTGGTGGCGGCGGCCTTCATGCTGTTGCAGAACCTCACCATCCTGCGCATCGAGGGCCGGATCGAGGCCACGCTCCAGCCGGCCGTGTGGGACCGGCTGCTGAGACTGCCGACGCGGTTCTTCACCGAGCGCTCCACCGGCGAGTTGGCCAGCGCGGCCATGGGCATCAGCTCGATCCGCCGGCTGCTGGCGGGAGTCGGGCCGACGGTCGCCCAGTCGGTGACCATCGGGGCGATGAACCTGGGGCTGCTGCTGTGGTTCAGCGTGCCGATGGCGATGGCCGCGATCGGCATGCTCGTCGTCATCGCGGCCGTGTTCCTCGGGCTCGGACTGTGGCAGGTGCGCTGGCAGCGACGGCTGGTGGTGCTCTCCAACAAGCTGAACAACCAGGCGTTCCAGACCCTGCGCGGCCTGCCCAAGCTGCGGGTGGCCGCCGCCGAGAACTACGCGTACGCCGCGTGGGCGTCGGAGTTCGCGCACAGCCGTGAGCTCCAGCAGAGGGTCGGCCGCATCAAGAACCTCTCGACGGTGCTGGGCGCGGTGTATCTGCCGGTGTGCACGCTGCTGATGTTCATGCTGCTGGCGGGTCCGGCCCGGGGCTCGATGTCGGCGGCCGCGTTCCTCACCTTCAACACCTCGGTGACGATGGTGCTGACCTCCGTCACCCAGCTGACGGGCTCGTTCGTCTCCGCGGTGGCCGCGCTGCCGTTGTTCGAGGAGATCAGGCCGGTGCTGGACGCGACGCCGGAGGTGCGGACGGCGAGCACGCGGCCGGGTCCGCTGTCCGGTGCGATCGAGGCGCGGCGGGTGTCCTTCCGGTATTCGGACGACGGTCCGCTGATCCTGGACGACGTGTCGTTCGAGGTGAAGCCCGGCGAGTTCGTCGCGGTCGTCGGCCCCAGCGGCTGCGGCAAGTCGACGTTGCTGCGCCTGCTGATCGGCTTCGACCGGCCGCTGTCGGGCAGCGTGCTGTACGACGGGCAGGACCTGGGGGCCCTCGACCAGTCGGCGGTGCGCCGCCAGTGCGGTGTGGTGCTCCAGCACGCGCAGCCGTTCACCGGCTCGATCCTGGACGTCATCTGCGGCACCGAGCCGTACACGCCGGAGGAGGCGATGGCGGCGGCCGAGATGGCGGGCCTCGCCGAGGACATCAAGCGGATGCCGATGGGGCTGCACACCATCGTCTCGGGCAGCGGCGCCGTCTCCGGCGGTCAGCGCCAGCGGCTGATGATCGCGCAGGCGCTGATCCGCCGGCCGCGCATCCTGTTCTTCGACGAGGCGACCAGTGCCCTCGACAACGAGACGCAGCGCACGGTCATCGAGAGCACCAAGGCGCTCAACGCGAGCCGGGTCGTCATCGCGCACCGGCTGTCCACCGTGATGGACGCCGACCGGGTCGTGGTGATGGAGGACGGCAAGGTCATCCAGCAGGGCCCGCCCGCTCAGCTGCTCGCCGACACGAACGGCCGGCTGCACGAGCTGGTGCGCCGGCAGATGGCGTGAGAGGTCAGTCCGGTCCCGGCACGGGGGCGCCGGAGGGCACCCCGGCCTCGACGTAGGCGGCGTACAGCTCCCGCCAGGGCGCGTCGGCCCCGGCGTGCGGACCGGCGGTCCGCTCGCCGCGCGCCGTGGCGTCCAGTGCGGTCAGGCACACCTCCCAGCCGGCGCCGTTGCGGGCGGCGGAATCCCGGGCCTGGAGGACGTTGGTGAGCGTGAGGCGGGTGCGCTTGTCCTCGGTCTCCTCCAGGTCGAAGCGCAGTTCGTCCCCGCCCCACTCGAACGACAGGTGCCGGGGCGCGTCGACGGCGAGGACCCGGCCCGTGGAGTCCGCCATGTGCGGGTCGCCGCTGAACCTGACCGCGCCGCCGGGGCGCAGCTCGATCTCGGCGCGGGAGGGGAACCAGCGCTCCAGTTCGTCCGGGTCGGTCACGAACTGCCAGACGCGGTCGACGGGGTGGTCGTAGGTGCGGGTGAAACGGACGGCGGGGCGGCCGTCGTCCAGGGTCAGACAGGTGCCGGTGAGTTCGGCTGCCATGGCGGATCAGTCCTTCGGTGCGGGTGGTTCCGTGGTGTCCGGCGTCTCGTCGAGGCGGCGTCCCAGCGCGTCGAGGCGCTCGTTCCAGAGCTCGCGGTACGGGGCGAGCCAGGCGTCGAGTGCGGCGATCGGGCCGGGGTCGAGGGCGTAGACGCGGCGCTGCGCGTCCTGCCGTACCCGGACCAGGCCTGCCTCCCGCAGCACCTTCAGGTGCTTCGAGGTGCTCGGCTGGCTCAGTCCGCACGCCTCGACGATCTCACCGACGGCCCGGGGCCGCTCCAGGAGCAGCGCGACGATGGCCCGCCGGTGGGGGTCGGCGAGGGCGGTCCAGAGGGCGGCGTCGGACATGCCTCCAATATGCCTCCGTCGTTATATGCCAGTCAAGGAATACGACCACATGGTGCCCGTGTCCGGTGGCGCGACTTCGTCGCACTGCGCGCACACTTTCGTTGCTCCGCCGCGTAATTGGGTACCTCCGCTCCATGCGAATCAGCGTGGTGGATGTGGGATCGAAGACGGTCAGACTCGTCGTCTCGGACGCTCAGGACGGTGTGCCACTGCCGGTGCACACCTCGAAGTGGCGACTCAGGCTGTCCGAACAGGTCACACCGGGGGAACCCATCCCTGATCAGGCGGTCGGACAACTCGCCGACGCGGTCACCGAGGCGAGCAGGACGGCCACGCGGTGGGGCGCGGCCGGCCCGCTGGCCTTCGCGACCGCCGTGGTGCGCAACGCGCCGAACCGGCACGAGGTGTTGCACACCGTCCGCGCCCGGACCGGTGTGGAGCTGTGCACCCTGCCGGGTGAGGTCGAGGCCGAGCTGACGTTTCTCGGGGCACGCCGCTGGATGGGCTGGCGGTCGGGGCCGCTCGCCCTGCTCGACATCGGCGGCGGTTCGCTCGAAGTCGCCTTCGGGCGCGGCCGGTTGCCCGACTTCGTGGCGTCGCTGCCGCTGGGCGCGGGGCGGCTCACCCACGAGTTCTTCGAGGACGAGGACCCGCCGTCGCCGGAGCGGGTCCGGGCGCTGCGCCGCAGGGTCCGCCACCAGCTGCGGGACGTCGCGGCGCGGATCCGCTGGGAGGGCCCGCGCACCGCGGTCGCCACCTCCCGCACCTTCCAGCAGCTGGGCCGGCTGTGCGGCGCCGCACCCGGACGCCGCGGCCCGTTCGTGGAGCGGGAATTGCACCGCGCGGGGCTGCGGGAGGCGATCACGGCACTGGCCGCCCTGCCCGCCGCCGAACGCGCGCGCCTGCCCGGCATCTCCGCGCCGCGGGCCACGCAGAGCCTGGCCGGCGCGGTGGTCGCGCACACCGCGATGAAGCTGACCGGCATCAGGGCCGTCACCGTCTGCCCCTGGGCGATCCGCGAGGGCGTGCTCCTGCGCCACATCGAGGACGGCCCGTCCTGGTGGGCGGAGGTCACCCGCCACAACGAGGAGACCGCCCCTCCCGACCCGGTGCCGCTGCGCATCGCCGCCGCTCTCAACTGAGCGTGCGCGGGAGAAGTCCGAGGAAGGGTGACCCGGGCGGGTGACCGGGCTGTGCCCGGGTACCCGGCGCGCATGGAGCACGACCGCGGCGGACCGCCCCTGCCCCTCCCGCGCGGAGCGCTGAGCAGGGGTGTCGAGGCGTATCTGCGGGGTGCGGGCCGGCTGCCCCGGCGCGAGGAGATCGACCGGGCCCGGGTGTACGGCGACGACCTCCAGCTCGCCCTGTACCTGTGCTACGAGCCGCACTACCGCGGCTTCGCGGGCGTGGACCCGGAGCTGGAGTGGGATCCCGATCTGCTGCGCACCCGAGCGGCCCTGGAGCACCGCTTCCTGGCCGCGCTGCGTGCCGACGCCCGGGTGCACGGCAGCGTGGCCGAGGCGCTGCGAGGCCTGCTGGTCGAGCCCGTCCACGGCACGGGTGTCACGTACTTCCTGCGGGACGAGGGCGAGCTGTGGCAAGTGCGCGAGTACGCGGCCCAGCGCTCCCTGTACCACCTCAAGGAGGCCGACCCGCACGCCTGGGTGCTGCCGCGGCTGTGGGGCCGGGCGAAGGCGGCGATGGCGGCGGTGGAGTTCGACGAGTGGGGCGGCGGCCGCGCGGACCGTGTGCACGCACGGCTGTTCGCCGACCTGATGACGGACCTGGGCCTGGACCCCACGTACGGCCGCTACCTCGACGCGGCGACCGCCGAGGCCCTGGTCACGGTGAACCTCATGTCCCTCCTCGGTCTGCACCGGGCCCTCAGGGGAGCCCTGGTCGGCCACTTCGCGACGGTCGAGATCACCTCGTCCCCGGGGTCGCGGCGGCTCGCCGAGGCAATGCGCCGCACGGGCGCCGGGCCCGCCGCCGAGCACTTCTACGACGAGCACGTCGAGGCCGACGCGGTCCACGAGCAGGTGGTGCGCCACGACGTCATCGGCGGCCTGCTGGAGGGGGAGCCGCACCTCGCCCCCGATGTCGCCTTCGGGATCGCCGCCACCGAGTTCGTCGAGGACCGCTTCGGCGCCCGGCTGCTCACCGACTGGCGCGCGTCACATTCGTCACTGTATGCACCGCTTGCTCATGAGGTAACCCATATCTCCTGACGGCCGGGGTACCCGAGCGGCGTGAATCCACTGGCACCCCCGGGCGTCTACGCCCCGCAGGAGGACACCGAGCTGCTGGCCGGCGCCCTGTCCGACGAGCCGTTGCCTCCGGGCACGGAGGTTCTCGACGTGGGCACCGGAACCGGTGCCCTGGCCCTGGAGGCCGCGCGGCGCGGTCTTCGCGTGACCGCCGTGGACGTGTCCCGGGGCGCCGTGTGGGCCGCGCGGCTGAACGCCCGGCTGGCGGGACTCCCCCTCCGCATCCGGCACGGGAACCTCTTCGATCCCGTGCGCGGAGAGTCGTTCGATCTGATCCTGGCCAATCCGCCGTATGTGCCGGCCCCGCGGGGTGACAGGGAGCCGCGTGGTCCGGCCCGCGCCTGGGACGCGGGCGGTGACGGACGGCTGGTCGTCGACCGGATCTGCCGGGAGGCGCCCGCGCTGCTGCGTCCGGGCGGGGTGATCCTGCTCGTGCAGTCGGCGCTGAGCGACCCGGAGCTGACCGTCGGACGACTGCGCGTGTCCGGCCTGAAGGCCGCGGTGACCCGCCGGCACCGGATCGCGTTCGGGCCGGTGCTGCGCGGCCGGGAACGCTGGCTGCGGCAGCGGGGGCTGCTGGCCGCCGCCGAGAACAAGGAAGAGCTGGTGGTCGTCCGTGCCGAACTCCCCGTCTGACCGGTCCGCGCCGCCGAGGCGCATCACCGTCCGGCACAAGGGCCCGCTCCTGGTGGAGGGCCCGGTGGAGGTGGAGCTGGAGGACGGCTCCGTCGTCCGCTCCGACCGCTTCCGCGTGGCCCTGTGCACCTGCCGCCGCAGCCGCCGCTACCCGTGGTGCGACACCAGCCACCGCGACCGTGCATGACCCGGCGGTCCGGCCGGAGGAAACGCCCAGGGGCCGGCGGGCGGCCCCACTCCGCCCGCCGGCCCCCTTGTACGAGATCGCTCCCCGCGACGACGACCCGGCTCCCCAGCAACGGGCCGTCTACTTCACGGGTACTGCGCGATCTCGGTCTCAGAACGCGAAGAGGCCCGAACCGTGGGCGTTCTTCACGCACTCGTTGGAGAACGTGCGCTCATAGGAGACGCGCTGGCCCTGCCAGACACCGTCGACGGTGATGACCACGGGGTCGTACTGCTTGGTACACATCACTCCGTCCCTGGCGGTCAGGGCGTGGATGTCCCCGCCGACGCCCCGCAGCTCCGTACAGGCCGAGCCGGCGACCGGGTGCGTGCCGCCGGGCTTCGGGGCACAGGTCAAGGTGACCGCGCGTTCCGGGGTCACGGCGATCGCGCTCTCACCGTGGCCCACCGTGAGTACGAGGGCCGACGGGGCGTAGAGCGCGGTGGGGGCCTGACCCGGACTGGCGAGCGCGGACCCGGTGAGGGGTCCGCAGACGGCGGTGGCCGTCAGGCCGAGGGTCATGGCCCAGCGCGCGGTGTTCCGCATTGTGTGCATCCTTCCGCTCGATTACAGGGTGTGCCGATCCATGCTCGTTCGGTGCCGGATCGGCGAGCGCGAGTCTGCCGAGTCCACCGCCGAAACACACATCGACCCCATCGATTTCAGTAACCTTGCGTATTGAATCAGTGGCGTGAAGTTACGGAATCCGGACAGGTGAGGCCCGTAACCGCACGGCATCCGGGGGCACGATGCGGCCAGATGGCTGATTTCCGGCTGTTCGTTAATAGGCCTGAAACATTCCGATTCCGCTCTCAGCCGACCACTTCGCCACCCCTTGTGTTCATGCTCGGGTCGCGTAATCGTCATTACATGATTACGAACGAACAGCGAGAGAAGCTGCGCGGCTGGTTCGCCGGCCGCCTTCCCGACGACCTCTTCGAGGAACTGACCGAGCTCTCGGTCGACCGCGAGGAGATCACCGTGATCGGCCGCATCCCCGAACCCCGGCTGGCTCAGGACGCTCCGGACGCCGAACGGGAGGCGGCCCTGGAGAGCCGGGTGCAGGAGTTCCGGGAGCGCACCCGCGAGGACCGGATGGCCGTGGCCCGGGAGGCCGAGCACCGGTTCGGCCGGAAGGTGTCCTGGGGCGTGGAGTGCGGCGGGCGGCGCGTGCTGTTCACGCACGTGGCCGCGCCGGTGATGACGCGGCTGCGCCAGCCGGAGCGCCAGGTCCTCGACACCCTGATCGCCGGCGGCGTCGCCCGCAGCCGCAGCGACGCGCTGGCCTGGTGCGTACGTCTGGTCCAGCGTCATACGGACGACTGGCTCGCGGAGTTGCGCGATTCCCTCGAACACGTGCAGCGGGTGCGGGCCCAGGGACCGGACGCCGAGACGGACCGCACACCGCCCGCCGGCGACGAGGAGTGACCGAGGAGTGGAGGAATCGTCCCACAGCACCGCCGAGAATGGATGAACCGTCCTCTGGCGTCGCCCGCCCTTGATCGTTTACCGTCGGCAGACCCCATGAGGACGGCATCCGCGCGCCGCCGCACACCCCGGCGCCGGCGGGCGGCCGTCCGCCCAGCAGTCGCGTCACACCGCGCTCCGCCGAATCCGTCCCCGCTGGAGCCCTCTTGTCCTCGCCGGCCGAACGCCCCGCAGGCGCCGACCACTCCTCCCCCGCCGCGTCTCCCCCGTCCCTGACGGAGGTCGAGACCCACGGTGTCGACCGGATCCCAGACGCCGAGCGCTCCGCGACCCCGCTGGACCTGTTCCGGCTCGCCTTCGGCGGCGCCAACACCTTCTCCACCTGCGTCCTCGGCGCCTTCCCGATCCTGTTCGGCCTCTCCTTCTGGCAGGGCCTCGCGGCCACCCTCCTCGGGGTCGTCGCGGGCGCGCTGATCCTGTGCCCGATGGCGGTGTTCGGCCCGGTCAACGGCACCAACAACGCCGTCTCGTCGTCCGCGCACCTCGGGGTGCACGGCCGCGTGGTCGGCTCGTTCCTGTCCCTGCTGACGGCCGTCGCCTTCTTCTCCATCTCGGTGTGGAGCTCCGGCGACGCCCTGGTCGGCGGCGCGCACCGGCTCTTCGGACTCGCCCGGGACGACCTGGCCTACGCCGTCGCCTACGCGCTGTTCGCGGTGCTGGTCCTGGCCGTGTGCGTGTACGGCTTCCGGTTCATGCTGTTCGTCAACAAGATCGCGGTGACCTCGGCGAGCGCGCTGTTCCTGCTCGGCGCGGTGGCGTTCGGGGGTGACTTCGACCCGTCGTACGCGGGCGTCTTCACCGACTCGGCGGACGCGGCGACGACGGACCTGTTCTGGCCGTCGTTCATCGGCGCGGCGCTGATCGTGCTGTCGAACCCGGTGTCGTTCGGGGCGTTCCTCGGTGACTGGTCGCGCTACATCCCGGCGAGCGCCCCGCGCCGGAGGGTGGTCGGGGCCGCGTTCCTGTCGCAGATCGCGACGCTGCTGCCGTTCCTGTTCGGTCTGACGACCGCGAGCGTCATCGCGGACAAGGCGCCGGAGTACGTCGATCCCGCGGCCCCCGACTTCGTGGGCGGGCTGCTCGCGATCTCCCCGGGCTGGTTCTTCCTGCCGGTGTGCCTGCTCGCGCTGATCGGCGGCATGGCGACGGGCACGACGGCGCTGTACGGCACCGGGCTCGACTTCTCGTCCGTGTTCCCGAGGCTGTCCCGGGTCCAGGCGACGCTGCTGGTCGGCGTGTTGTCGATCGCGTTCATCTTCGCCGGCCGGTTCGGGCTCGACCTCGTCCGCTCCATCTCGACCTTCGCCACGATGATCATCACCTGCACCACACCGTGGATGGTCGTGATGATGCTGGGCTACTGGACGCGGCGCGGCTGGTACGACCCGGAGGCGCTGCAGGTCTTCAACCGCCGTCAGCGCGGCGGCCGTTACTGGTTCGCGCACGGCTGGAACTGGCGGGGCATGACCGCCTGGTGGGTGGCGGCCGTGCTCGGCGTGCTGTTCACCAACATCCCCGGGCAGTTCGTCGGCCCGCTCGGCGACCTGGCGGGCGGTGTCGACATCAGCCTGCCGCTGTCGCTGGTCGTGGCGGCGGTGCTGTTCCTGGCCCTGCTGTGGCTGTTCCCCGAACCCCGGGCGGTGTACGGCCCCGAGGGCGCCCGGCTGGCCCGGACCGTCGAGGTGCCGGTGCCGCCGATCACGGGGCCCGGCGCCGAGGGGGCGTTGTCGGACCCAGGGGCTAAGTTGCCGGCATGACCGACTTCGTACTGGTGGCGGGGACATGGCTCGGGGCGTGGGCGTGGGACGAGGTGGCGGGCGAGTCGCGCGCGGCCGGGCACGAGGTGCATGCCGTGACGCTCTCGGGCCTCGCCGAGAAGCAGGGGCTGCCGGCGGGGCAGCGGACGCACGTCCGGGACATCGTCGACGAGGTCGAGCGGCTCGATCCGCGGGACGTCGTGCTGGTGGGGCACAGCTACGGGGGCGTCCCGGTCGGGCAGGCGGCCGAGCGGATCGGTGACCGGCTGCGGCGTGTGGTGTTCGTCGACGCGAACGTACCGGTGGACGGGGAGTCGTTCCTGTCGGGCTGGCCGAGCGAGGACGTACGACAGTCGATCTCCGACCACGACGGGTACTGGCCGCCGCTCGGCGCGCCGGAGTACGCGGGCCAGGGGCTGACGGACGAGCAGATCGCCCGGATCGTGAACTCGACCCCGCACCCAGCAGGCCGGTGCCACGCTCACCGAACCGGCCGTGCTGCGGGGTAACCTCGGCGCGCTTCCGGCGACGTACATCAAGTGCCTGCTCGACGGGGACGCGCCGATGCCCGTGGTGGCCGAGCTGCTCGAGAGCGACCGCTGGGAGCTGATCGAGATGGACACCGGCCACTGGCCGATGTTCTCCCGCCCGCGCGAACTGGCACGCGTCCTGCACGAGTCGGCGAGCCGACCCTGATCACTCCCGTCCTGCCTACCGGTCGGTATGGTCGGCGTACTGCGCGTTCTCAGCGACGAGAGGCGGGACGGACGACATGGCGAAGCACTGGGCCGACTTCCAGTACGAGATCTATCTCAACGGGATGACGGGTGCCGTGCCGCGCCTGCCCACCGATCTGACCCGGCTGGAGGAGCTGACCGAACAGCGGCTCGGGCCCGGCCCGGTCGGCTATGTGGCGGGCAGCGCGGGGAACGGCAGCACCGCCCGCGCCAACCGGGCGGCCCTGGAGCGTCGCCGGATCGTGCCGCGCATGCTGCGGGACGTGCACGAACGGGATCTGTCGGTCGAGGTGCTGGGCCGCGCCCTGCCCGCCCCGCTGGCGCTGGCCCCGGTCGGCGTGCTGTCGATCATGCACCCGGACGCCGAACCCGCCGCTGCCCGGGCCGCCGCCGCGCAGGGCGTGCCGTACATCCTGTCGTCCGCGTCGAGCACGCCCATGGAGCAGGTCGCCGAGGCGATGGGCGACGCCGAGCGGTGGTTCCAGCTGTACTGGCCCAAGGACCCGGAGGTGGCCCGCAGTTTCCTGAACCGGGCGAAGGCGGCCGGGTTCAGCGTGCTGGTCGTCACCCTGGACACCCCGCTGCTGTCGTGGCGGCCCCGCGATCTCGACCAGGCGTATCTGCCCTTCCTCCACGGTGTCGGCACGGCCAACCACTTCTCGGACCCGGCCTTCCAGGCGGGTCTGGCCAAGCCGGTGCACGAGGACCCGAACGCGGCCGTGATGCACTTCGTCGGCATGTTCTCCGACCCGGCCAAGTCCTGGCCGGACCTGGCGTTCCTGCGGGAGAACTGGGACGGCCCGATCGTCCTCAAGGGCGTCCTGCACCCGGACGACGCGCGGCTGGCCGCGGAGGCGGGCATGGACGGCGTCGTCGTCTCCAACCACGGTGGCCGCCAGGTGGCCGGGTCCATGGCCGCCGCCGACGCGCTGCCGCGTGTCGTGGACGCCGTCGGCGACCGGCTCACCGTCCTCTTCGACAGCGGGGTCCGCACCGGCGACGACATCTTCAAGGCTCTCGCGCTGGGCGCGCGGGCGGTGCTCGTCGGACGCCCGTACGTCTACGGTCTCGGCCTCGACGGGCAGCCCGGAGTCGAGCACGTCATCCGCTGCCTCCTGGCCGAACTCGACCTCACCCTGGCCCTGTCGGGCCACGCCACGCCCGCGACGGTCTCCCCGGCCGACGTGACGGAGCAGCCGGGCTGAGGCGGGGCGAGGCCGAGTTCACCGCTCGGCTGTTCAGCTCTTCGGCGCTGTCACCTGACGCGCCGTCGGGACCTCCTCCTCGGCGATCGACAGGGAGCCCGCGGCCGTGGGCACGGGCTCCGGCTGCCAGCGCTGTGCGTCGGACCGGTCGCGGACCTTGACGACGATGTCGGCGTCCGGGTCGTCGTTGGTGGAGGAGAGGGCGAGCTGCTCGTCCCAGCGGGGCAGCAACTCCCCTTGCACGGTGAGGTCGTAGCGCACGTCCTCGCCCCGCTCGGCGTACTCCTCGGCGCAGGTGCCGAGGACGACGACGCCGGCGTCCTTGTGCGAGTCCAGGCACAGCCCGGGATCGGCGACGCTGCGCAGCAACCCGTCGTTCTCGTACGTCCACTGCTGGGTCCACGCCGTCGAGCACGAGGCCAGTTTCGCCCCCGAGCCCTCCTTCGGCAGGTCCCGGATGTCGAGGCACAGGTCGGCGCCCGCGTTGCGCAGCCGTGTCACGCCCGGGGCCGTGGGCAGCCCGGCCGTGTCCGGCGGTGTCGCGGACCCGCCGCCGTTGCCGCCGGCGGCGCTGTTGGAACCGGCCGGGTCGGCCTGGCCGCCGTCGTACGACGACGCGCTGATGATGAGCACCGTCGCCAGCACGCCGGCCGAGACCGCGCCGACGCCCGAGAGCAGCGCCCGGGAGGACCGCAGCGCGTCCGGGATCCGGACCCCCGGGACCCGGCGGGCGGGCATGGGGATCCGGGACAGCAGACGGTGGCGCGCGTTCCCGGACCGTCCGCCGCCGCGCCGGCCGCCGCGACCGGCGCGCGTACCGTGCGAGGCCCGGCCGGGACGCGAGTCGAGGTAGCGGCGCGCGCCCCAGCCGAGCACCGCTTCGGCGATCAGCGGGCCGAGAGCGCCCTCGAAATGGCTGAGTTGTTCGGCCGCGTTCCGGCAGTAGCGGCACTCCGCCAGATGCTCCTGCACGTCCGGCAGCAGAGCGCCGCCCCGACGGATCGGGACGTCGAGGAGGCGGTTGTAGAACCGGCAATCATGGGTCGGCGCGAGTTCACGATGGGCATGTACACAACCTTCACGGAATTTGTCACGCGCCTGTTCGAGGGCGGCCGACGCGATGTCGGTGTCCATGCCCAGCAGCCCGGCGGGGACACTTAAAGGATCTGCCTCGACCTCGACATGCCAGAGCAAACAGCGCGCGGCGGCGGGAAGTGCCTGGAATGCCCGCTCCGCGAGTGCCCGATTTTCGGGCGTCATGGACGCCGCCGCGCGCAGCCCCCGCCCTCCGGCCGGTTTCTGCAGCGCCGGCAGTACGGCGGATATTCGATCGTCGCCGGACCACTCGCGGATCGTGTCGCGCACGGTCACCAGCAGGACCGGGCGCAGCGCGACGGCCGAGTCGCCGAAGGCGACGCGGTTGAGGGTCCGGTGGAAGGCGGTCCCGGTGACCATGGCGGCGACCTGCGCCGACGAGGCGAGACAGATGACCGCGTAGTCGTACACCGACTGCCAGTGCCGCGTCGTCAGCAGCGCGACGGAATGGGCGGCGACCTCGCCCTCCGGGCTGCCTCTCAGCGGGGCGGCGAGTGATTCATCGGATTCCCCGGGATCCCCGCCGGGCGGGGGATACGGGGGACGAGGGGGGTGGGGGGTGGGCACTGAGATGGTTCCTTCCCACGCGCAGGTGACACACAGAAGTCCTGCCGCCGAAAAAGGAGCCCGGTTGGTGCGAACCTTTTCTGGCGCAGCGCGGGAGGTGCGAATTCACCGGCGGCGAATCGGACCCGGTCCACAAATCACGTGCGACACCCGGCCATTCCCCCCGCACGTGTGTTTCACTCTTGCACAACCCCCACACGACCAACAAGGCGCCCGTGCAACATCCGGCCCATTGACAGAAAGTCAGAAACGGGGAACGTACGTACGTTGCTCGCACCCGTTTTCGACATTTCCGTGCGCCCTGTGTGAATCGGGTCAGATCTGCCAGGACCGCAGCCGGTCCGCCGCGCCGTAGACGTCGGTCGTGTGGGACATCAGATCGCGGGCGAGGTCGACGAGGGCGCCATAGGGCGGGTCGATGCCGGCGCCGCTGACGAACATGTACGCCACGGCCGTCGCACAGGCGAAGCGGGCGTTGGCCGTGGGCAGCGGCCGGAGCACGGCGAGGGCGTGCAGCAGCGCGGCGGCCCGCCAGGCCGGGTCGGAGTTCACCCCGAGACGCGGCGGGTCCACGCGGTGCCGGGCGACGGCGGCGACCAGCGCGGAGAAGTCGTTCACGGTGGGCTGGTCCGGCAGGACCTCCTCATGGCGCTGCAGCAGCCAGGGCACGTCGATATGGATGACGGGGGCCATCGGTCAGGCGGCCCGCCCCTCGTCCTTCGCGGGCGGTTCGTCGTCGGGGAAGGCGGCGGCGAACTCGTCGGCGTGGGTCGCGAAGAACCTGCGGAAGGCCTCCGCGCCCTCCTGGAGCGCCCGGTGGCGCGCTATGTCGGCCGCGGCCGCCTCCCGCACGAGCGCCTTCATCGACGTACCGCGCTCCTTGGCGATCTGCCGCAGGTCCTCGAGTTCGCGGTCGCTGAACTCCACGTTGAGAGCTGGCATTCCCTCAAGGTACCGCTCGGGTACTGACTCGTAAATATCCCCAGGTCAGAGAGGAAGTCAGACGGTACCGGGAGCGGTTCACCGCCGGTCGGCCGCCGAGACCTGCGTCACATGGCACCCCGGCGATGTCACATTCCGGGCCCCCGCCCGGGTCCCAGTGGTGAGCGCGTCTCTGGGAGGACCACGCATGACCGAGATCACCGCACCCGGCACCGACACCCCGGTCGACGAGGCGACCGGGGTGTTCGTCGACCATCGCGAGCTGCTGTTCGGCGTCGTCTACAACATGCTCGGCAGTGTCGCCGACACGGAGGACGTCCTGCAGGAGACCTGGCTGTCCTGGACGGCCCGGGGCGGCGGCGCTCCCCTGGCCGGCGTCGACAACCCCCGCGCCTATCTCGTGCGGGCGGCGGTCAACCACGCGCTGCGCCGCCGTGCCACGATCAGCCGCAGGCGGGAGACCTACGTCGGCGAGTGGCTGCCCGAGCCCCTGGTCGCCGAGGGCGAGGCCGACACCGCCGACGGGCCCGCCCTGCGCTCCGAGTCGGTGTCGCTGGCGATGCTGGTGGTCCTGGAGTCGCTGACCCCGCTGGAGAGGGCCGTCTTCGTCCTGGGCGAGGTGTTCGGCTACCCGCACGCCGAGATCGCGGAGGTCATCGACCGCTCCCCCGCCGCCGTACGGCAGTTGGCGCACCGGGCCCGGGAGCATGTGCACGCGCGGCGGCCGCGCTACGAGGCGCATCCGCGGGTGCGGCGAGAGGCGACCGAGCGGTTCGTGCGGGCGGCGCTCGGCGGGGACATCGCCGCGCTGATGGAGGTCCTCGCGCCGGACGTCACGGCGTGGACGGACGCCGGCGGCAAACGCAGGCCGGCGAGCCTGCGCCCGGTGCACGGCCGGGACAAGGTGGCCCGCCTGCTCACGTCCGGGCGCGGCGGTCCGCGCAACCCCGTCTGGCGCTACCGCCGCGTCAACGGCGACGACGCCGCCGTGCTGTTCGACGGGGACGCGCCGTTCGCCGTCCTGGTGCTGGACCTCACCCCGGAGGGCGACCGGGTGCGCGGCATCTATGTCGTGGCCAATCCGGACAAGCTCGCCCATGTGCCCAAGGAGGAGGCGTGAGCGTCCGGGACCGGCCGCTCAGGAACGGGCGCGGCAGAACTCCCGGACCGTCCGGTTGAAGGCCTCCGGGGCTTCGATGTTGCTGAGGTGCCCGATGCCCGGCAGCACGACCAGCGTGGCGTGCGGGATCGCCGCCAGGAACGGGTGGGCCACCTGCTCCACCGGGGAGCGCGTGTCCAGCTCGCCCCAGAGCAGGAGCGTCGGCACCGTGATCCTGGGCAGCAGGTCGCGCTGGTCGGCCTCGGCCATGACGGTGAGCTCGGTCCGCATGGTCTGGGGGCGGGTGTCGGCCGACATCACGGACATCAGACGTACGGCTTCGGCGGGTGGCTCGCCCGCGAACAGGCCCGGCATGGTCGGCGCGAAGTCCTCGGCCGGGACCGCGAGCAGCCGCTCGGCCCCCTCGACCCGTGCCCGCACCTCGGCCGCGGGCAGCGAGCCCTTCCAGCCGGCGTAGGTGTCGACGAGGAGCAGCGTCCTGACGAGATCGGAGTGGTGCCGGTAGAGCTCCAGCACGATGGTCCCGCCCCAGGACAGGCCGAGGACGTGGGCCGGGCCGAGGCCCACGTCCTTGACCACCGCCGCCAGACAGCGGGCGTAGTCGGCGAGAGTGAAGGAGGGCGGTACGTCGGAGGAGCGGCCGGTCCCCGGTTCGTCCCAGGCGACCACGGTGAACGCGTCGGCCAGGTCGGCGACCTGGCCACGCCAGAGGCGGGCGTCCGCGGTGGCGCCGTGCACGAGCACCAGGGGCGGGCCCGAGCCCACCCGGTCGTAGGCGATCTCGATGCCGTCTACCCGCACCGCGTGCATGTGACCAGGCTACGCGCGGGTGCCGGAGGCGTCCTGTCGGCGGACTCCCCCGGCACCGGGCACGTTCCCTACCCCTGGTCCGCCACGAAGGCGGCCATCCGGGTCAGGGCGGCGTTCCAGTTGATCGTGTGTTCGTTGGTCGACCAGGACTGGATGTCGTCGATGTAGCAGAACTGTCCGACGCAGCCCTGGAGTTTGCTCTGTGCGTAGGGGTCCTGGATGCTCGAGTTCGGCCCGCCGGCCAGGGTGCCGTTCGGCGGGTGGGGCAGGCCGGGGTCGAGCTGGCGGGCGTACCAGCGGCTGTGCTGGTTCTGGGCGCTGACCTCGCCGTAGCCGGTGACGTAGGAGAGGTTCAGCGCGTTGCGGCCGAGGATGTAGTCCATGCTCTGCAGCGCGCCGTCCCGGTACTTCGAGGCGCCGGTGATGTCGTACGCGGTGGCGAGGACGACGGCGTTGTTGAGGACCTGGTGGCTGGAGCCCCAGTCGTACTTGTTGCCGTCGGGCGCGTAGGGCATGCCGTAGGGGTGGTCCTTCAGGGTGGCCAGGTAGCGGTCGGCGCCCTTGACGACGGACTCGCGCACCTTGTCCCGGCCGGGGAGCTTGTTCGGGACCGTCGCGAGGTCGAGCCGGCCCGCCGCGCCGGTGCGGGCCCAGTCGAAGCCGAGGGGCTTGAAGAGGTCGGCCGTGTGGACCGGGGACTTCAGGACGTACTCCTCGAACTGCTTCTCCCCGGTGCTGAGATACAGCTCGGCCGCCGCCCAGTAGAAGTCGTCGGTCACATCGCTGTCGGGGTAGGCACCGCCGCCGACGCCGTCGCTCTCGGAGGCGTAACGGTCGGGGTGGGCCAGCGCCGCCGACCAGGCCTTGCGGGCGGCCGCCAGGGCCTTGTCGGCGAACGCCTTGTCGTAGGACCGGTACAGGCGGGCCGCCTGCGCGGCCGTGGCCGCCAGGTTCAGGGTGGCCGCGGTGGACGGCGGGTGCAGTTCGCGCTTCTGCGGGTCGTCGCTCGGCAGCAGCGGCAGTCCGGTCCACTGCTCGTCGTGCATCTTGTGGTGGGCCATGCCGGCCAGCGGCTTCCCGGCGGGCACCTGCATCTTCAGCAGGAACTCCAGCTCCCAGCGGGCCTCGTCGAGGATGTCCGGGACCTTGTTGCCGCTCTCGGGGATGGCGAGCGTGCCGTCGCCGAGCTTGCCGGCGTCGCCGGTGCGGGCGTGCAGCGCGCGTTCGTGGGTGCTCAGCACCTCCCAGGTGGAGATGCCGCCGTTGACGACGTACTTGCCGTGGTCGCCGGCGTCGTACCAGCCGCCGCTGACGTCGAGGCTGTAGTCGCACACGCCCGGCTGGCACGGTACGGAGGTGTCGCCCTGGTTGGGTGCCACGCCCACGTGACCGGCCCGGCGGCCGTACCCGGGCCGCAGGTCCTCACGGATCTCGATGCCGCTGCGCTGGGTGTAGTAGTACTTCGCCGAGTCGAGGCGGAGCCGCTCCCAGACGCTCGCGTCGACGTCGAAGGGGCGGCTGGTCTCGCCGTCGGCGACCAGCGTGAAGCCGGTGCCCTTCGTGCGGTACGCGCCGAAGTCGATCGAGTGGACGTTCTGCCCGGAGGAGGCGTCGACCCCGCGCGGCACGGTCGTGCCCCGGGCGACCACGGTGCCGCGGGCGTTCTTCAGCTCCCAGGGCAGCTTCGCCGTGGCGTCGGTGACCAGGGTGGCGTTCTTCGGCCCGGCGGGCAGATAGGCGACCTGGTTGACGCGGACCCGGGGGCCGGTGTCGGGCTCGTACGGCTCCGGCGCGACGCCGCCCAGCAGGGAGACGTCGTCCATGCAGAAGCGCCAGGCGTCCGCGCTGCCGCCGAGCTGGAAGCCGACCTGGCCCTGAGCGGTATCGACGGGCGAGGTGAAGGTGTAGGAGTAGCGGTCGCCGGAGACGCTGAGCTGCGGTGTCACCTCGTAGTAGGTGTCGTACGGGGACACCGACAGGCCCACGATCGCCCGCACCACGTGCCCGGCGGGCGTGCCGGTCGCACTGAACGAGAAGCGGTACGACTCCCCCTTCACGAGGGTGATGTCGTTCTGTCCGACGGCGGCGTCCCAGCGGTTGGCGGTGCCGCCGGGTACGTCGGCGCAGAGCCGGCCGTCGGACAGGCCCCCGGTGACGTTGCTGGTCGTCCACCAGGGGGCGGTGGTGGTGTCGAAGGTGCCGTTCTCGACCTGTTCGACCTCTTCGGCCCCGGCCGGTGCGGAGGGCAGCGCGGTGAGCGCGGTCGCCAGGAGGGCCGTCAGGGACAGCAGGGCGGTTCTGCGTCGTTTCACGTCCGGGCTCCTCTGGTGAGGTGCGGGTGGCGCTCCTCGTGGGAGCGCTCCCAGATGCGGATGCCCGCCATGGTTGTGGCTGATGTGACACTCCGTCAACGGTCCGGACGGGACTGGCTGTCCGCCGCCCGTCCGGACCGGTGTGGCCTAGGCCGTGTCCAGTCGGCTGATACGCATCGCACCCCGCGCCTCGTCGGGGTGGCGGCTCGTCAGGGTGAGCCGGATCCGGGAGCCGCGGACGGACTTGAAGGTGATCGCGGTCGGGGCGTCGGAGGCGGTGGCCCAGTCGATCGCGGTGTCCCGCACGGCCCGCCACCCCCGGCCGTCCCACACCGCCACCTCGATCGCCGCGGGCAGGCTGTGGGTGGCGTCCACCGTGAAGGAGACATCCACCCGGTCGAAGCCGCGGGTGCGCCCGTGGTCGACCGAGACCCAGTCCTCGCCGCGGGCCCCGTCGAAGGCGGGCAGCAGGGCCGTGGCCTGCTTGAAGAAGCCGTTGGACCAGCCGGTGGCCGGATCGCCGTCGAGCATGGCGGCGGGCAGGGTGTCCGGGCGGCCTGAGTAACTGGCGTCCGCGTGCGGGTGGTCCAGCGGAGCCGGATGCTCCGGCCCGAAGGCGGGCGGGGCCGTCTCGGCCCGGTCCCGGGCCGGGGTGGCGCGGACGGTCGTCGTGCCGGTGCGCAGGCCGTCGGCGCGGGCGGTCACCTTCACCGTGCCCGTCCTCGTGCCCGAGCGAACGATGGCGAGGGCCTTGCCGTGGTAGGCGGTGCGGGTGCTCGCCTGGTAGCGCTCGGCGCTCTCCTGCCGGCCGTTGTCGAGCCCGGCGAGGGAGCCGCCCGCCACCTCGAAGGAGATCAGGTGCTCGGCGCCGGGCACCACCACGCCGCGCCGGTCGACCACCTCGGCGGTCACGAAGACCAGCGAACGGCCGTCCGCGGCGGTGGAATCGCGGTCGGGTGTCAGGCGGATCGCGTGCGGGGCACCGGCGGTGCGCAGCACATCGGTGGCGACCTTCTTGCCGCCCTGGCGCGCGACGGCCTTCAGCTCCCCCGGTTCGTAGGGCACCTTCCAGGTCAGGTGCAGCTTTCCGGCACTGCCGTTCGGGCTGGTGTAGCTGCCGGGGTAGGGGCCGTCGGTGAAGGTCTTGTCGTCGCCGGTCGCCTCGGTGGTCTCCAGGTACGAGCGGCCGTCGACGGTCTTCTTGGTGTCGAACCGCCGTACGCCCAGCGACTTCCCGTTGAGGAACAGTTCGACGGTGTCGACGTTGGCGTACGCCCAGACCTCGACCGTGTCGCCCTCGGCGTGGTTCCAGGTCATCGGAAGCAGATGGACCATCGGCCGCTCGGTCCACTGGCTCCGGAAGAGGTGGTACATGTCCTTCGGGAAGCCCGCGGTGTCGACCGCGCCGAAGAAGGACGCCTTGACCGGGAACACGTCGTACGGCGTGGGCTCGCCGATGTAGTCGATGCCCGACCACAGGAACTGCCCGGCGAACCACTTGCGGTCCCGGTCCTTCTTGTGACCGTACTCGCCGCTCATGGTCCAGGAGGCGAGGTTGTTGTCGTAGGAGGAGGTCGCGCGCCGGCCCGGCGTGTGGTCCTCGCCGGTGTTGAGGTGCTCGGGCTCCTGGTAGGCGCCGCGGGTGGAGGTCTCCGAGGACGACTCCGACTCGAACAGGAACAGCTTGGGATAGCGGGCGTGCAGGGCGTCCACCGACTTGGCGGTGTTGTAGTTGAGGCCCAGGCCGTCGATCTTGGCGAGGATCAGATCGCCGGGAGAGCCCGGGGCGGGCACGCTGCGGTGCCGGTGGGAGCCGATCACGACCGGGCGGGTGACGTCGTGGGCCTTGATGGCGGCGATGAGCCGGTCGGCCATGGCGAGACCGGCGGTGGAGGTGAACTCGCTGACCTCGTTGCCGATGGACCACACCAGGACGGCGGGCGAGTTGCGGGCGGCCAGGACCATCTCCGCGATGTCCTTGTCGGCCCACTCGTCGAAGAAGCGGCCGTAGTCGTACCGCGTCTTGGGGCTCTTCCAGCAGTCGAACGCCTCCACCAGCATGACGATGCCGAGTTCCTCGCAGACCTCGATCATCTCCGGGGAGGGCGGGTTGTGGGAGGTGCGGAAGGCGTTGACGCCCATCGACCTCATGATGAGCATCTGGCGGCGGATGGCGTCCTTGCTGACGGCGGCTCCGAGGGCGCCCAGGTCGTGGTGGAGGTCGACGCCTTTGAGCTTGTGGTGGGTGCCGTTGAGGAAGAGGCCCTCGTCCGGGTCGAAGCGGAAGGTGCGGAAGCCGAAGGGCGTGCGGTAGGTGTCGGTGGTCCGGCCGCCGACGCGCAGTTCGGTGTGCAGGGTGTAGCGGTGCGGGGCTTCGATGTCCCACAGCTCCGGTCGCTTGACGGTGAGTTCGTGGGTCTCGGTCCGCTCGTCGGTGACGGCGACGGTGGAGGAGGTACGGGCGACCGTGCGGCCCTTCCGGTCGACGATCCGGGAGACGACCTCGACGTCCGCGCCCGCGCCCGCGGCGTCGACGACCGTGGTGTCGATCCGTACGACGGCCCGCTCGGCGGAGATCTCGGGGGTGAGGACACGGGTGCCCCAGCGGGCCACGTGCACCGGCTCGGTGATCACCAGGCGGGCCTCGCGGTAGATGCCGCTGCCCGAGTACCAGCGGCTGCTGGGGAGCCGGTTCTGGACCTTGACCGCGATCACGTTCTCGGTGGTGCCGTCGGTGTGCACCAGGTCGGTGAGGTCGAAGGCGAAGCCGGTGTAGCCGTAGGGGTGACGGCCGGCCTCCTCGCCGTTGCAGTAGACGTGGGAGTCCATGTAGACGCCGTCGAACTCCACCGAGATCCGCCGGCCCGCGAGGGCGGGCGGCAGGGTGAAGGAGAGGCGGTACCAGCCGAGGCCGCCGGGCAGGAAGCCGGTACCGCTGGTGGTGCCGTGCTCGGTGGTGGGGGCCTGCTCGATGCTCCAGTCGTGCGGGACGGCGACCTCGCGCCACCGGGAGTCGTCGTAGCCGGGCAGCGCGGCGTCGGCGTAGGCGCCGGTCGGGTCGGTGATGCCGCCCGGGTTGACCAGGGCGAAGCGCCAGCCGTCGCGCAGGGCGACGGTACTGCGCCCGGACGCGTCGCGCACCTCCTCGGCGGCCCACGCCTCCGGGGCGCCGAGCAGCGCTCCGGCCGCGGGCGCGGCCGCGGAGGCGAGCAGGACCGATCTGCGCGTGACCGACATGGAGGCTCTCCCTCATTAAGACCCAGAAGCAATCACAACTGATCGCGAACAAACAGATTCTGTCGAGGCGTCACACAGGGCCGTCAAGGGTGCGTCGACATCCTTCTGCCCCAGGCGTCACATCGGCCGGAATCACGCCCCGACCCCGCACAGCCGGGCGCCCTCGGGGTTACCGGTTCACGTCGGGCGCCTACGGACTAGGCTGGAACTCAAGCGACCTCCCTGATCACTGTGAGTGTCCGTATGGAGTGGCGACGATGATCCCGGACGAGCCGTTGGACGAGGGCGTGGCCGCCCGTGTCGTCATCGCCGCCGACGGCACGCTCACCGGGTGGAACGAGGGGGCCCGCCGCCTCCTGGGCCACACGTCCGCCGACGTCGTGGGCCGCCCGGCCGCCGAGCTGCTGGCCGACGACGCCGCCGCGCCGCCCGCGCCCCAGGACGCCCGCTGGAGCGGCATGCTCGCGCTGCGTCACCGCGACGGCCGCACGGTGTCCGTGTGGGTGCTCGCCCACCGCAGACCGCCGGAGGGTGAGGCGGCCGAGTGGTTCGCGGTGTCCCCGCCGGAGGCCGACGACCTGGGGCCGGAGGACGACCCGCTGGTGCGGGCGGCCCTCACCCAGTCACCCTGCGCCACGATGATCTTCGACGAGGGGCTGCGGCTGCGCGGTGTCAACGAAGCCATGGCGGACCTCCTCGGCATGCCCGCCGACCGTCTGCGGGGTCTGAGACCCACCGACATCGGCAGCCGGCCGCAGAACATCGAGCTCGAGGAGAATCTGCGCCGGGTGCTGAGCACCGGCCGCCGGCAGGACATGCAGACGTACATGAAGGCCAGCGGCGAGACCCGGGGCGCGCACGCCTGGCTGGCCCGGATCGCACCGCTCACCGGCCCGTCCGGCCAGGTGTGGGGCGTGTGCGTGACCGCCCACGACTTCAGCGACCAGTACCGGTCACGGGAGCGGCTGCAACTGGTCAACGAGGCGAGCGTGCGCATCGGCACCACCCTCGACGTCACCCGTACGGCCCAGGAGCTGGCGGACGTGTGCGTCCCGGCGCTCGCCGACTTCGTCAGCGTCGACCTGCTCGACACCCGGGAGCACGGCGGCGAGTCCGCGGGGACGCCCGCCCCGCCGGTGAGTCTGCGCCGGGCCGCCCACCAGTCGGTCAACTCGGGCAGCCCCGAGGCCGTCACCAAGCCGGGGCAGGTCGAGGTCTACCCGGAGTCCTCCCCGCAGGCCGCCTCGCTGATCGCGGGCCAGGCGGTGGTGGCCTCGGGATCGGAGGAGGACCTCGAACGGTGGCTCGCCTGGGATCCGGTCCGCTTCCGTCGGGTCCGCGAGTACGGCATCCACTCCACGATGTCCGTCCCGCTCCAGGCCCGGGGCACCATCCTCGGGGTCGCGGTCTTCACCCGCTTTCGCCGCCCCGAGGACTTCACGGACGACGATGTGCTGCTGGCCGAGGACGTCACGGCCCGGGCCGCCGTCTGCATCGACAACGCGCGCCGCTACTCCCGCGAGCGGGAGACGACCCTCGCGCTGCAGCGCAGCCTGCTGCCGCGCCATCTGCCGCGCACCGCCGCGGTGGAGGCGGCCTCCCGCTATCTGCCCGCCACCCGCTCCGGTGTGGGCGGCGACTGGTTCGACGTGATCCCGCTGTCCGGGATGCGGGTCGCCATGGTCGTCGGGGACGTCGTCGGCCACGGCATCCAGGCCTCGGCCACCATGGGCCGGCTGCGCACCGCCGTCCGCACCCTCGCCGACATCGACCTGGCCCCCGACGAACTGCTCACCCACCTCGACGACCTGGTCGTCCGGCTGTCCCAGGAGTCCGGCGGCGAAGACGCGGCCGGCACCGGTGAGGTGGGCGCGACCTGCCTCTACGCGGTGTACGACCCGGTGTCGCGGCGCTGCACCCTGGCCCGGGCCGGGCACCCGCAGCCCTTCCTGGTCCCACCGGACGGCCCGGCCCGGCAGCTCGACCTGCCCTCCGGTCCCCCGCTCGGTGTCGGGGGACTGCCGTTCGAGAGCGCAGAGGTGGAGCTGCGGGAGGGCAGTGTCCTGGCGTTCCACACGGACGGGCTGCTCGCGAGCCGCGAACGGGACGGCGACACGAGCCAGCGGATGCTCCGCGAGTCCCTGTCGGCCCCGGTCGGCTCGCTCGACGAGATCTGCGACCGTGTGCTGCAGGCGCTGCTCCCCTCGGGCGGCTCCGCCGACGACGTGGCCCTGCTGCTGGCCCGCACCCGCGGTCTGCCGTCCTCCCAGGTCGCGACCTGGGACATCCCGGCCGACCCGGCGCTGGTGGCCCCCATCCGCAAGCAGGTCGTCGAACAGCTGGAGCGCTGGACGCTGACCGAGGCCACGTTCACCGCGGAGCTGGTGGTGAGCGAGCTGGTCACCAACGCCATCCGCTACGGCGCCAAGCCCATCCGGCTGCGGCTGATCCACGACGCGGACACCCTGATCTGTGAGGTGTCCGACACCAACCACACCGCGCCGCACCTGCGCCGGGCCAAGACCTGGGACGAGGGCGGCCGCGGTCTGCTCCTGGTCGCCCAGCTCACCCAGCGCTGGGGCAGCAGGCACACCCCCGAGGGCAAGACGATCTGGGCCGAGCTGACGATGCTCGACGTGATGTGAGCGTTCTTACCGGAGCCTGGTTTCATGGGCGGGCACCGCCTGCACACGCCCCGGAGGACCCCGCCCTGAACACCCCGCTCGCCGAAGTCCTGTCCGTGGCGCTGCTGGCCGCGGTGCTCGTCTGGGCCGTCGTCCGCCCCAAGGGGCTGCCCGAGGCCGTACTGGCGGTTCCCGCCGCCGGGCTCGCGGTCGCCGTCGGCGTGATCTCGCCCACGCACGCGTGGGAGGAGATCCAGCGGCTGGGGCCCGTGGTCGGTTTCCTCGCGGCCGTGCTGGTGCTCGCCCACTTCTGCGACGTCGAGGGACTGTTCACGGCGTGCGGGGCCTGGATGGCCCGCTGGGCGGCGGGGCGTCCCGGGCGGCTGCTGACCGCGGTGTTCGCGCTGGCCTCCGTCATCACGGCCGTGCTCAGCCTGGACGCCACGGTCGTCCTGCTGACACCGGTGGTGCTCGCCACCGCCACCAGGATGGGCGTCCAGGCCCGGCCGCACCTCTACGCGTGCGCGCACCTGTCGAACACCGCCTCGCTGCTGCTGCCGGTCTCCAACCTGACCAACCTCCTCGCCTTCACGGCGAGCGGGCTGAGCTTCACCCGGTTCACGGCGCTGATGGCACTGCCCTGGCTGGTCGCGATCGGCGCCGAGTATGTGATCTTCCGGCGGTTCTTCGCCCGGGAACTGGCCGCTCCGCTCCCCGCCGTCGACACCGCGCGGCCTCCCGAGCTGCCGCTGTTCGCCCTGGTCACGGTGGGCTGCACCCTGGCCGGGTTCGTCGTGGCCTCCGCCCTCGGGATCGCACCGGCGTGGGCCGCGCTGGCGGGTGCGCTGGTGCTGGCCGGGCGGGCGCTGCTGCGGCGGCGGGCCACCCCGTTGACGGTGGTGCGCTCCGCGGCCCCGGCGTTCCTGGCGTTCGTGCTCGCGCTCGGCGTCGTGGTGCGCGCGGTCGTCGACAACGGTCTCGCCGACGCGCTGCACCGTGTGCTGCCCGACGGCTCGGGCCTGCTCGCGCTGCTGGGCGTGGCCGTACTGGCCGCCGTCCTGGCGAACCTCATCAACAACCTGCCCGCGGTGCTGGTGCTGCTGCCGCTGACCGCCGGGGCCGGTCCCGGCGCCGTGCTGGCGGTGCTGCTCGGCGTGAACATCGGCCCCAACCTGACCTACGCCGGATCGCTGGCGACGCTGCTGTGGCGGCGGATCGTGCAGCAGCACGGGCATCGCGTCGAGCTCGGGGAATTCACCCGGCTCGGGCTGCTCGCGGTACCCGCCGCGCTGGTGCCGGCCGTGGTGGCGCTGTGGCTGTCGCTGGAGGTCGTCGGGAGCTGAGTCGCGCCCGGTCAGCGGCTGCGACCGCCGTAGCCATGGCCGTAACCGGAGCCATAGCCGTAGCCGGGGTAGCCCTGGTCGCCGTTCCAGGAGCAGGAGTAGCCGTAGTAGTGGCACGTGGTGCTGGGCGACGGGCTCGTGGGCGCCGGCCGGGACGTCGACGGAGCGGCGGTCGGGGTGGGGGTCGGTTCGGGTGTCCTCGACGGTGTGGGGGTGGGGGTCGGGGTGGGCTCGGGCTGCGGCACCGGAGCGGCGGCTTCCCAGTTGACGGCCTCCATCTGGAGATCGGTCTTGGAGGTGTCGATCACCCAGCGCTGGACCTCGTCGTCCGCCCGGGTCTTGAGGACCAGGGACCCCGAGCCGTCGGTCGCGGCCGGGGCCAGGGCGAGCTCCTGGTCCCGGCGGGGCACCAGGGCGCCCTGGAGGATGAAGTCGTAGCTGATGTCCTTGATGTCGGGCCGGGACGTCCCCGTGCAGGGGGCGAGCCGCACCGAGTAGCCGAGCCGCGAGTCCAGGCACAGGTCGGGGGCGGCACCGTTGCGCAGCAGCCCGTCGGTCTCGTACGTCCACTGCTGGGCGGGGGCCGAGGAGCAGGTGGTGAGTGTGGCTTCCGCGTCCTCGACGGCCTTCTTGCCCTCGATGCCGACGCACAGGCCGGAGGCGACATTGTGCAGCCGTCCGCGCAGAGCGCCCTTGCGGGGCTCGCCCGCGCCGATCCAGGACGGGTCACCGGTCGGCTCGGCCGCGCCCGGGCCGGATGCGTCGGAGGGGCGGTCCGCGGCGGTCGGCGGGGCGGCGTCGCCGGAGTTGCCGACGGACCACAGGACCAGCGGGAGGACGACCAGGCCGCTGACGGTCAGGACGCCCACGGTGAGGTTACGGCGGCGGGCGGCACGGCGGGCCGCCTTGTGGGCGGATCTGGGAGAGGCGGGTCTGGGAGAGGCGGTGCGCGGGCCCACGGCGTCCGGGCCGGGGGCCGTTCCGGCGGCCGGTGCGGGCGCGTCGGGCGGGATGGTGGGGAATGCCTCCTGGGCGTGGGCCAGGGCCTGCGCTGCGGCCTGCGCCTGGTCCTGTGTCTGGTTCTGCTTCCGGGCCCGGACCTGCGACGGGGTCCCCGGTTCCCCTTCGGCGGCGGGGGCGGGTGGCGCGGGCACCGGGTCGACGGGGTCGGTGAACGACTCTCCCACCGCGCCGGCGAGGGCGACGGGGTCCGGGAACGCCGCACGCGCGGCACCACCGGCCGGTTCCGTGCCGGCCGGGTCCCCTGGAACGCCGCTCTCGGAGGAGGCCTCCGCGGCGCTGATCGACGCGCTCTCCACGTAGTCCTGCCCGCCCCAGCCGAGCACCGCCTCCGCCAGGGCGACGCCGAGCCCGTGGTTGAACCGGTCGAGCTGGTCCGCGGCGGCGCTGCAGTGCCCGCATCCCTCGATATGCGCGCGTAGATCCGGGTCGAGTTCGAGGGCGCCCCGCCGATACGTCACGTCGAGCAGACGCAGATAGCGCCGGCATTCCTCGTCGGGGGCGAGTTCGCGGTGCAGCTGGAGGCACTCCTCGCGCATCCGGTCACGGGCCCGGGCCAGTTCGACCCGCGCGCCCTCCTCGTCCAGGCCGAGCAGCCCGGCGGGGACCGTGAGCGGTTCGGCCTCGACCTCGATGTGCCACAGCAGGCAGCGGGCCGACTGGGGCAGCCGCTGAAAGGCCCCGGACAGCAGACGCCGGTGCTGCCGCGGCAGCAGCCGGGCGGCCGGCCGCTCCCCGTCACCGCCCTCGGACAGCAGATCCGGGTGGAGCATCTCGCGTCGGTGGTCGGTGGCCCACTCGGCCGCGATCCGCCGTACGGTGACGAGCAGGTGGGGCCGCCAGGCGGATGTCGGACCGTTCTGGCGCAGGCTTTCGCCGAAGAGCCGGGTGAAGGCCGCGGTGGTGAGCATTCCGGCGAAATGCGGACCGGCGGTGCACAGGCGGGCGTAGGCGAAAGCCGCCTCCCAGTGCCGGTCCAGCAGCTCGCCGACGGGATGAAGTGCGGGCGTCGCGCCCGTCCACTTCCTGAGCTCGGCGCTCAGTTGCTCGTCCGTCGGGCCGAACCTGCGGGCCGGGGCCGGGGAATTCGACGGACTTGCGTCGTTCACGGATGCATTCCTCTCAAGGACATGCGGAATAAAGTCCATACCAAGGGGTATGCCGGCACGGCGGCCTCGCGCATACGAAAGAACGGCGCGCTGTCCGCACGCCGACAGGGCACACCTTTGCACAGGTCAGCGACAGGGAACAAGAGATCTCGCGGTTTCGTGCATTGCGTAGGCGGCCAGGGCTTTTTGACAAACTGTCAATCAGCGGTCCGAAAGGGATTTCCGGGCTGCCCCCTCGGCTTTTATGGCAGGTATTCGCCCGGTTCCCGTCGCCGTCCGGAAACCGCTGGGCCGGACGGGTCGCCGTACTTTGTCCGGTACGCGCCGGGCGGTATCCCGTAGCGCTCGCGGAAGACGCGGTTGAAGTGGAACGGGCTGGCGAAACCCGAGGCCGCGGCCACCCGTTCCACGGGCAGGTCGGTGCCCTCCAGCAGTCGCGCGGCGTGCCGCAGCCGGGCCTCGCGCAGGGCGCGCATGGGCGACTGGCCGAGCTGCCGGCTGAACAGGTGGGCGAAGCGGGACGGCGACAGGGCGACGTCCTCGGCGAGCGAGCGGACGGTGTGCGGGGCGCCCGGGTCGGCGGCGATCAGCTCCTCGGCCCGGCGGACCCGTGCGTCGAGGCCGGGGCGGGGTGCCGCCGGCCGGGCGCCGGCCGTGGTGAGGAGGACGATCTCCTCCAGCGCGCACAGGGCGAGTTCGCGGGCCGCGCTGCCGTGTGCGACGGCGACCTGCCCGTCCGGGGACGCGGGTACGGCCGGTGCCTCGGTCCCGGTCCAGCGGGCGTCGGTGTGCATCCGCCGGAACGCCGACTCGACGCGGCCGTGCACACCGGCCGGGGCGGACGTGACCACGTACACCCCGTCGCCGGCGTCGTACGGCCGCAGCCACCCGGCCCACGACGGGCGGGCCTGGCAGTGCGCCCACCAGAACCGCCAGTGCCGGGCGCCGGGGTCCACCGCGTAGCCGTGCGGGACGCCCGGCGCGAGCACCACGAGATCACCCGCGCCGACCGAGGTCTCCACGGCGCCCTGCCGCAGCCGGCCCCGGCCTCCCGTGGTCCAGGTGAAGAGCCAGCTCGCCGAGCCACGCGGGCGGTTGACCGCGTAGCCGGGCGGCTGGTCGAAACGGCCGAGCACGACCAGGCCGGGCGGCGGGGCGGGGACCCCGTCGTTCCCGTTCGCAGCAGTGCCGGGCAATCCGTCAGCACGCACGGGCATCCTCCTCGACGACAGGGCGGCCTAGTGTCGGACCGTGGACACCCGATCGAGGAGTGCGCTCATGACAGTCACGGGCAACGGCGCCGCCGACGCTCCCATCCTGGACCCCGCCGGGCTCCGGCGGTACCGGGAGGGGTTCGAGGAGGACGGTTTCACGGTCGTGCGCGGGCTCTTCGGGGCTGACGAGATCGAGCGGCTGTGCGGTGAGTTCGCGGCGATGCACGCGGCCGGGCCGGTTCCCGGGCACTTCGAGCCGCGTGCGTCCGGGGCGGACGCCGATCCGCTGCGCGTCTGGCCGCGGGTGATGCACCCGCACGAGATCAACGGCCTCGCCCGGGACGTGCTGCTGGACGCCCGGCTGCGCACGGTCCTGGAGGCGCTCCTCGGGGAGGAGGTCCTGGCCGCGCAGAGCATGTTCTACTTCAAGCCGCCGGGCGCCCGGGGGCAGGCGCTGCACCAGGACAACTTCTATCTGCGGGTGGAGCCGGGCACGTGCGTGGCGGCGTGGCTGGCGTGCGACGTGATCGACCGGGAGAACGGCGGGCTGGAGGTCGTGCCGGGCACGCACCGGATGGACGTGTTCTGCCCGGAGGAGGCGGACGCGGGTGTTTCCTTCGCCCGGGAGTACGTTCCGCCGCCGCCCGGGATGGCGCCGGTGCCGGTGGACATGGCGCCGGGGGATGTTCTGTTCTTCAACGGCAGCCTGGTGCACGGGTCGCAGCCGAACCGTTCGGGTGATCGGTTCCGGCGGTCGTTCATCGGGCACTACGTGGGGCGGTCGGCGGAGCGGATCGGTCGGTTCTACCGGACGTTGTCGATGAGTGGGGGGCGGGTGGCTCTGGAGGAGAGCGAGGGGGCGGGGCCCTGCGGGACGGAGTTCGCGCCGCAGGGGCCTCACTGATCGCTCCGCGGGAAGGCCGTAGTTCGTCCGCGGCAGCCCCGCGCCCCCAAGAAACTCAGTGCCCGGCGATCGGATGTGCCGTGTAAGGGCGTTCCAGTTCCTCGAGTTCCTTGTCGCTGAGCTGGAGGTCGACTGCGGCCACCGCGTCCTCCAGATGCCGGGGCTTCGACGCTCCTACGATCGGCGCCGTCACCGTGGGCTGGTGGAGCAGCCAGGCCAGGGCCACCTGGGCTCGGGGGACGTCGCGGTCGGCCGCGATGCGGGTGACGGCCTCGACGATGGTGCGGTCGCCCTCCTGGTACAGATTGCTGCCGAAGGTGTCGGTGGCGCTGCGCTCGGTCGTGGTGTCCCAGTCGCGGGTGAGGCGGCCGCGGGCGAGGGGGCTCCAGGGCAGGACGCCCACGCCCTGGTCCGCGCAGAGGGGCAGCATCTCGCGCTCCTCCTCGCGGTAGATGAGGTTGTAGTGGTTCTGCATGGAGACGAAGCGCGTCCAGCCGTTCAGCCGCGCGGTGTACTGGGCCTTGGAGAACTGCCAGGCGTACATCGAACTGGCCCCGATGTAGCGGACCTTGCCGGCCTTGACGACGTCGTGCAGGGCCTCCATCGTCTCCTCGACGGGGGTGTGCGGGTCGAAGCGGTGGATCTGGTAGAGGTCGACGTAGTCGGTGCCGAGGCGGGTGAGGCTCTGGTCGAGCTCGGTGAGGATCGCCTTGCGGGACAGTCCGGCGCCGTTCGGCCCGGGCCGCATGCGACCGTGCGCCTTCGTCGCGAGCACGATCTCGTCGCGGCGGGCGAAGTCGCGCAGGGCACGGCCGACGATCTCCTCGCTGGTGCCGTCGGAGTAGACGTTCGCCGTGTCGAAGAAGTTGATCCCCGCCTCGACCGCCTGCCGGATCAGCGGGCGCGAGGCCTCTTCGCCGAGGGTCCACTCGTGACGGCCGCGGTCGGGCAGGCCGTAGGTCATGCACCCCAGACAGATCCGGGAGACGTCCAGGCCCGTCGAACCGAGCTTCACGTACTGCATCGTTGCTGCTCCTGCCTTCGGGAGGGGTTTCCAGGGGGAGCGTACGTGCTCGTGTGCGCTCGAAGGCAGGGTGCGCCGAGGCGGCTGACGGGCCGTCATCGTTGCTGCCCCCAGGTGACCGCACGGCGTGGGAGCGGCGGGGCGGGCGGACCGCTGCCGCATCCTCGGCGCAGGTGACCGGCGCCCGGCCGGTCGGCGGTGCAGGGGAGAACGCGTGGCGGTACGACGGAGGACACTCAGGATCCTGACCGGGGCGGCCGCGGCGTCCCTCGCCCTGATCTCGACCGCCTGGAGCCGTCCGGCCCCGCCCGGACACGAGGTCAGGGCCCAGGCTCCGGTGGCCGAGGGACCGGCGACGCTGTGCGCACCCGCGGGCGTCCTGCGCGGCGCGGACGGCGAGCGGGCCGCGGTCAGCCTGTGCGCGGGCAGCGGCACCCCGGTGATGGCGGTCTCGGCGCCCGCGAACTGCCACCGCCCCGGCACGTCCGTCCGGTACGCCTGTCTGACCTCCGGCACCTGGACGGCGAAACACCAGGGGAAGACGGTCGCCTCCGGGACACTGCCCGGTTCGCAGCCGTACCCCGGCCCGGGGATCTACGACGTCACGGCCACCGTGCACGTGCGCTCCACGCCGAGCGGAGTGGACCTGCGCGGCACGGTCCGGGCCGTGCTCACCATGAGCGCGCCGAAGCAGCGGCCCACGCACCGGGTCGAGGTCGACCGGACCACCCTGCGCCGCGGGGCCACCACCACGCTGACCTACCGGGTGTACCGCGACAGCGAACAGGGCGACGGCAGTGCCCGCTTCGGGCTGATCGGCGAGGAGAGCACGGGGGTGCGGATCAGCACGACGGACGCCCGGTGCGTCAATCCGCTCATCGGACGGGCCCCGTCCGAGGACCGGCTGACGTACTCCGTGGACTGTGCGCTGACCGACCTCCAGCCGGGCCGTCCGGCCACCGTGCGGGTCCAGGTGACACCGGGCTCGGCCTGCTCGACGGTGGTCTCGAAGCTGGGCTACTGGATGCCGCGCGGGCAGGCGCTCTACACCGGCGGCATGGTGGAGGGACCCACGGTCGGCTGCGGCTGACCGTCAGTCCCGTTCGATCAGGTCCAGCGCCCGTTCCCAGCCGAACTCCGGCCGCCCGCCGTCCTCGCCCGGTTCTCCGGTGTACGGCTCCCCGAACCGCACGCCCGTCCCCCGCAGCCGTTCGAGACTGTCCCGGTAGGCGGGGTGGGCGGCCAGCGCGTCGGCCACGCACGGCAGGACGGCGATCGGCACGCCGAGCCCCGCGACCTCGCACAGGGTGCCCAGTGCGAGGGTGTCGGCGATGCCGGCCGCCCACTTGTTGACGGTGTTGAAGGTGGCGGGTGCGAGGACCAGGGCGTCGGGTGCCGGGAAGGGGCGCGGCTCGCCCGGGGTGCGCCAGGCGGAGCGGAGCGGGCGACCCGTCTGTGCTTCGACGGCGGCCGTGTCGAAGAAGCCGTTCATGGCGACGGGCGTCGCGATGACGCCGACCTCCCAGTTCCGCTCCTGCGCGGCGGTGATCAGTTCGCTGACGTCCGCGGCGATTCCGGCGGCGCAGACGACGACGTAGAGGAAGGGCTTGCGGGCGGCCTGGTCGGTCATCCCGGAAACCCTAGCGACTCCCCCGGGTTCACCGGAGGGGGAAGGTGTGACCGCGTTCCCGCTCAGGCCGCGGGCCGAGGATGCGGCGTTCCTTCTCCTCGATCCGTACGTCGTTGATGCTGGCCTCGCGGCGGGTCATCAGCCCATGCTCGTCGAACTCCCACAGTTCGTTGCCGTAGGAGCGCCAGCACTGTCCCTCCGCGTCCCGGCACTCGTACTGGAAGCGGACGGCGATGCGGTTGCCGTCGAAGGCCCAGAGGTCCTTGCGCAGCGCGTACTCCTGTTCGCGCTCCCATTTGCGGGTCAGGAACTCGGCGATTTCGGCGCGGCCGGTGACGAAGGTGTCGCGGTTGCGCCAGACGGAGTCCTGCGAGTAGGCGAGGGCGACCTTGTGCGGGTCGCGGGTGTTCCAGGCGTCCTCGGCGGCCTGGACCTTCTGTGCGGCGGTCTCGCGGGTGAAGGGCGGCAGGGGCGGGCGGTCGGTCATCGATTCTCCCCGGTCACAGTGGAGAACGAGCGTTCTCCCGATGGCTGCTACCGTAGGAGAACGCTCGTTCTCGCGTCAAGGAGTGGTGGTACATGGACAGCGCGGTGGCCCGGGAGCGGGCGCTGGACGCGGCCGAGGAGCTGTTCTACGGGCGGGGCGTGCGGTCCGTCGGGATGGACGACGTGCGCGGCATGTCCGGGGTGTCGCTCAAGCGGCTGTACCAGCTGTTCCCGGCGAAGGAGCAACTGGTGGAGGCGTATCTGGAGCGGCGTGACGCGCGCTGGCGCGGTCAGCTGGCCGAGTACGTCGAGCGGCACGGGGAGCCGGAGGAGCGGATCCTGGCCGTGTTCGACTGGCTCGGCGAGTGGTTCGGCGAGCCGGGCTTCCGCGGCTGCGCGTGGATCAACGCCTACGGTGAGCTCGGCGCCACGTCCGCGCGCGTGGCCGGCCAAGTGCGCGCGCACAAGCGGGCGTTCCGGGACTACCTCGCCTCGCTCGTGGCCGCGGCGGGGCTGCCCGACGCGCTGGCCGGGCAGCTGTTCCTGCTGGCCGAGGGTGCCATGGTCACGGCGGGGGTCACCAGGAGCGCCGAGCCCGCGGCCGAGGCACGCGAGGCGGCCCGGCTGCTCCTGCGGACCACGTGAGGCCGGGCCTCAGCCCACCCTGTCCGAGACGGTGATGGCGCTCACCGGACAGGCCCGGGCCGCCTCCCGCACCAGTGGGCTGCCGCCGCCGTCCTCCCGGCCGGGCAGCAGGGCGCTGTAGCCGTCGTCGTCCTGGGTGAACACCTCCGGGGCGGTCAGGGCGCACTGGCCCGCGCCGATGCAGACGTCCGTGTCGATTTCGATGTCGATGTGCATGTGCGGAAGCCTCTTACCAGGTCACGGGGAGTTCCAGCATCCCCTGGATCGTGTCGCCCGGCTTGAAGGGAATCTCGTCGGCGGGGGCGGCGAGGCGCAGGCCGGGAAGCCGGTCGAAGAGGGTGTGCAGGGCGATCTCCAGTTCGGCGCGGGCGAGGTTCTGGCCGAGGCACTGGTGGATGCCGAAGCCGAACGCCACGTGGTGCCGGGACGGGCGGTTCCAGTCGAGCGTGTCCGGCTCGGGGTAGACCGTCTCGTCGCGGTTGATGACGGAGGTCGCGAAGACCACGCCCTCGCCCTTCTTGATCGTCGTCCCGGCCACCTCGATGTCGTCGACGGCCAGGCGCAGCATGCCGTCCGCGATCGACAGCATCCGCATCAGCTCCTCGACCGCGGTCGGCAGCAGCCGCGGGTCCGCGCGCAGTTCGGCGAGCCGCTCGGGGTGCTGGAGCAGGGTGAAGGTGCCGAGCGAGATCATGTTGGCGGTCGTCTCGTGGCCCGCGACCAGCAGGATGAGCGCCATGGCGATCAGGCCCTCGCGGTCGAGTGCGCCGTCGTCCGGCCGGCGGTGGACCAGGTCGTCCAGCAGACCGGTCCCCCGGTCCTTCCGCTTGCGGTCGATCAACTCGCCGAAGTACGACTCCAGCCGGTCGCGGGCGTCCAGCACGTCGGCGGTCTCCGGGCCGCGCAGCAGCCGTCGGGACTGGGTCTCGAAGAAGTCGTGGTCGGAGTAGGGGACGCCGAGCAGGGCGCAGATCACCATGGACGGCACGGGCAGCGCGAAGGCGGTCACCAGGTCCGCGGGCGGGCCCTGGGCGATCATCGCGTCGAGCCGTTCGTCGACGATCTGCTGGATCCGTGGCCGGAGTTCGACGGCCCGTTTGAGGGTGAAGTCCCCGACGACCATACGCCGCTGGACGCGGTGTTCGGGGTCGTCGACGCCCAGCAGGGCCGTTCTGCGGTTCTGGATCCCGGCGAACCGCTTGGTCGGGGCGGGGAAGCCGGGCCGGTCGCGGTCGGACGACAGACGCGGGTCGGCCAGCAGCGCGCGGGCGATCGCGTGCCCGCTGACCAGCCAGGCCTCGCGGCCGTCGAAGAGGGTGATGCGGGTGAGGGGGCGCTCGGTGCGCAGCGGGTCGTAGGCGGCGGGCGGGTGGTAGGGGCAGGTCCGGCTCTGGGGGAAGGCGACGGGTGCGGTCGTGTCCGTCATGAAGACCTCGCAGACGAGTAGTGCGTCGTGCCGATCATCATTAGATGCCCCGGGCACCTATAGGGCGACGCGAAGTTCGGCCAGATCGGTTGCAGCGGCAACATGGCCGGGGAATACCGTCTTCACGTTCGAAGGGCGGGGGCGGGAGCCCGTGATGAGCGAACAGGGCCCTTGAAGGGAGCCGGGGGCTCCGGCGGCGATTCGAAAACCGGTTGTCGCTGCGGCGGGGCAGGCCCCAGGATCCAGCCATGTCTACGCTCGATGCCCTTTCGCCGTCGCTGCCGCTGTCCGTCGCCGCCTCCGCCGCGCGCCGACAGCAGCGGTCCGGCCGTGGTGAAGGGCCGAAGCCGCCTCGGTCATGACGGCCGCGCTCCTCGCGGGGCTGCTCGCCGGGTACGGCATCGCCGTCCCCGTGGGCGCGGTCGGGACCTACCTCGTCTCCCTCACCGCCCGCACGTCCCTGCGTACCGGAGTCTGCGCCGCGCTCGGCGTCGCCACCGCGGACGGGCTGTACGCCCTCGCCGCCACGCTCGGGGGTACGGCCCTGGCCGGCGCGCTGCGGCCGGTGCTCGGGCCGCTGCGCTGGGTCTGTGTCCTGGTGCTGCTCGGGCTGGCGGTGCGGGGCGCGGTCACCGCCCTGCGCGAGTACCGCGGACACCGGCTCGCCACGCGGACGGCCCCCGCTCCCCCGGGTCCCGCCCGGGCCTACGCAGGGCTGCTCGGCATCACCCTGCTCAACCCCACCACCGTGATCTACTTCGCGGCGCTCGTGCTCGGCTCCCGGGCCACGGGTCCGGCCGGGCCGGTGGAGCAGGGTGTGTTCGTCCTGGCCGCCTTCGCCGCCTCCGCGAGCTGGCAGGTGCTGCTCGCCGGGGGCGGTGCCCTGCTGGGCCGGGCGCTGACCGGTCACCGGGGCCGGCTGGCGACGGCGCTGGTGGCGAGCGGGGTGACGACGGCTCTGGCCGTGCGAATGGCGGTTTCTCCAGGATGATTCGCGCGTGGACCGGTGTTGAGGGCAAATATCAGTTACCGGTCGGCCTCTGACACGACGATGGGACGGATTGCCATGCCTCTCGAAGGCGAGTACGAACCCAGCACGACGCAGTGGGTGCGCAAGCAGGTGGAACTGTACGAGAGCTCCGGCGGTACGGAGGGGACGACGCTGCAGGGCTCCAAGATGCCGGTCGTCGTCCTGACCTCACGGGGCGCCAAGAGCGGCAAGCTGCGCAAGACACCGGTGATGCGGGTGGAGCACGACGGGCGTTATGCCGCCGTCGCCTCCCTCGGCGGTGCGCCCAAGCACCCGGTCTGGTACTTCAACCTCAAGTCCGACCCGCATGTGGAACTCCAGGACGGGCCCCGGAAACAGGACATGACCGCCCGTGAGGTCACGGGCGAGGAGAAGTCCGAGTGGTGGGAGCGGGCCGTCGCGGCCTATCCGGCCTACGCGGACTACCAGAAGAAGACGGACCGCGAGATTCCGTTGTTCGTGCTGGAGCCCGTGGCCCGCGACTGAGGCCAGGACGGGCGGGAAAGAAATTCCGCTCGGGGTGCATGAACCGCTGGCGGCGGGGCACGCGTGGTTCAGGCCCCGCCGCGTTCCCCCGTCGCGGCGGGGCTTTCTGCTGCCTCCCGGGCGCTGCGGTCCGTGACGTCCAGGAAGATCTGGTCCGCCTCGGGCACCGTCCGGGCGATGGAACGCTTGATGCGGACGGCGACGTCCTCGACGTGCTCGCTGTCCAGGCCGGGCACCAGGTCGACGCGGGCGGCCACGAGGGCCGAGTCCAGGCCCGTCTTCATCGTGAACAGTGCCTCCACGCTGTCGATCTCGGGCTGCGCCCGCAGCAGCGCCCGGATCCGCCCGCTGGCCTCCGGGTCGGCGGCCTCGCCGATCAGCTGGTCGCGCGCCTCCCGGCCCAGCCGGTAGGCGACGTAGACCAGCAGGGCGCCGATCGCGAGTGAGGCGGACGCCTCCCACACCACCTGGCCGGTGACCATGTGCAGGGCCATGCCGGCCATGGCCAGCGTGACGCCGAGCACCGCGGTGCCGTCCTCGGCGACGACCGTGCGCAGGGCCGGGTCACGCAGCCCGGCGCGTATGCCGCCCTGCCCGCGCACCTGGTACAGGGCGCGCAACAAGGAGCCGCCCTCCGCGAGGAGGGCGATGCCGAGCACGATCAGGCCGGCGACATAGCCGCTGAGCTTCTCCTCCGATCCGCTCGCGAGGGCCTCGAAGCCCTGGAAGAACGAGAAGCAGCCGCCCATGACGAAGATCCCGACCGCCGCGAGGAGCGACCAGAAGAACCGCTCCTTGCCGTAGCCGAAGGGGTGCCGCCGATCGGCGGGACGGCGGCTGCGGCGCAGAGCCGCCAGCAGGAAGACCTCGTTCAGGCTGTCGGCCACCGAGTGGGCCGCCTCCGACAGCAGGGCGGGAGATCCCGCGGCCAGACCGCCGACGGCCTTGGCCGCCGCGATCACCAGGTTGGCCGCGAGCGCCACCAGCACGGTGACGCGGGTCCTGCGATCACTTCCTTCATCACTCACCCACGCCGATTGCCCCGGTCGGCGGTGCTCACACCGTGCCGTCGCCGGAAAAAGGGGAACGCGTTCACCAGGGCACTCGCACGACCGGCAGGTCACACGTACGGCAAGGAGGTCACCCCCATGAGCCGCGACGACGGCGACGGCAACAGCGCCTACGGCAGGAGGGCGTTCAAACGGTCCAAGGCGCATTTCGCGGACCGGATCACGACGGACGGCCGGGACGGCTGGCCGGTGGAGGCGGGCCGCTACCGTCTGGTCGTCAGCCGCGCCTGCCCGTGGGCGAGCCGGTCGCTGGTCTCCCGGCGGCTGCTCGGCCTGGAGGACGCGCTGTCCCTGGCCGTCGCCGACCCGATCCAGGACGACCGCAGCTGGCGCTTCACGCTGGACGAGGACGGCCGCGACCCGGTCCTCGGCATCCGCTACCTCGGCGAGGCCTACGACCGGCGGGAGACCGGCTACCCCGGCGGTGTCAGCGTGCCGGCGATCGTGGACGTGCCCAGCGGGAAGCTCGTCACCAACGACTACCAGCAGCTCACGCTCGACCTCGCGACCGAATGGACGGCCCTGCACCGGGACGGCGCGCCCGACCTGTACCCGGACGCGCGGCGCGACGAGATCGACGAGGTGATGGCGGACGTCTACCAGGACGTCAACAACGGCGTGTACCGGGCGGGGTTCGCCACCGGGCAGGAGGAGTACGAGACCGCCTGCACGGGCGTGTTCCGGCGTCTTGAGCTGCTCGCGGGGCGGCTGGAGCGGCGGCGGTACCTCGTCGGCGACACGATCACCGAGGCGGACATCCGTCTGTTCACCACGCTGGTCCGCTTCGACGCGGTCTACCACGGCCACTTCAAGTGCAACCGCTGGAAGCTGACGGAGAACCAGGTGCTGTGGGGGTACGTCCGTGACCTGTACCAGACGCCCGGGTTCGGCGACACCGTCGACTTCGACCACATCAAGCGCCACTACTACCAGGTGCACACGGGCATCAACCCGACCCGCGTCGTGCCGCTGGGCCCGGACCTGGCCGGCTGGCTGACCCCGCACCACCGTGAGGAGCTGGGCGGCCGGCCCTTCGGTGACGGCACGCCGCCGGGGCCGGTCCGCGCCGAGGAGCGGGTCCCTGCGGCGCACACCCCCTGACCACTCCCACCCACCCCCCTGAGCGACGAAGGAGATCCACGTGGCCAAGAAGAAGAAGTTGCCCATCGCCTACCAGCCCCTCGGGTTCATCCTGGGCTGGTCGAGCGGCTGGCTGTCCGGGCTCGCCTTCCGCAAGGCGTGGATGGCGATCCGGCACGAGGAGGACGCGCCCGACGCGCTGGACCGGGACCGCGGCTGGGGCGAGATCCTCCTGGCCGCCGCGGTCCAGGGCGTCATCTTCTCGGTGGTGCGCAGCGCCGTGGACCGCGCGGGCGCCAAGGCCATCGAGCGTTCGACCGGAACATGGCCGACCAATGAGAAGGGCGGCCGGGACTGACACCTGCCCGGCCTCGCCCGGCCCCGTCCGGCCTGTACGGCGGGCGGGGCCGGCCTGTGCCCGGCGTCCGCTCAGCCGTCCACCTTGATCGTCTTCATGGTGAGGTGCGACTCGAGGCGCAGGACGGCGGGCAGGCCGCTGAGCCTGCTCATCATGAAGGCCTCGTAAGCGGCGTGATCGGCCACGGCGACACGGAGGAAGTAGTCGGGGCGCCCGTACATCCTCCGGAACTCGACGACCTCCTCATAGGAGGCCACGGTGGTCTCGAACTCCTCGACGGTCCTGCGGTCCTGGGCGTAGATCTCGACGTCGACGAGCACTTCGAGCGCGCGGCCCACGGCTCCGGGGTCGATGACGGCCCGGTAGCCGGCGATGACGCCGCTCTCCTCCAGGCGCTTGACCCGGCGCAGACAGGGAGGCGGTGTCAGCCCCACCCGCTTGGCCAGCTCGACGTTCGACAACCGACCGTCCTGGCGCAGATGAAACAGAATTTCGCGGTCGACGGCATCGAGGCCACTTTCATTGCCCATAGGGAGATCATAGGGCCACAATCAGCAACCATATGAGGTGCGAACTTTCCTAAAATGTCGACATGCGAATAAGCCCTGCGGCGCGGGCCGCTTTCCGGGACTGTGCCTCCGTGGGCCTCGGCATGGTGCCGCTCGGTCTCGCCTTCGGGACGCTCGTGGTCCAGTCGGGGCTCGACTGGTGGTGGGCCGGGCTGTCCGCGGCGCTGATCTACGGCGGTTCGTTCGAGTTCCTGCTCATCGGCATGGTCGTGGCCGCCGCGCCGCTGGCGTCCATCGCCCTGGCCGCCTTCCTGGTGCAGGCACGGCACGCCTTCTACGCCCTGTCCTTTCCCCTGCACCGCGTGCGGGGCCGACTCGCCCGGACGTACAGCACCTTCGCGCTCACCGACGAGGCGTACGCGCTGACCGCGGGCGGACAGGCCCGCGGCTGGTCCAGCCCGCGCATCCTGTGGCTGCAGTTCTTCATGCATCTGTACTGGGCCGGCAGCGCCACGGCCGGGGCCCTGCTGGGCGCCCTCGTCCCGGACGGTGTCACCGGGCTGGACTTCGCCCTGACCGCGCTGTTCGTCGTCCTCGCCCTCGACGCGATCCGTGACCTGCGGGGCGACCTGCCGACCCCGGTGCTCGCCCTGCTCTGCGCCCTGGGCGCCCGCCTCCTCTGTCCCGGGCAGTTGCTGCCGGCGGCCTTCGCCCTGTTCACCGCCGGACTCCTGGCACGCCGGCTCGCCACCCGGAGGAAGCCCGCCCATGTCTGACACCTACGCCGTCGTCGCGGTCCTCGTCACCGCCGCCGTCACCTGGTCGCTGCGCGCCCTGCCGTTCGCCGCCCTGGCCCCGCTGCGGGCCAGCGCCACCGTGCGCTACCTCAGCAGCCGGATGCCCGCCGGGGTGATGGTGATCCTGGTCGTCTACTGCCTGCGCGATCTGCCGCTCACCGAGTCGCGCGCCGTGGCCCCGCTGGCCGCCCTGGCCGTCACCGTCGGCCTGCACCTGTGGCTCCGCAACGCCCTGCTGAGCATCCTCGCCGGCACGGCCGTCCACGTGGCCCTGGCCGGCGCGGTCTTCGCGCACTGACGTCCCTCGCCCGAAAGGCACGCGCCCCTTGTACACCGACCACTACTACGAGCCCGTCGACACGCACCGCTTCAAGCCCACTGTCCACGCGGGCGGTGCGTGGGACCCGGACGAGCAGCACTTCAGCCCGCTCGCCGGCCTCATGACGCACGCCGTCGACCGGTATCTGGCCACACGACCGGACACCGGCCTCGCGCTGTCCCGGATCAGCTTCGACATCCTCGGCCGGCTCGCCCTGGACGAGTGCGAGATCCGGGTGGAGAGCCTCCGGCCCGGCCGCACCATCGAACTCCTCGAAGCGGTCGCGCTCATCGCCGGCCGTCCCGTCGTGCGGGCCCGCGCCTGGCTCCTCACCGACCACGACACCACGGAGGTCGCCGGCGGCGGCGCCGACGCACTCGCTGCCCCCGAGACCCTCACGCCCTGGCCGCTGACCTCCGTGTGGCCCGGCGGATACATCGCCTCCCTGGACGTCCGGCCGCTCGCGCCCCCGCGGCCGGGCCGCACGACGGCCTGGGTCTCCACCCGGCTCGGCCTCGTCGCCGGACAGGCCGCGAGTCCTCTCGCGTCCTACGTCGCGCTCGTCGACACCGCCAACGGCATCGCCGTGCGCCGCCCGCCCGGCGACTGGATGTTCCCCAACGTCGACCTCACCCTCCATCTCCACCGCCGGCCGGAAGGCCGCTGGACGGGGCTCGACACCACCGTCGTCTTCGGCCCCACCGGCCAGGGCGTCACCAGCACCGTCCTGCACGACCTCACCGGCCCCGTCGGGCACGCCCAGCAGATCCTCACCGTCCGGCCCCTGCCGGCGACCGGCTGAACGGCAATGGAAGAACGCCGCGTTCAGCCCTGCTTGGGTGCCGTCGGTGCGGTGCGGCGCAGGGTGAAGGAGTGGCCCGCCGGGTCGGCGTAGCCGCGTTCCTCCAGGGGGCCCGAGGCGTCCTTGGCCTCCAGGGGACGTCCGCCCAGGCTGACGACCCGGCGTTCCACCGCGTCGAGATCGTCCACCACGAACTCCAAATGGGCCTGGAGGGAGTTCTCGGGGCGCGGCCAGCTGGGCGGGGTGGCGTTGACGTCCCGGCGCAGGGCGATCCGGAAGCCGTCGGCGCTCTTGATCTCCACCCGGTTGGCCGTCGCGTCCGACTCCTCCCCTTCCAGCAACTCCTTGTAGAACACGGCGAGCTTCTCGGGCTCGGCGCAGTCGAGCACCAGGACACCCGCTTTCACCAGGGCCATGTCTCCTCCGCAGGATTCCGGCCGTGGGGCGTGCTGCCCCGCGGCCTCGTACCTTGCGGTTATCCCGGCACGGCCGATTCAGTCGGCCGTCAACCACCTTCCGTCGCGCATGAGTTCACGACCGTCCAGTTCGTCGGCCTCCCGCCACGCCTGCACCCGCCGCGGCACGACGCGGAAGTAGAGGTACGGCGTGGCCAGCCGGCGGGGATCGAAGCCGGTCTTGGCGGCGAAGAGTTCGGCGTCCTGCTCGGTCAGCTCGCCGGGCTGGACGGTCTCGACGGTGCCCTCGACGAGGACCACGTCACGGGTCGGCCCGATGCCCACCCGGGCCCGTCCGGTCGCGGTCAGGTTCCGTCCGGTGGGGCTCGACGCGGGCGTGGCGAACAGCAGATACGAGCCGTTCCAGAGGAAGGACAGCGGGACCAGGTGCGGCGTCCCCGAGGCACTGTCGGCCGTGGCGACCCAGGCGTCCACGTCGTGGTCCAGACGGTGCAGGGTGTCCTTCTTGCGCTGCTCAGCGCCGCGTACGGGTGCGGACATCATCGTCGGTGCGCCTCCTGAAGAGTCGTCAGAACGAACGGTGTCCAGTGTGACGCCAAGAGGCCGGGGAGGCCCGGCGGACGGGGCACGCCGGGTGAGGGACGAGGGAGTGTACGCAGCTCAAGCGCTTTCCGCAGTAACCGAGATCACGGCAGTGTCACGGAATGGCTCATTCACGCCATGGGCAGTCTCGTACCGCTTCTCGGTTCAACGTTCGGATCGCGAAGCCGAGTTCGAGTGTGCGGCCGGTCAAGACACCGTCCGCTCGCAGGGGCCGGGGGGCTCTGCGGTCCGTCTCCCGAAAGGAAGCACATGCTTCAGGACGTCCGGTTCGACCTCCCTTCGACACCCCGGTCAGCTACGAGTGCTTCCTGATCAACACAGCTGAGGCGGCGATGCAGGTGCTCGCCTTGCGGCAGGAGTGCCGTCATCGCAGCAGTCGTGCCTCTCACGGTCGTTCGCAGCAGGAGCCACAGCCGGTCGCATGAGTCCGGCTGTCCGGCGAGGCCGTCGCGGAAAGTACAGAAGATTCCCGGACACGGCAGGTCAACGACCACGGTCGATCGATTCCGTTGCCAGGACCACAGCTCATGGGGAGACCGGTGTGAAATCTCGAGTCGCAGGTGCTGTTCCGAAGGCATCCGCCGACAGCTCGCTCCCGGCGCAGCCGAGCGCCCAGCTCCAGCCCACGGAGGCGGGGAACACCCTGGCCCGCCTGCTGGGGAAACAGATCAATGGGAGCACGGAGCAGTACCGAAGGTCCCAGAACGCCGCTCAGCAGCGGCTGAACGCATTCGGCTCCCCCCGCTCCAGCACGACGCTGCAAGTGGAGGGAGCCCTCCATCTGGCGCGGCCCGCGTTCCTCCCGCCCGACGAGGAGGGCTACGCCAGGTTGAGGCACCTCGACACCAGCCTGCGCATGATCGAGGCGGCCTTCCCCCAAGTCAGCACCGACATCGAGGTCTGCAGACTGACCTGCACGATGCTGGAAGGGGCCTGGAGGAGCCGGGCACTCACCCCGCCGCGCGAGGAGGAGCAGACAACCGTCTGCGCCTGCCCTCTGTGCCGTCGGCTGCCCACGCCCCCCGCACGCACGCTGGACGACTACCGTTGGCGGCAGAGCGCCGGTCGTCCCCTCACCGTCAAGACCTGGCCCTACCGCCGGGAACTCGACAGCGTCCTGACCGGTGGATGGTCCTGGACCCGGCAGATGAACGACCTCGAACGAGACCTCGGCCACCGCCACCGCTTCGAGAACGACATCCTCGTCTTCCACGAATACAAACGCGTGATCGACACCATCGACACAACGCGCCTCACTCAACACATCGAAGGCCGCCTGGCCGAGAATTTCAGCACCAACAGCGCACGGGCCCTGGTCTCCGGACTCTTCGCAGCCCACAAGCGATCCGTCGACGAGTACTGGATCCAACAGCACGACGCGGGCAGCGTCATGCTCCCCCAGACCAACCCGCTCAACCAGAGCACCTACTCAGCCCTGCAGATGCTGGACTGCCTGTTCTGGCACGTCGCCCCCGACACCGAACTCTGGCAGGAAGAAAACCTCGCCTCCCTGCTGCTGTGCCGCGTCATCGACGACATGGCCGATGTACGAGCCGACGCCCTCACCGGCGAGATCAGCAACTTCTGGCTCGCCGACATGCCCACCCACACCAAGGCGCTCTACGCGGCCTGCGCGATAGCCGTCGTCAAGTACGGCTGCATGCCCGAGGCCCACAACCCGATGTGGAACACCTGGCTGATGACCACCACCACCGTCTGGATGGGGCTCACGGGCCGCCACGCCCTGTGGTTCGACGGCATCACCCAGGGCCTCCCCCCGGCCGAGGAGTGCCCGCTGTGCGACCTGCAGCCCAACCCATGCACCGGCATCCTCACCCACGGCACCACCCTCACCATCGCCCCGCGGCCCACCGCACCGGCACTGAGCACCCGGGCCGCCGAACTGTCCGCACGCTGTCGAGCCCAATACCCCCGGACATGGCGCCTCTTCGACGCCGAGCTCCATGCCTTCGAAGCACTGCACGGCCCCTGGTACGGCAACACGGACAGCACATGGGAGATCTTGCGCCGCACCTACATCGCCGCCGTGGAGGCATCCAGCGCCGCACCATCGCCGGACCGCGCCCGTCATGTCCAACAAGACTCCGGCGTAGTCGGATCCGAGAGGTTCCACACCCTGCACGACCCTCAGACCGGGAGGGAAGACACCGCACTGCTCGCCTACATGTTCGGCTGTGCCCACCCGCATTTCCTCTGGAACGCCACGGGGTATCGTCCCACGGGCGTCGCGGGCGACTGGCTCGACGGCTGACGCCTCGATCCTGAAGGCTCGGGCCGCTGCTCGCACCCGCCTGGTGGTGGCAACGGCCCAGCCTGTGCCCGCTCACCTCGACATCGGCCTGATCGTCCCCCACCGCCTGCACCCACCCACGTTGCCCGGCCGGAAGCCGGCCGGGCAACGGTCCGCAGGCATGGCCTAGACGGCGAATTCGACCGGCAGGCTGTCCAGCCGGGACTCCCACGTGGAGGCCGTCGAGCTGAGTTCTTCCGGCGGTACAGCCAGGCGCAGGTCCGGCAGCCGGTGCAGCAGAACGTCCACGCCGATCTCGATGATGGACTGGCCGATGTTCTGCCCCGGGCACTCGTGCGGTCCGGCGCTGAACGCCAGGTGCGACTGGTTGCCCTGCACGGCGACGGCCGTGTCGGGCCGTACCTCCGGGTCGAGGTTGCCGCCGGCCAGGCCCAGGATGAGCAGTTCTCCCTCCTGGACGTGGTGGCCTCCGAGTTCCATGTCGGCGGTTGCGAACCGGCCCGGCAGCACAGACAGCGGCGGGGCGTCCCACATGACCTCTTCCACCACTGAGGAGACGTTCAGCTCCCCGCTGACCAGACCGGACAGCCGGGCGGCGTCGGTGAGGACCCGCTGCAGGACCCGGGCCAGCAGATTGCTGGTGGTGGTGTGCGCGGCGATCAGCACCAGGCGCAGATGGCTGACGACCTCATCGTGGTCGAGGCCGGCCGGGTGCTCCAGCAGGGCCGTGGCGAAGTCGGAGCCCGGCTCGGCCCGCTTGCGCTCGGCGAGTTCCCCGAGGATCTGCATGATCCGGTCGTTGTGCTCGAGGGCGCCCTCACCACCCTTGAAGACCTGGGCGCACGACTCGATCATGCGCAGCCCGTCCGCCGCGGGAAGGCCCAGCATCCTGGTCAGCACGAGCATCGGCAGCTGCTCGGCGTAGTCGGCCACGAGGTCGGTGTGCCCGGCGTCGGCGAACGCGTCGATCTGCTTGTTCGCGAAGTACGTGACGTGCCGCCGGATGCCCCGGGCGGCCACCGCCTGCAACCCGTCGGTGACGGCGCCGCGCAGCCTGCGGTGCGGTTCGCCGTCCTGGGACACACAGTCGGGGCGCCAGCCGACCATCGGCATGATCGGCGAGGTCTCCTCGATCCGGCCCTCCCGCCAGTCCCGCCAGATCCGCGCGTCCCGGCTGAACTGGCGGGGATTGTCGAGCACCCGCCGGTTGTCGCGGTAGCCGAGGACCAGCCAGGCCGGCACGTCGCCTTCGAGGAGGACGGGCGCGACCGAGCCGTGTTCCTTGCGCAGCCGCTCGTAGATGCCCACCGGGTCGGTCGCCGCCTCCGGCCCGTACAGCCGGGCGAGATCGGACCCGTGATGGGCGACGGGGCAGCCGCTCGGGACCTGGAGGGCGTTTTCGGTCGAGTCGTTCATCGGGGCTCCAGGGCCACGGCCGAGCGTTCCTTCAGGTGGTGGATCAGGGCGACGAGGACGTCCCGGCTGGAGGCCCGGTCGCGGGCGTCGAAGGCCACGACCGGGGTGTGCTCGGGGATGTCCAGGGCGTCCCGGATCTCCTCGACCGGGTAGTTGGTCGAGTCGGGGAAGACGTTCAGGGCGACGACGAAGGGGACCTCCTGCCGCTCCATCTCCTCGATCGCCCGGAAACTGGACTCCAGGCGGCGGGTGTCCACCAGGACGATCGCGCCGAGCGCCCCCTTGAACAGCCCGTTCCACAGGAACCAGAAGCGCTCCTGCCCCGGCGTGCCGAACAGGTACAGCACCAGGCTCTCGTTGATGCCGATCTTGCCGAAGTCCAGGCTGACGGTGGTCTGCGTCTTGTCGGCGACGCCGATGAGACGGTCGACGTCGGCACTGGCCTGGGTGAGGGTCTCCTCGGTGGTGAGCGGCTTGATGTCGCTGACCGACCGGACCATGGTGGTCTTCCCGGTGCCGAACCCGCCGGCGATCATCACCTTCACCGAGCGGGCGTCCCCGCCCGCCCGCCCTCCGGGTTGGTCAAAGCCTTTCAAGTCCACTGAGTACCTCCTCAAGGAGCGCGAGGTCGGGCCCGCGGCCGGCGTCGTGCGCCGGGATGGGGTTACGCGCTTCGACGCGACCTGCGACGAGCAGGTCCGACAGCAGCACTGCGAGAATGTTGAAGGGCAGCCCGAGGTGAGCGCCGAGTTCGGCGACCGACAGCGGGTCGCGGCACCGGCGGAGAATCTCCTCGTGCTCGTGCTGCATGCCCGGTAACGGGGCTGCGCGGGCGACGACGAGCGTCGCCACGTCGAGGCTCGACGCCGAACCGCCCGGTCCGCTGCGTCCGCCCGTGAGGACGTAGTAGCGCTCGAGACCGGAGGGGTCCGACGGCCTGCGGGGAGCACTCATCCAGAGTGCTCCTCCAGGCGCGGAGTGGTGCCGAGGAGCTCACCCATCCTGCGGGCCAGGTCTCTCATCTGGTGCCCGAGCAGGCCCTGGTCGAGGCCTTCCCTGGCAAGGACACCGAGGTAGGTCTCCACACCTGCGCGGACCACGAAGAGGTGCCCGCCGTCGACTTCGATCATCGCCAGGCGCAACTGCCCGGCGTACTTGGGGAACTGCTCGGCGACCGGCTGGGCGAGGGCCTGCAGGCCTGCCACCACGGCGGCGAAGCGGTCGACGTCGTCGGGGTCTTCGGCGCCGTAGGAGGTGATGGCCTTGCCGTCACTGGAGGCCACGAGGGCGAAACGGATCTCCTGGATGCTCTCGACGAGATCGCGGAGCGCCCAGCTCACATCTGTTCCTTGCTGTGTCATGAGGACTAGTCGCTCTCTTCGGTGCGGTGCTCGTTGGACTCGCGTCCGGCGTCGGTGTCGCGGTCGCCGGGCGCCCGGGACGCCTCTTCGGCGTCGCGTCCGGCGGTGGCGAAGGCGGCGAGGCCGGAGAACGAGGCGTCCGGCGGGATGGCGGAGGCGGTGCTCCGGTCCGTCCGCTCGGCCTGCCTGGGCTCGGCCCCTTCGTTCCGCCTGCTGCGGCGCCGGGGCAGTCCGCCGGGCGTGGTCTCCGCGGCCTCGGCCGGGCCGTCCGGTGCCGGTGCGGCGGCCGTCTCTCGGGCCGCCGGGGCCGCCATGGCGGTACGGACCTCGGGGGCGGCGGGCGGGGCCGGTGCGGCGGCAGCGGGCAGCGGGCTGAAGTACTTGTGCGGAACCACGACCACCACGGAGGTGCCGAGCCACGGGGAGTCCGCGAAGGTGACGCGGATGCCGTAGCGACGGGCGAGGGCACCGACGACGCGCAGACCGATGTTCGCGTCCTCGGTGATGCCGCCGAGGCCCGCTCCGGGGGCGGTGCCCGCGAGGGCGTGCTCGGCCTCGCGCTTCTTCTCCTCGCTCAGACCCTTGCCGGAGTCCTGGATCTCGATGCCGACGCCGTTGGGCACCTCCTTGCCGGAGATGAGCACCGGCTCGGTGGGCGGCGAGTAACGGGCCGCGTTGTCGAGAAGGTGAGCGAAGATCAGCGTGAGGTGGTCCACGAGACCGCCGTCGACGCCGAGTTCGGGCAGGTGGCGGACCTGGATCCGGTGGAAGTCCTTGATCCGGCCGATGCCGCCGCGGGCCACGCTCAGCAGCCGCTGCGGTTCCTGCCACTGCCGGCCGGGCCGGTCCGAGCCGCCGAGCACGCCGATGCTGGCGGCGAGACAGTCGGCGGGGCCGATCTCCTGGTCGAGCTCCATCAGGCCGCGGGCGACGGCCGGCAGCCTGCCGTGCTCGCCCTGCATCTCGTGCAGACGGCCGCGGAGCTTGCTGGTCAGCACGTGGATGCGGTTGCCGATGCTGATGACGGCCTGCTCGGCGGAGGTGGAGCGGTCGAACTCCGACTCCAGGCCGATCAGGGCGGTGCGCAGCACCTTGCGCAGCTCGGCCTGGAGGTCGGAACTGACCTTGGCGCACTGGTTGAGCGTGGGCAGGACGTCGTCGATGGCGTCGCCGGAGCGCAGCGCCCCCATCGCGGAGGGCAGCTGCTCGTCGGCGAGCCGGGCGACCGCGGCGAGCTGGTGGGAGAGCTGCTCCTGCCAGACCTCGGCCTGGTCGGCGAGCTGGGCCTCGTAGGACGTGGCCTGCTCGGTCAGCCGTTCCTCGTAGGCCCGGGAGGTGTCGGAGAGCTGCGTCTCGTACGTGGCGCTCTGGTCGGCCAGGCGCCGCTCGTAGGTCGCGTTCTGCTCGGTGAGCTGGGACTCCAGGGAGGCGCGCTCGGCGGAGAACTTCCGTTCCAGGCCCGCCACGTGCTGCTGCCACTGCTGGTTGTGCTCGGCCTGCGTGGTGCGGAAAGAGTTCTCCGCCTTGTGCAGGTGTGCCCGGGTGCGCAGCAGCAGGCGTACGCACACGGCACTGGCCGCCGTCGCCGCGAGACCGGCGACAGCCGCGGTTATTCGCTCCGAGCTCATGAACGTGGCGGCAACGGTCCCGCCTCCCAAGCCCAGCGGCATCAACCACCAGCTGTACCAGGCGACAGGGGCCCGCGCCGCCGGTGGCGGAGTGGCGAGTTCCATCTGCATCCTTCGAACAAACACGATCGAACAGGGGGGGTGTGGATCGCACTCATGAGTACGCACCGCGAGTCGACCGGACGCGATCGCGTCAACTCGCAGCGCCGATCGGAACCTTATCGGGTTTAGACCCGAAAGGATCAACCTCGTCACCCTGCGGACGTGAGGGTTCCGTCACGCTCCGACAGAAAGGAACAGGTCGACAAATCCCTTTGCTGGCTCCGGGAGTTGGCTGCGTACAGGACCGCGGGCACGTCAGCGGGCGGTCTGGAAGGTGCGGCGGTACGCCTGCGGGGACACCCCGATCGCCGCGTGCAGATGCTGGCGCAGGGACGCGCCCGTCGCGAAGCCGACCCGGCCCGCGATCTGGTCCACCGTGAGGTCGCTGGACTCCAGCAGGTGCCGGGCCCGGGCCACGCGCTGCTGGATCAGCCAGCGGCCGGGGCTGAGGCCCACCTCGTCGTGGAAACGGCGGGCGAAGGTGCGCTGGCTCATCCGGGCGTGGCCGGCGAGGTCGGCCAGGGTGATGGGGTCGCCGAGGCGTTCCAGGATCCAGGCGCGGGTGGCCGCGGTGCTCGCGGCGCCCTGCTCGGGGACGGGCTGTTCGATGTACTGGGCCTGGCCGCCGTCCCGGAACGGCGGGACCACACAGCGGCGGGCGACGGTGTTGGCCAGCCGGCTGCCGTGGTCCTTGCGGACCAGGTGCAGGCAGATGTCCACGCCGGAGGCGGCTCCGGCGGAGGTGAGGAACGGGTGGTCGTCGACGAACAGCACGTCCGGGTCGAGGTCGACCAGCGGGAACATGGTCCGGAACCGGTCGGCGACCTGCCAGTGGGTGGTCGCCCTGCGCCCGTCGAGGAGCCCGGCGGCGGCGAGGACGAAGGCGCCGGTGCAGATGGAGACGATGCGCGTGCCGGGCCGGATCAGCGCGAGGGCGGCGAGGACCTCGCCCGGCACCTCGTCGGTCAGACGGTCCGGCGCGACGGGCGCGATCACCACCGTGCCGGCCGTGGCCAGGACCTCGGGGCCGTGTTCCACGGTGACGCCGAAGTCCGCGTTGGTGCGCACCGGACCGCCGTCGGCCGAGCAGGTCAGCACCTCGTACCGGCCGTCGGCGGCGCCGAGGATGCGGCTGGGGATGCCCAGCTCGAAGGGGTACACCCCGTCCAGGGCCAGGACCACCACTCGCTCTCGTCGCATGGCACGATCCTATCGAAGGTTGGCAATCTTGCCATTGGCGAGCGGTGCGCGGACCGGCACGCTTGATCACCATGAGCACACAGAACACGATGCGAGCCATCAGCCAGGACGTCCTCGGCGGTCCCGAGGTCCTCAAGGAAGTCGACGTCGAGCGCCCGGTACCGGGGCCGAACCAGGTGCTGGTCCGGGTGCGGGCCGCCGGGGTCAACCCGACCGACTGGAAGCACCGCGCGACCGGCGGATTCCTGGGCGACGCGCCCTTCGTCCTCGGCTGGGACGTCTCCGGGGTGGTGGAGGCGGCCGGCATCGGCGTCGTGGCCTTCGCGCCCGGTGACGAGGTCTTCGGCATGCTGCCGTATCCGTACGGGCACGGCTCGCACGCGGAGTACGTCATCGCTCCGGTCCGCGCCCTCACCCGCAAGCCGACCGGCATCGACCACGTCCAGGCGGGCGCGCTGCCGCTGGTCTCGCTCACCGCGTGGCAGGCGCTGGTGGAGCACGCGGACGTGCGGCCCGGACAGCGGGTGCTGATCCATGCCGCGGCGGGCGGGGTCGGGCACGTGGCGGTGCAGATCGCCAAGGCGCGCGGCGCCTACGTGATCGGCACCGCGAGCGCGGGCAAGCACGAGTTCCTGCGCGGGATCGGCGTGGACGAGACGGTGGACTACCGGGAGACGGACTTCACCGAGGCCGTGAAGGACGTCGACGTCGTCCTGGACACGATCGGCGGCGACAACGCCCTGCGCTCCCTGCGCGTCCTGCGCCCCGGCGGTGTCGTGGTCTCGATCCTCCCGGGCGGCTCGAACGAGTTCTACGAGGAGGCCGAGCGGCTCGGCGTACGGGGGCTCCGCATGCTCGTGGACGCCGACCGCGCCGACATGGCTGCGATCGCGGAACTCGCCGAGACGGGCAGGCTCCGCGCCACGATCGCCGGCACCTTCCCGCTGGCCGCTGCCGCGGAGGCGCACACGCTGGGCGACACCGGGCGTACTACGGGGAAGCTGGTGCTGGTGAACGACTAGCCGGGCTGGGCGGACTGGCCGGACTCCAGGAGGATGCCGGTGCGGCGCGAGCACGACGATCTACGTTGTCGTGGGAGGCCGAGGGAGGACGGGCCGGCTAGGTGGAGGTCCGAGCCGATCCCACGCCGGACAGGCCGCCGAGGTCGAGTCGCTGACGGGCGCGGGTAACAGCCATTCGCGGCCTTTGGCCTTGTGGCCGGTGGAGACGACGACGTCTGCTTCGGCCTGTCCGCCATCGGCCATCGCGACGCGCTTGGCTCCCTCCGGCGTGCCCGTGAGCCGCAGGGGGGATTCAACGAAAGCCGGAGAGGAGAGAGGGCTCCCCCTCCCCTCCCCACCAGATCGCCACGTGGCGCAGGACACGCTCATGTCAGGATTGCACTTGGGAAGGTTCAGGGAAGTCATAGGGGCGCCCATGAACCCATGATTGCCGTGAAGGTGATGACCCGTGACGTCCACTGCGCCTCCCCCCATACCTCGAGCCGCAGGATCGTTTCCGTTCATCGGCCACACTCTGAAAATGCGCGACAACCTCGGCTTCATCGACTCGCTGCGCGAGACACGAGAACCACTTGTCGAGATCGTCCTGCAACCCGGGACACGCACCATCGTGGTCCAGGACCCGGCCCTGATCCACCAGATGCTCAAGGCCCTGGGGCCCAGCCTCGACAAGGGCCGGCTCTACGACAAGCTGGGCCAGCTGCTGGGCGACAGTGTCGTCACCGCCACCGGCCGGACCCACGTACGCAAACGCCGCCAGCTGCAACCAGCGTTCGCCCACACCGAGATCAGCCGGTACGTCGACATCATGCGTGCCGAGGTGACGGCCACGGTCGCCGGCTGGGAGCCCGGGCGAACCCTCGACGTACGCGAGGCGATGGTCGGGCTCAGCCTGGACATGCTGGCCAAGACGGTGTTCGCCGGCAGCCTCGACGACCGAGTCTTCCGCCGGCTGCGCAGCGACCTGTCGGTGGTGTTGAACGACGTCGGTGTGCGCATCATGCTGCCCGACTGGGCCGAGCGTCTGCCGCTGCCCTTCAACCGCCGCTTCGACCGGGCCCGGGCCGGCGTACGTGCCACCATCAACACCGCCGTCGATGAACTGCAGGCCTCCGGGCACGACACCGGGGACATGCTCTCCATGCTGCTGCGCGCCATCGACGAGGAGACCGGCGAGCCGCTGACCGGGCATCAGATCTGCTCCGAGATCCTCACCCTGGCCGTCGCGGGCACCGAGACCACCGCGTCGGTGCTGTCCTGGGCCCTGTACGAACTCGCCCGCAACCCCGACATCGAGGCCCAGGTCCTGGCCGAGCTGGACGAGGTCCTCGGCGAACGGCCGGTCGCCTTCGACGACGTGCTCCGGCTGCCGTACCTGAACCGGGTCATCACCGAGACCCTGCGGCTGCACCACCCTGGCTGGCTGGTCACCCGCCGCACCACCGAGGAGACTCGGCTCGGCGAGTGGACACTGCCCGCCGGCACCGAACTGGCCTACTGCCAGCACGCCCTGCACCGCGACCCCGAGCGCTTCCCCGACCCGCACACCTTCGCCCCGGACCGGTGGACCGACCCCGCGCAGGAGCCTCCCCCGGGCGCGTTCCTGCCCTTCGGGGACGGCAAGCACAAGTGCATGGGGGACCGTCTCGCCCTCACCGAGATGGTCACGGCGCTCGCGACGATGCTGCGTTCGGTACGGCTGGAACTCGCCGGGGGCCAGGTCATCCGCCAGGTCGCCCGGCTCACCGTACGGCCGCACACCCTGCGGATGACGGTCCGCCGCCGGAACCGTCCCCGAGCCGGGGGCGGTCTCTAGGGCCTGTTCCAGGTTTGGATCACGTCCGGATCGTGACCGACCGGGCGGGCCGCCGCGAGAACCCCTTCGGGGCACGAAGCGAGCCTTGAGTATGCCCGGACCATTGAGTCCTGTTGACAAGACGAGGTCGGCTTCGCGCCCGCCCGTGCTTGAACACGTGCCAGTCGCCCGCAAGAAGTCCGACGCTGTCGACGCCGCCGCGCCGGCGAACATCCTGCGGACCGACATGGCCGTGCACCGGTCCCTTCCTGCGGATTCGGAGCTCGTGCAAGCGATCGCCGTGCTCGCACGGGCCCAGCAGGACGCCGTCTGGGACCGCGGCCAGGCCCACAACAAGCTCCGCTCCCAGGTGCGGGAGTTCTACCCGGCGATCCTGGCCGCGGCGCCGACTCCGACCGCGGCCGAAAGGCTGACACGACGGCGGCTGCAGTCCCCATCGGTCATCCGCAGCTTTCAAGGCCTTGGATCCTCAACCGGGGCCCGTGTCTCTACGACCGACGCAAAGCAGCAGGCGACCGCCACGTCGCAGCACAGCGCGACCTGTTCAACCGCTTCATGGGCGTGCTCTTCCACTGCCTCCAGAACGGAACGGCCTACGACGAGTCCAAAGGCCGACCGGGCCAAACACCTTGACGCCCTCCGATAGCTCCCGAACCATCCGGCCGCGCCTCGGGCCACGCCCTGCTCAGTCGCCGGTGTCAGAACGTCAGCACCGGCTTGATCGTCTTGCCCGACCTCATGTCCTGGACCGCCCGGTCGATGTCCCCGAAGGGATAGGTGCTGATCAGACGGTGCAGCGGCAGGCGGCCCTCCTTCGCCAGGCGGACCAGGGCGGGGATCATGGTTTGGGTCTCGCTGTCGCCGAGGGTGAGGCCGACGATCCGCTTGCCGCCGAGCAGGCCGTTGACGTCCAGGGCGACCTCGGTGCCGAAGGGCGGGGCGCCGACGACGACCAGGGTGCCGCGGGCGGCGAGCGCGTCGACGCCCTGGCGCAGGACGCCGACGTTGCCGGTGGACTCCACGACCCCGTCCGCGCCCTGTCCGCCCGTGATGCCGGCGAGGGACTCGGCCAGGTCCTCCCGGCTGGTGTCGACGGTGTGCGTGGCGCCCAGCTCGGTGGCCAGCGAGAGGCGTTCGGCGACCCGGTCGACGGCGACGATCCTCGTGGCCGGGGTGAGGGCCGCCGCCATCACGGCCGACAGGCCGACCGCTCCGGCGCCCAGGACGACGACCGTGCTGCCCGTGTCGGGCTTCAGGACGTTCCAGACGGCGCCCACACCGGTCTGTACACCGCAGCCGAGCGGGGCGATCGACTCCAGCGGCACGTCCGCGTCGACCTTGACCAGGCTGCGCTCGTCGGCCAGTGCCCACTCGGCGAAGGAGGACTGGCCGAAGAAGTGGCCGCCCAGGGCCTCTCCGTCCCGGCTGATGGTGTGCGTCCCGTCGGCCCGGCTGCCGCCGAGCAGGTTCAGCGGCAGCCAGGTCGCGCAGTACGCGGGGTGCCCGCCGCGGCAGTTGCGGCAGTCGCCGCAGGAGGTGAAGGAGAGCAGGACGTGGTCGCCGGGCGCGACGCCGGTGACGGCGGAGCCGACGGCCTCGACGACGCCCGCGCCCTCGTGGCCGAGGACCCCGGGCAGCGGGAAGGGCAGTCCGCCGCTCGCCACCCCGAGGTCGGTGTGGCACAGGCCGGTGGCGACCATGCGGACCAGTGCCTCGTGCGGGCCGGGTTCGTCGAGGACGACATCGGAGAGGGTGAAGGGCGCGCCGCCGGACTCGACGACCGCGGCACGGGTGGTGGTGGGCATCGCAATGGCTCCTTGACGGTGTCTCAGTCGAGCGAGACGACGACGGACTTGACCTTGGTGTAACCGGCGAGGGCCTCGGGCCCGTACTCACGGCCGTAGCCGGAGTCCTTCACACCGCCGAAGGGCACGGCGGGGTCGAGCATCGCCCAGTCGTTGATCCAGACGATCCCGGCCCGGAGCCGGTCGGCGACCCGGTGGGCGCGGGCGAGATGGCTGGTCTGGACGCCCGAGGCCAGGCCGTAGGGCGTGGAGTTGGCGAGGGCGACGGCCTCGTCCTCGTCGTCGAAGGGCTGCACGGTGAGGACGGGGCCGAAGATCTCCTCCTGGATCACGCGGGAGTCGTTCGACAGGTCGGCGATGACGGTGGGCTGGTAGTAGTAGCCGCCGTCGAGGTCGAGCCGCTCGCCGCCGCAGACGATGCGGGCGCCCTCCTTGCGGGCCAGGGCGACGTACTCCTCGACCTTCTTCAGGTGCTTCTCGGCCGCCATCGGGCCGATGACCGTGGCCGGGTCGCGCGGGTCGCCGATCGGCACGCCGGGCACGGCCTCGGCGAGGATCCCGAGCAGCGTCGGGTACACCGAGCGGGCCACCAGCAGGCGCGGGCCTCCCATGCAGAACTGGCCGGTGTTGAAGACGAAGCCCTTGATGACCGCGCCGACCGCCTTCTCCAGGTCGGCGTCCTCGAAGACGATGTGGGCCGCGTTGCCGCCCAGCTCCATGGTGACGGGCTTGAGTGCCTCGCCGGCGACGCTCGCCACATGCCGGCCGATCGCGGTGGAGCCGGTGAAGGCGACCTTGTCCACGCCGCGGTGGCGCAGCAGTGCCTCGCCGGCGACCGGGCCGCTGCCGGTCACGACGTTGACCACACCGTCCGGTACGCCCGCCTCCTGGAGGAGCCGGGCCATGTACAGGGCGCTGAGCGGGGTCTCGTCGGCGGGCTTGTGGACGATCGTGTTGCCGGCCGCGAGCGCGGGGGCGAGCTTGGAGCCGGCGAGGATCAGCGGGAAGTTGAACGGGGTGATCGCGGCGACCACGCCGAGCGGCTCGCGCCTGGTGTAGGCGAGGGCGTTCATGGGGGTGTCGCGCAGGGCGCCGTCCTGGCTCTGGGCGAGGTTCGCGAAGTACTCGTAGTCGTTGGCCGCGTTCGTCACGTCGACCGCTCCGCACAGCGAGATGGGCTTGCCGACGTCGAGGCTCTCCAAGGCGGCCAGCTCGTCGGCGTTCTCGCGGATCAGCCGGGCGACGCGGTGCAGCACCCGGCCCCGCTCGCGGCCGCTCAGCCCGGACCAGGCGCCGTCGTCGTAGGCCTCGCGGGCGGCGTGTACGGCCGCGTCGACATCGGCGGGGCCCGCCTCCGCGACGGTGGTGACGACCGTGCCCCGGGACGGGTCGACCACCTCGGTACGCGCCCCGTCGGCGGCCTCGCGCCACCCGCCCCCGATGAACAGCTGTCCGGGTTCCCTCTCGAAGGTGGTCATCGCCGCTCCCCAGCGTCGTCGCCAAGATTTCAACCAACAGGATTCCTGTTGGTTCGCAGTCTCTTTACAGACAGGTTTCCTGTCAATGCTCTAGCCTGCATCCATGCTCGACACACAGGTGACCAAGGCGCCCCCTTCCCTGCTCTACATGGTCAAGCAGGTGGAGCTCGTCGTGCGCTCCCACCTGGACGAGCTGGTCAGACCCTCCGGGATCACCGCTCTCCAGTACACCGCGCTGACCGTCCTGGAGCGACACGACGGACTGTCGGCGGCCCAGCTGGCGCGCGACTCCTTCGTCACCGCGCAGTCCATCGCCGATCTCGTCCGCTCCCTGGAGGGCCGCGGGCTGGTGCGCCGGGAGCGCAATCCCCGCAACCGCAGGGAGCTGCTGATCCTGCTCACCGACGACGCCCGGGAGCTGCTCACCCGGCACGCGGGGCCGGTCAGGGAGCTGGAGGAGCGGATGGTGCGCGACCTCACGGCCCACCAGACCGAGCAGTTCCGCCAGGCGCTGATCAAGGCCTGGCACGCCCTGTCGTAACCCGGAGCGCACGCCCGCGCACTCCCCCGCGCGAACCTCGGCCAACTCGGCCGCAATTCAGAGACATATGTCAATCGAACATGCTCAAATTCACTCGTTGGAGGGTAACTTGCGGGGCGGGGAACGGTGTTGAGGCCGTGGCCCCTCCCCCACGCACGGAGCAAGCTGGAGGCGATCTCGTCGTGCGGCAGGAACCTGCACCGCTCACCCGGCATCTGCGCGTCCGCCAGGAACGGGGGCACACCGTGCTGGAGTTCCGCGGCGAGATCGACCTCGCCGCGGCCACGGAGATCGCCCCGCACCTGGACCGGGAGACGAACCGCCCCGCCGCCCGGGTCGTGATCGACCTCAGCCGGATCGAGTTCTTCGACTGCTCGGGCCTGCGGTTGCTGTACCGGGCCAGGAGCCGGGTCCTCGACCGGGACGGTCAGCTACTCCTCGTCTGCGCCCACCCTCTGACCCTGCGGGTCCTGCGCATCACCGGCCTGTCCCGGCTGCTGCCGCCGCAACCGACGCTGGACGCCGCCCTGGAACAGCCGGAGGCCACGTCCGGCTCGGTGTGACACGCCCCGAATGCGCCCTTCGTGCTTCCGTCGAAGTCCTCCCCTCTTCAACCGGCTGGTCTGGCAAGGGATGTGGCGGGCATCCGGACAGTAGGAAGGAGGGCCGTCGCATGACGACTCCCGTCAAGCGCCTCCCCAGGCGCATGCCCGGCTGGGCCAAGGTGGTGGGCGCGCTCGTCCTGGTGCTCGTGGTGTTCTTCGCCGGGATCCGGCTCAGCGTGATCCCGGGCCTGAAGGACCTGTTCGGCACCGAAACCCACGACCGGTCCGGCCCCGCGCTGTTGAAGTCCATCCAGGACATCAGCCGCTACGACGCCGCCTCCGGCAACTTCCAGGTCGTCGTGGACCTGGAGAAGGACGCCAGGTTCCTGCCCGACGCGATCCGCGGCACCCGCACCCTGTACGTCGGCGCGGGCACCGTGGACGCCTACGTCGACCTGGGCAAGGTCGGCGAGAACGACGTGAAGGTCAACGGCGACCGCACGTCCGCCACGCTCCGGCTGCCGCACGCGCAACTGGGCAAGCCGGCCCTCGACCCCGACCGCTCCTACGCCGTCTCCAAGCAGCGCGGTCTCTTCGACCGCCTCGGCGACCTCTTCTCGGACAACCCCAACGGTGAACAGGCCGTGCAGAAACTCGCGGTACGGCACATCGGCGACGCGGCGAAGGAAAGCGAGCTGACCGCACGCGCCGAGAAGAACGCCACCGGCATGCTCGAAGGTCTGCTGCGTTCCCTGGGCTTCAAGGAGGTGCGCGTGTCGTACGGGAACTGACCCGGCCGACGAGTACCTGGGACAGGGCGGAGTGCCCCGGCGGAACGCGGGCAACAGTGGCTGGGAACGACCCCCGGCGGCATCGTCCGCACACCGGTGGGTAACCGCCCTGTCACACAGGGAAGTTGAAGTCTGGAGGACCGTATGGCCAGTGCAGCCTCACGTCCCCGTACCGTCGGGTCCGGGAGCGAGCGACGTCCACTCCCGCTGCCCGTCCGGCTGCTGGCGACGCTGTGCGCCTTCACGTTCATGGTCGCCTTCGCCGTGGTGCTGGCGCGGCTGACCCTGCAGCCCTCGCCCGCCTCGGAGGCACTGACCCACACCAACCTGCAACCCGGCGACTCGCTGAGGGCCTATCTCGACCAGCCGGAACTGCGGGACGCCTTCCGGCAGATCGGCGGCAACATCCTGCTCGGCGTCCCCTTCGGCATCCTCGTGCCCGTCGTCGCGCCGCGCACGCGGGGCATCCTGCGCGTCCTGCTGATGACCGCGGTCGTGATGCTGCTGGTGGAGTTCGCCCAGGGCGCCCTGGTCACCGGCCGCGCCTTCGACATCGACGACGTCATCCTCAACACGACGGGCGCGCTGATCGGCTACCTGTTCCTGGGCCGTCGCCTGAGCCGGGCGGTCCACGCGCGCAGGCCCCGGCGCGGCCGGGCGGACCGGAAGCCGTCGGCCGAGAAGGCCTAGTGCGGGGTCCAGGTGTACTTGTCTCCGCCCACCCAGCGGACCACGTCCGGATCGTCCATGTCGTGGACCGTGATGCCGAACGCGGCCGCGGCCGTCAGCACGTCGGTGGCGGCCTTGGCCTCCCCGACCACCTGGCCGTCGATCTCCACGATCCGGAACGGCGGTGTGCCCGGCTGCACCCCGAGCACCAGGATCCGCGGGTGGGATATGTACGGGCTCGCGCTTTCGGTCATGCATCGAGGGTAGAGCGCAACCGGCGACCGCGCGGGGTCCAGCCCGTCGTGCGGCCCGCCGGGCGCTGAGGAACCCTTGAGGTGGAGGTGGCGATGGATCCCGTCGAGGCACTGGACCGGATCGCCTTCCTGCTGGAGCGGTCCCTGGCACCGACGTACCGGGTGCGCGCCTTCCGTACGGCGGCCCGGGTGCTGAAGGAGCTGGGCGACGACGAGGTGCGCCGGCGAGCGGCGGACGGTTCGCTGGAGTCGCTCAAGGGCGTCGGCCCGAAGACCGCGCAGGTGGTGCGGGAGGCGCTGGCCGGGGAGGAGCCCGGTTATCTGCGCACGCTGGAGGGCGAGGCCACGGAGCGGCCCGCCGTGCGGGGCGGCGAGGGGCTGCGGGAGCTGCTGCGCGGGGACTGCCATCTGCACTCCGACTGGTCGGACGGCGGCAGCCCGATCGAGGAGATGGGCCGGGCCGCGGCGGCGCTGGGCCACGAGTGGGCGGCGCTGACCGACCACTCGCCGCGGCTGACCGTGGCGCGTGGCCTCACGGCCGAGCGGCTGCGGGAGCAGCTGGACGTGGTGGCGGAGCTGAACGAGACCTGGGCGCCGTTCCGGCTGCTGACCGGCATCGAGTGCGACATCCTCGAGGACGGCTCGCTCGACCAGGAGCCGGAGCTGCTGGACCGGCTCGATGTCGTGGTGGTGTCGGTGCACTCCAAGCTGCGTATGGACGCCCGGTCGATGACCCGGCGGATGGTGGCCGCCGTAGGTGATCCGCACTCCGATGTGCTCGGGCACTGCACGGGACGGCTGGTGACCGGGCGGGGGCGGCCCGAGTCGGAGTTCGACGCGGACGAGGTGTTCGCGGCGTGCGCGGAGACCGGCACGGCCCTGGAGATCAACAGCAGGCCGGAGCGGCTCGACCCGCCGCGGCGGCTGCTGCGCCGGGCCGTGGCCGCGGGGGTGCTGTTCTCCGTCGACACCGACGCGCACGCGCCGGGGCAGCTGGACTGGCAGATCAACGGGTGCGCGCGGGCGGAGGAGTGCGGGGTGCCGCCGGAGCGTGTGGTGACGACGTGGTCCCTTCCGGAGTTGCTGGCCTGGACCCGCGAGCGGCGGGTGCCGTCCGGAGTGGCGGGCGGCTGAGGTGGTACCCGGGCGAGCCGGAGAGAAAGGGCAGCTCCCATGGGCAGCGCCGAACGGGCCGCCGTGTTCGATGTCGACGGCACGCTGGTCGACACCGGCCCCGCGCACCGGGAGGGCTGGGCGGTGGTGCCGGCCACCCCGGCGGGCGGCGCCGAGCTGAGCGCGCCACGCCGGGCCATCGAGGAGTCCGGCGCGGACATGATCTGTGCCGACCCCGCGCACCTGCTGTCCCTCCGCGGCAGTCCGAGGGCATGAGGCCGGCCTCCGTGCGGCGTGGGACGCGGGCCGCCTGGGACGCCCTGCGAGCCGCCTGGACCGGGCCCGGGCGGGAACGCGATCTGGTCGTCCAGTCGCTCAAGGCCGCCGCGGCGGCGGTGCTCGCCTGGGTGGTGGGCGGCGTCTGGATGGGAGACCCGCTGGCGCTGATGGCGCCGTGGGTGGCGCTGGTGCTGGTGCAGGCCACGGTCTACAGCTCGCTGGTGCAGGGGGCGCGGCAGTTCGGGGCGATCTGCGTCGGCACCGTGCTGGCCTCCGCCGCACAGGCGATCACCGGCGACACGACGGGCGCGCTCGCCCTGTCCATCCCGGTGCTGATGCTGCTCGCGAACTGGTCCCGCTTCGGCGACCAGGGCATCTACGCGGCGACCACCGCCCTGTTCACCCTCACAGCGGGCTCCGTGAGCATGTCGAGCGTCGGGCATCGCGTGGGGCAGGCGGCCCTGGGCGCCGTCATCGGCGTCGCGGTCAACGCGCTCGTCCTGCCGCCGGTCCATCTGCGGGACGTACGGGAGAACCTGGCGGCCCTCGCCCGGGAGTCGGGGGACGTCCTGCGCACCGTCGCCGCCGACCTGCGCGAGGGCGAGTGGGACGCGCAGACCGCCGCCGGCTGGCTCGGCGCGTCCTCCCGGCTGGACCACCGCCTTGAGGCGCTGCGCTCGGCGCGCCGGTGGAGCCAGGAGAGCCTGCGCCTGACCTACGGCCCGTTGCGGCGCCTGCACCGCGTGCCGCACAGGGGCGCTCTGCCACCGGTGGACGAGGACGACCGGTTCGGCCGGGTCACCGGGCACGTGGCCGCGCTGACCCGGGCCCTGGCGGTGTCCGTGGACGACAACCGGACGCCCACCCCGCCCGAGGGCCCGGCCCTCGACGCGTACGCGCGGCTGCTGAAGCTGATCGGGGAAGCCTGCCACACCGAGGCCGACAGTCTGCTCGACGGCAGCGTGCGGCCCCGCCCGGACCAGGAGACCGAGGAGGCGATGCGGGAGCTGCACCAGGAGCTGCACGAGAAGCTGCGCCGGCACGCCGGGGAGGGGGCCGCGTACACGGCGGTCCTGGGCACGCTGCTGCTCCAGGCCGAGAACCTGTGGGCCGAGACCGTGCCGGACGACCGGGGTCGGTGACATCCACGTGACCCCCGGGTACTCGGTCACCGCCGGCGGAACCATACGGCCGAGAGGAGCGGAAGGTGAGCAGCGGAACGGGCAAGAGGGTTGTTGTCACGGGCGCCACCGGCAATGTGGGCACCAGCGTGGTGCGCCTCCTCTCCGAGGATCCGGAGGTCGCCCGTTCCAGCCGACGCACGACCCGGCGGCGACCTGGCGCACCAACGTGCTCGGCAGCATGCGAGTGTTCGAGGCGGTGACCGCCGCGGGAGTGCCGGCGCTGGTGCACGCCTCGTCGGTCGGCGCGTACTCGCCGGGTCCCAAGGACCGGACGGTGGACGAGTCGTGGCCGACGCACGGCTGGCCGGACGCCGCGTACTGCCGGGAGAAGGCCTATCTGGAGCGTGCGCTGGACACGTTCGAGCGCGATCATCCCGAGACACGGGTGGTGCGGATGCGGCCCGCCTTCCTCTTCCAGCGGGAGTCCGCGAGTGAGCAACGCCGTATCTTCGGCGGGCGTTTCCTGCCGGGCCCGTCGGCCCGTCCGGAGCTGCTGCCCTTCCTGCCCGACATCGCGGGGCTGCGGGTGCAGGCGCTGCACACGGACGACGCGGCCCACGCGTACCGGCCGGCGGTGCACTCCGACGCCCGGGGCGCGTTCAACCTGGCGGCCGAGCCGACGGTCGACGCGGACCTCCTGGGCAGGATGTTCGGCGCCCGCCCGGTGCGGCTGCCTCTGATGGACTGCTCACGCGCGCGTACGGAACTCGGCTGGCGGCCGGAACACACGGCGCCGGAGGTGCTGGAGCAGTTCCTGCAGGGACTCCAGCAGGGTGCGGGCGCGCGGACGGAACCGATGCGGGGACACAAGGTGGGCTGACCACAGGCCACGCGGCACCCGCACACCGCACACAACCGATGGCCGCAGCCGGCCCCCACGGTCGGCTGCGGCCATCGGAGTTCAGGGGCACTCAGTCGGCGGGCTCGTCCGGCACCGGATGCTCGGGGTGCACCGTTCCCTGCCGGGGCGGCTCCCCCTGCCGGCCCGTCCCCGCCTCGTCCGTCTCGGGGACGTCGTCGGCGGGCTCGTCGGCATGGTCCTTCCCGTCCCTCTCGTTCTTCTCGGCCTCGCCGGTGCCCGTGAAGCGCGAGGCGGCCTCCCATGGGTCCTCGCCGGTGGCGGCCTGCTGGTCCGGCATGTCCCGCGGGACGGGCTGACCGTTCTCGCCAGGTCCTTCGAGGCGGTGGTCGGTCACGGCGTCCTCCCTTCGTGGTCCGGGCGCCACGCGAGTACCTCCGGCATGACCTGCGAAACCTCAGTGTGGTGCCCGCTCCTCGAGTGCCGTGTGCCATGCGGGGAGCGGACTCTCCGGCGCGGGATCGGGGCGCCGTCCGCCGCGTGCGAAGAAGTCGGCGAGCGGCAGGATCGCGGCGCCGACCGTGACCGCGTCGGGCCCGAGCCGGCCCAGTTCGACGGTCACCTGCCCGGCCGGGTGGCGCAGCGCGTAGGACAGGGCGTGACGGCGTACGGCGGGCAGGAAGCGGGCGCCGAGGGCCAGGCCCGCCCAGCCGCCGATGAGGATCCGCTCGGGCTGGAAGAGGTTGATCAGGTCGGCCAGACCGGCGCCGAGGTACTCGGCGGTCTCCTCCAGGACGGCCAGCGCGACCGGGTCGGCCTCACCGTCCCCGGGCGGGTACGCCGCGGCGAGCATCGCGGTGAGCGCGGACTCCTCGTCGGTGCCGTCCTGGCCCCGGCCGCCCTCCTCCCGCCAGCGGGCGAGCAGCGACTCGGCGCCCGCGTAGGCCTCCAGGCAGCCGAGCGCCCCGCAGCGGCAGCGGCGGCCCCGGACCCGGACGGTCAGATGCCCCCATTCGACGGCCCGGCCCTGCTCCGCGTCGGGGGTGACGAGGCTGGCGCCGACGCCGGAGCCGAGGAGGACCACCACGGCGTTGTGCGCGCCGCGTCCGGCGCCGAACCACATCTCGGCCTGGCCCAGCGTCTTGGCGCCGTTGTCGATGAAGTACGGGACGGTGTCCGGCAGCGGGGTCGAGGTGCGGAGCAGGGCCTCCAGCGGGACCGCGTCCCAGCCGATGGTCTGCCCGTGCACGAGCGCGCCGCGGTCGGGCGTGTGCTCGACGATGCCGGGGACGCCGATGCCGACGCCGAGGAGCCGCTCGGGCGCGAGACCGGCGGTGTCGAGCACCTCGGCGATGCCCCGGCGGATGTGGTCGACGATGACCTCGACCTCGTACCCCTGGACGGCGAGCGGGCGCTCGACGCGGGCCAGCTCGGTGAGGGTGAGGTCGAACAGTTCGACACGCACCCGGGTCTCGCCGACGTCGACGCCGATCATGTGGCCGCTGCCGGGCGCCACGCGCAGCAGGGTGCGGGGGCGGCCGCCGTCGGAGTCGACGCTGCCGGCCTCCTCGACCAGTCCTGCGGTGAGCAGGTCGGCGACGACGTTGCTGACGGAGCCGGAACTCAGTGCGGTCGCCGGGCCCAGTGCGAAGCGGCTGAGGGGGCCGTCGAAGTAGAGCCGTTGCAGCACGGCCGTGCGGTTGGCCCGCCTGAGATCGCGTACCGTGCGCCCGTTCCGCCCCGCCATGTGGCTCCTTCCGCCCCTCGTCCGACCTGCAACATACCGTCGGGGCAGGGTCGGCGCGACATTCCCCCACCCCTTATTTCACGTTGTGAGATTTCCCCCGAGGAGTTCCTCGATCTCGTCCAGGGCGGCGACGAGTTCCGGGGCGACCGCCTCCCGCACCCAGCGCACCTGGTCCTCGCCGGCCTCGCGCGGAACCGTCTCGGTGAGCATGATCAGGTACAGATAGGCGCGGTACAGGGCGAGGCGGAGGCGGGTCGGGGTGTCGAAATCGGCCCGGCCGCCGGACTCCCGGTAGCCCGACAGGAACGCCTCGTCCTCCTGGATGTCCCCCAGCAGCGCCAGAGAGACGAACTCGGCGAGGGGGTCGCCCCAGAACATGCGCTCCCCGTCGACGAGGCCCCCGATACGGGCTTCTCCGTCCGAGCGGTCGACGAGGATGTTGCCCCGCCACAGGTCGAAGTGCACCAGGCACGGGACGGTGACCTCGTCGAGGGCGCCGTACGCGGAGCGGGCGGTACGGGCCACGGCGTCGACCGGGCGGGGCAGCCGGGCCCCGTAGCGCCGGGCGTCTTCGAGGACGGCGTCGAACATCGTCGTGAACGCGGTCCGCCAGTCGGGGGCGAGCGGGCCGAGGGCGCCGGAGGGATAGCCGAAGCCGGCGCCCGTCACACGGTGCAGTCGGGCCGTCTGGCGTCCCAGCTCGGCCCGCAGCGCGGTCTGTTCCGCGGCCGTGAGGGAGTCGTCCCAGGGGTCGCCGGGGCAGGCCGTCATGAGCAGGAAGTCGTCCCCCATGGACACCAGCCGCGGCGCGTGGACTCCGGCGCGGGCGGCCGAACGGTAGAACTCGGCCTCCGACACGAGCAGTCGTCGCTCGTGCCGGAGGCCGGGGACGGCTGCCGCGGGCGGGATCTTCAGCACATGGCGGGTGCCGTCGGTGAGGCGGAGTTCCTCGACGGTGTTGTACGTGCCGCCGGTCAGCGGGCGGAGGTGGGCGAGGCGGCCGGGGTCCAGGCCCGCCGCCTCCAGGACGCGCCGGGCCCGTTCCCAGGAGTCCACCACCGTGCGCCCACCCCTCCCCTACGGCTTCGGTCAGCCGGCCGCGTAGACGTCCTCGACGTAACGCCCGTCCGCGACCAGCCCGTCGAGCCACTGCTCGGCGGCCGTCTCGTCGGTACCCGGCGTGTGCTTCCGGTACAGGGTACGGAACGCCTCCCGCACCCCGGGCGCCATCCGCGAGCCGTCGCCGCACACGTACACCCGCGCTCCGGCGTCCAGCAGGGCCCAGACCTCCTCGGCCTCGGCGGCGATGCGGTGCTGCACGAACCGCACCTCGCCCTCGGGGGTCTCGCTGAAGGCGGGGCGCAGCGAGACGGCCCCGGCGGTGTCGGCGGCGCCCAGTTCGTCGGCGTGCATGAAGTCGGCGTCGGGCGCGTCACAACCGAAGTAGCAGACGGCCGGGGCCAGTTCGGCGCCCGCCGAGAGGGCGGCCGTGCGGTCGGCTATGGCGCCGCGGAACGGGGCGAGGCCGGTGCCGGCCGCGACCATCACGACGGGTGCGGATCCCCCGGTGGCGTCGATGCGGAAGGCCTCCCGGCACGGCTGCACGCGCGCGTAGACCGTGTCCCCGGGCTGGACCGCGTTGAGGTGGCCGGATCCGGTGCCCCGGTAGACACCCTTGCCCGAGCGGGCCGGTGCCTGCAGCAGCGACACCATCAGGTCCACGTGGCCGGGGTCGACGGCGGGCGAGGAGGAGATGGAGTAGTGGCGGGGCCGCAGCGGGGTGAGGAGGTCGAGGAGCTGCGGCCAGTCCAGGGCGCCCCGCAGGGCCGGGTGGTCCTCGATGATCTCCACGAGGGTGCGCGGGTCGTCGGTGAGGGCGGCCAGGGCGATGCGCTCCGGCGGGCACGGGTTGGCCTCGGCGAGCGCGGTCAGCTGCCCGGCACTCGGGCGCTCCTGCAGCTCCACGTGGTGGGTGAGGAGCTGCCGTACCGTCACGGGTCGGTCGACGGCGATGCCGTCGCGGCGGGGGCGGGTGGCGCGGATGTCCAGGACCGTGTCGAGGTCGAGGCCGAGCGCGGCGGCGGTGCGGGTGACGAGGTCCGGGTCGTTGGCGGGCAGCACGGTGAGGTGGTCGGCCGTGCGGTAGGTGACGCCGACCGGGAGGGCGACGCGCAGGAACCTCTTGCGGCGCGCGTAGCCGGGCGCGGTGAGGTCGAAGGCCTCGGTGACCTTCATGGGGACGAGTTCGTGCCGTTCGGCGAGGGCGTCCAGCGGGCCGCCGGTCAGGGTGCGGACCTCGTAGGCGGCCGTGGGCTCGGGGTCCGGGGTCGTGGCGTCCGGGTCGCCGTACTGCCGCAGGAGGGCGGTGCGCAGGTCCGTCGTGAACTGCCGGACGGTGCCGGTGAGGTCGCCGGAGGCGTCGGCGGCGGCGCGGTCGAGCAGCCGGGTGGCGCCGGACTCGGCGAGCCGCTCGTCGATGCGGGTGGGGACGTGCTGGTAGGTGGCGGCCCAGTTGCGGTCGCCGACGCCCAGGACGGCGTACGTCACGCCGGACAGGTCGTGGTCCTCTTCGAGGCGGGCGGCGAAGGCGGTTGCGTCGTCGGTGGGGCGGCCGTTGTAGGAGGCGGCCGCGATGACGACGGGCCGGTCGGTGGGCAGGCCGCCGGCGTAGGCGTCCAGGGCTGCCACCTGGGTCTCGCAGCCGACGGCCGCGGCCTCGTCGGCGAGCTGGGCGGCGAAGTCGCGGCAGGTGCCGTAGTTGCTGCCGTGCAGGAAGAGGGCGGCGGTGCCGGGGCGGACACGCGCGGGCAGGTCCTGCGGCTCGGCCGAGCCGGTGTCCTGGAGCGGGGCGGCGCCGGGCAGCGGCGTGTGGACGCGGTCGGCGGAGGTGCGCGGGGTCAGCGCGAGGGTGAAGCCCTCGGGCTTGAGGGTGAGGGTCTCCTTGACGTCGAGCCGGTAGTCGGCGTGGTCCCCCAGCCGGTAGCGGTGCACGAGCATGGCCAGCAGCATGGTCGCCTCGTGCAGCGCGAACTGGCGGCCGATGCAGGCGCGCTCACCGGTGCCGAACGGCTTGAAGGCGTGCACCGGGCGCTCCGCCTCCGCCTCGGCGGTGAAGCGGGAGGGGTCGAACAGCTCCGGGTTGTCGCCCCAGACGGGCTGCCGGTGCAGCATCGGCGTGAGCACCAGGGCGGAGTCCCCGGCTCGCATCGGGATCCGGCCGCCGAGCAGCGTGTCCTCGCGGGCCTTCCGGGCGAACACGGCGGCCGTGGGCCAGAGCCGGAGCGCCTCGTTGAGGACCTGGCGGGTGTAGGTCAGCCGGCCGACCTCGTCGTACGTCGGCTCGACGTCCGCCGCGTCGCCCCACATCTCGTCGACCTCGCGCTGCACCATCTGGAGCGCGGTCGGGTGCTTGGCGAGGTAGTACATCGCGAAGGACATGGCGCCGGAGGTGGTCTCGTGCCCGGCGATGAGGAAGGTGATGACCTGGTTGCGGATGTTCGCCGTGTCGAGCGTGGTGCCGTCGGCCGGGTGCTCGGCGGTGAGCATCAGGCCGAGGAGGTCGTCGGCCTGGCTCTGGTCGGTGCCGGTGCGGGCGGCGATGACCTCGTCGACGACCTGGGCGAGATAGGCGGAGTCGTCGCGGAAGGCCGCGTCCTGCGCCGAGTAGTCCTGGCCCGGGACGCGGGCGAGGCGGGTCATGCTCCATTCCAGGCAGCGGACCATCGAGTCGACGAAGGGGTGCGGCTCGGCCCGCTCGAAGGAGCCGAAGTCGTATCCGAAGCCGGCGAGTCCGATGGTGTCGAGCGTCATGCGGGTCATGTCGCCGGGCACGTCGACGGGCTTGCCGGCACCGGCGTCGCGGTCCCAGGACGCGATGAGCCGCTGGGCCACCTGCAGCATCACGGGGTGGTACGTCCGCATCGAGCCCAGCGCGAAGGCGGGCATGAGGATGTCGTGCGCCTTGGCCCAGTTGGGCTCGTCGTTGTAGGCGGTGAACAGGCCGTCCGCTGCGAACTCGCGGACGTTCTCCAGGCCGGGCCCGATGTGCTTGGCGAACCGCTGCTCGTCCGCGAGGTCGGCGACCAGGTCCAGGTCGCCCACGAACAGGGTGTCCCGCCCGTACAGCCGCCGGACGAACGCGGAACCGTGCTCGCGCATCAGATCCATGGCCTGCTGGATGGGCGAGGGGCCGGGTCCGGTGGCGGTGATGTCGGCGACGGGGATGTCGTCGCGGGTGTCTGCGGAGCGGGAGGTCTGTCCGGTGGGGGGCATGACGCGGCAACTGCCTTTCGCGGTACGGAAGTACTGCGGTCCAGCGTGATCCACGGGGCCCGGCGGGCAGTGCCGCGCCCCTACATGATTGTGTAGTGCAAGCAGATGCGTCGCTCTTGCGCGGGAGCGACCCGGCGTGGCAGGAGACGCTCATGGACCTGTCCCGGCACGAGGCCGTGACCTGGCGCAACCGCGCCCTGCTCCTCTTCGACCGGGTCGCGATGCCGGTCGCGGTGTGCGATGTGTACGGGGCGGTGCTGCTCGCGAACCCGGCGATGGCGGCGGAGTGCGGTACGACGCCGGGACGGCTGCGCGGCCGTGACGTGCTGGAGCTGTTCAGCCCGCGGGAGGCGACACAGGTGGAGCGGATCGCCGAGGCGCTGCGGCTGCGGCACCGCTCGCGGTACCAGGTGTCGGTGCGCTGGCAGGCGCCCGGCGGAGCGGAGCGGTACGGAGAGCTGACGGCGGACCCGGTGAGCGACACCGTGGAGGAGACGCCCGCGCTGCTGGTGATGCTGCGGGTGGACGGCGAGCACGAGGCCCGCGGCACCCCGCCCGCCGAACGGGTCACCCCGGCGGAGGCCCGCATCCTGGCCCTGCTGGCAGCGGGCGCCACCACGGCCCGGGCCGCCCGCGAGACCGGCCTCACCACCGACGGCGTGACGTACCACCTGCGCCGTCTGTCCTCCCGCTGGCACGCCGCCAACCGCACGGAACTGGTGGCCCGCGCCTACGCGCTGGGGGTACTGGCCCCGGGGGTGTGGCCGCCGGAGCCGGGGTGAGACGGCCTTCCGGAAATTCACTCGCCCCGTTCGTCGCGGCTGTCTAACCTGACCTGGCCCCCAAAACCTAGGACCCCTAGGTTTGGCCCGAGAGAAGCAGGAGCCCTCCCATGAAGCCGCTCACCGAGCAGGACATCCGCACCTCGTTCATCAACTGCTCCAAGGGAGAGGCCAAGCGTCTGGCCGTCCCCCGGGATCTCGGGGAACGCCCCTGGGACGATCTCGACTTCCTCGGGTGGCGGGATCCGGGGGCGCCCGATCGGAGCTATCTCGTGACCGAGCGGGAAGGCCGGCTCGTCGGGGTGACGATGCGGTTCCAGCCCGCGCGGCGGGGGTCCCTGCAGCGCAGCATGTGCTCGCTGTGCCTGACGACGCACCCTCGGGGCGGGGTCTCGCTGATGACCGCACGGAAGGCCGGGGCGGCCGGGCGTGAGGGGAACTCCGTCGGTGTGTACATGTGCACCGACCTCGCCTGTTCCCTCTACGTACGCGGGAAGAAGGTGCCGGAGAGCGGCTCCCGCCTCGAGGAGAGCCTCACCCTGGCGGAGCAGATCGAGCGGACCACGGACGGGCTGGCCGCCTTCCTCGACAAGGTGCACGCCTGAGCGTCCACGGTCGCCCCTGTTTTCCCTCGGCGCTAACGTCCTTCATGGATGCGTTCGATGCGCCAGGCGAAGGGGAACGGCCCGAGGATGCGAGAGGTACGTGAGTGGAGGGCGCACGCCACTCGGATCATGCACAAGCGCCGGGATCCCGTGGTCGTCCAGACGTTCCGGTCAGCGACCGCGGCGACGATCGCGTACGTCATCGCGCTCCGGCTGAGCCCCGAGCCGACGGCCGCCCCTCTCACCGCTCCCCTGACCGCGCTGCTGGTCGTCCAGGTGACGCTGTACGCCACGCTCACCAACGGCTTCCGCCGGGTGAACGCCGTGGTCACGGGAGTCCTCGTCGCCATCGCGTTCAGTCTGCTGGTGGGCCTGACCTGGTGGAGCCTGGCGATGCTCCTCGTGGCGGCGCTGGTCGTGGGGCGGCTGGTCCGGGTGGAGGAGTACGTCCCCGAGGTGGCGATCAGCGCGATGCTGGTCCTCGGGGTCACCACCGTCGGGAACACCGCCTGGGCCCGGGTGGTGGAGACGCTGATCGGCGCGAGCGTCGGGCTCGCCTGCAATCTGCTGCTGGCTCCGCCGGTGTGGGTGGAGGAGGCGGGCGAGTCGATCGAGGGCCTGGCGCGCCGGCTGCGGCAGCTGATGCTGCGCATGGGCGAGGAGGCCGCCGGCGGTACGCCCGTGGACCGCGCGGCGGAGCGACTGCACGAGGCACGCCGCCTGGACCACGACATCATCGAGGTGGATACCGCCCTGAGGCGGGCCGAGGACAGTCTGCGGCTGAATCCGCGTGTGCAGGACAGTGTGCTGCACCGGGTGGTGATGCGCACCGGCCTGGACACGCTGGAGATCTGCACGGTCGTCCTGCGCGTGCTCGCGCGCTCCTTCACCGACCTGGCGAAGGAGCGCGAACCCAAGCCGCTGTTCGAGGCCGAGACGGGGGCCGCCCTGGAGCAGCTGCTGTCCGAGATCGCCGACGCCGTGGTGAGCTTCGCGGTGCTGGTCACCACCCACCTCAGCACGAGCGCCGAGTCGGCGGAGGAACGTCTCGCCGCGGAACTGCACACCGCGGCGGGCACCCGCGACAAGCTGGCCCTGCTGCTGCGCGAGGAGGCCGAGCGCGGCCCAGGGCACTGGCAGCTTCCGGGCGCCGTCCTGACGGAGGTCAACCGCATCCTCGACGAGCTCGACACCGAGCACCGCACCCGGCGCCTGTTCGAGGAGCTGGACCGCGTGTCGCGCGAGCAGCGCGCGCGGATGCCCCGGCTGACGCGACTGCGTGAGCGGCTGGGCGTCACGGAACAGCTCTGGCGGGACCGCGCCGGGTTCGACGCGCGTTCCCGCTGACGTCGGCACCGCCCGTTGCGCATCACGCAACGCGTGGTGCCGTTGTTGCACCCGGTGGGTGATCCACGCGAAGGTGGCTGTCGCGACGGGGACGAGTGACGACCTGAGGGGCGACATGGGCAGTGGTGGCTGGAGCAGGCGCCGGTTCGTCGGCGCGCTGGCAGGAGGATCCGCCGCGGCGGCACTCCCGGCCTGTGACAACGCGCCCCCGCCCGCGGCCTCGACGACTCCGTCGGCCCCCGAGCCGAGCACGTCCGCAGAGGCCCGGCGGCCTTCGGGGCCGCGCCCCCTCTACCTCGGCACCTACACCTCCGTCGAGGGCGGCGGCAAGGGCATCGGCCTCGCGACCTACGACGCGGAGACGGGCCGGATCACCGGCACCGGCACCGTCACGGGCGTCGGCGACCCGTCGTATCTCGCGATCCACCCGGACCGCCGCACGCTGTACGCGGTGGACGAACGCGAGGACGGTGCCGTGACCGCCGTCCGGCTGTCCGACCGGAAGGTCCTCGGCAGCCGGAGCACCGGGGGCGCGGCCCCCTGCCATCTGTCGGTGCATCCGGGCGGGCGCTGGCTGTTCAGCGCGAACTACGGTTCGGGCAGTGTGGCCGTGCATCCGATCGACTCGTCGGGAGCCCTCGGCGAGCGCACCGACCTGGTGCGGCACTCGAGTCCGCCGCCCGGTCCGGGTCAGGACGGGCCGCACGCCCACCAGATCTTCACCGGCCCCGACGGACGGCATGTGCTCGCCGTCGACCTCGGTACGGACACCGTGTACACGTACCGGCTCGACGAGAAGGCCGGAAAGCTCACCGAGGTGTCGCAGGCGAAAACCCGGCCGGGTGCCGGGCCGCGGCACCTCACGTTCCACCCCGGCGGCCGGTACGCCTACCTCGCCGACGAGGTCGACAACACGGTGGCGGTCTGCTCGTACGACCCGGCATCGGGACGCGTGCGCGTCGGCGAGCCGCAGTCCACGGGCACGGGTTCGGGCACGAACTACCCGGCGCAGCTCCTGGTGACCGCGAACGGCCGGTTCGCCTATCTGGCCAACCGCGGCGCCAACAGCCTCACGCGCTACGCGGTCGAGGCGGACGGTGCCCGGCTCCGGCTGCTGGACACCGTGCCGGTGGACGGGGACTTCCCCCGCCAGATCGCCTTCTCGCCGGAGGGCACGCTGCTGTTCGCGGCGAACCAGAAGTCCGGCACCGTCACCGTCTTCCACGTGGACGAGACGAACGGTGCGCTGCGGCGCGCCGGCGAACCGTTTCCCTCACCCGTCGCCGTCTGTGCGCTGCCGCTGTAGGGCCCGCGGGCAGGACGCGGCGCTGGCCTGCGTGAGCAGGACGTGCATGCGCTCGGTGAGCTGCGCGACGTCGTCGGCGGGCGCGTGGAACGCCAGGCGTACGTCGCCGTGGGCGCGGGCCCGCTCGATGCGCAGCGTCAGTCCGTGCCGGTCCACGGCGAGCGGCTGGACGCGGACCGCGCCGTGCAGGCTGTCGTGCTCCACGAGCCGGGTGAGCCGCTCGACCGCGTCGGCGTGGCAGTCGGCGAGGTGCGTCAGCAGCCGGGCCTCGGCCGTGGTGAGCGGGTCGGGCACGGCGGCGGCGAAGTCGTCGAGGTCCACGACCACGGCACCGGACGACTGCCGCAGCACGACCCGCGTGGGCCGGAAGGCCAGCTGCCCCTCCTCCACCGCGAACCAGCCCGCGAGCCACAGCCGGGCGCGGATCCGGCCCCGCACGGGGACGGGCGCGACATCGGCGAACTCCAGCACCGCGGACGGCTCGCCGCGGGGCGCGCAGATCGCGGCCGCGAGCAGGGCGCTGTCCTCCGGCACGGTCACGAGTACCCTGCCGTCCTCGGTCACCGTGTGCGCGCCGACCAGCTCCTCCCGCGTGCCCTCCGCGGTCACCGAGCAAGACCACGCGGCGGCGAGCACCGAGCGCGCCCGCTCCGCCGCGGCAGGGGCCGCCGTCCAGCCTTGGCTGTCGTCACCCATCCCAGACCTCCTTAGGTAAGCCTTGCCTAACCTACCGAAGTTCCGGGTGTGAGCCAACCACGTCACGTGATCTTTACGAGGCCTTTCAGGGGGTGAGCACACCCAGCAGGGCGCGGGCGCACAGTTCGCGCACCTGCTCCCGGCCCAACTCCGCGTCGCGCAGCCACTCCAGACAGACGGCCGTGGTGAACGCCAGCCAGCCGCGCACGGCGAGCCGCACCTCCGGCCGCTCCTCGAAGGCCGGGCCGAACTCGGGGTCCGCGGCGAGGGCGGCGAGGATCTGCCGCTCCTGCGCGGCCAGGGCCCGCTGATAGACCCGCCGCACCGCCTGGTCCCCGGCCGCGTCGGCACGGTGGAAGGCGCGATAGCCGTGCGCGTGGGCCTGTACGTACTCCAGGAACGTGTCGAGACCGGCCGCGAGTTGCGAGCGCACGGGGACGCCCGGAACCGCGGCCGTCATGCGCAGCATCCGCTCGCTCTCGCGCTCCACGACCGCCGCGAAGAAGTCCCGCTTGGTCGGGAAGTAGTGGTACAGCAGCCCCCGCGACACCCCGGCGATCTCGGCGACCTGCTCGATCCACACGTCGTCGTACGGGCTCTCCGAGAACAGCCGGGCCCCCACCGACAGGAGCTGCTCCCGGCGCTCCTCGGTGCTGAGCCGGCGGCGGGTGCGCCCGCCCTGGTTCGCGGCCATGCCGGCACTTTACTTGACGCCGGTTCAACAACGGGATCAGACTGAACCCGCGCTATTGAACCCACGTACAACACGTGCGAACCGGTCGCCGGATCAAGGGAGATCGCGTCATGACGGAGGCGCCGATACGGGCCGCGGGGCCCAAGGGATTCCGGAGTGCCGAGCTGGGCTGGCCCGAGCTGGAGCGCATTCCGCATCCGCCGCGCCGGATCCCGCTGCTCGGTGATGTGGTGGGCGTGAACCGGCGCACTCCCCTGCAGGACTCGCTGCGGTACGCCCGGCAGCTGGGGCCGGTCTTCCGGCGGAAGGCCTTCGGCAAGGAGTTCGTCTTCGTGTGGGGCGCCCGGCACGCGGCCGATCTCGCGGACGAGACGCGGTTCGCCAAGCACGTGGGGCTCGGGATCGCCAACCTGCGGCCCGTCGCCGGGGACGGGCTGTTCACGGCGTACAACCACGAGCCGAACTGGCAGTTGGCGCACGATGTGCTGGCCCCGGGGTTCAGCCGCGAGGCCATGGCCGGCTACCACCCGATGATGCTGGACGTCGCGCGGCGACTGACGGAGCACTGGGACCGGGCGGCGGCCACGGGCCGGTCCGTGGACGTGCCCGGCGACATGACGAAGCTGACGCTGGAGACGATCTCCCGGACCGGCTTCGGGCACGACTTCGGGTCGTTCGAGCGCTCCCGGCCGCATCCCTTCGTGACCGCGATGGTCGGCACGCTGACCTACGCGCAGCGGCTCAACACCGTGCCCTTCCCGCTGGCCCCGCTGCTGCTGCGGAGCGCGAGCCGCCGCAACGCGGCGGACATCGCCCACCTCAACCGCACGGTCGACGAACTGGTCCGGGCCCGGCGCGCGACCGGCGGCGGCGACGGCGACCTGCTGGACAGGATGCTGGAGACGGCCCACCCGGAGACCGGGGAGCGGCTCTCGCCGGAGAACGTGCGCCGTCAGGTGATCACCTTCCTCGTCGCGGGCCACGAGACGACCTCGGGCGCGCTCTCCTTCGCCCTGCACTACCTCTCCCGGCACCCCGAGGCCGCGGCCCGGGCCCGCGCCGAGGTGGACCGGGTGTGGGGCGACACGGCGGAACCGGCCTATGAGCAGGTGGCCCGACTGCGTTACGTCCGCCGGGTGCTGGACGAGTCGCTGCGGCTGTGGCCCACCGCGCCCGCCTTCGCCCGGGAGGCACGCGAGGACACGGTCTTGGCCGGGGAGCATCCCATGCGGCGCGGGGCGTGGACGCTGGTGCTCACGCCGATGCTGCACCGGGACCCCGAGGTGTGGGGCGCGGACGCCGAGCGGTTCGACCCGGACCGCTTCGACGCGCAGGCCGTACGGTCCCGCGCCCCGCACACGTTCAAGCCGTTCGGGACCGGGGCCCGGGCGTGCATCGGACGCCAGTTCGCGCTGCACGAGGCGACGTTGGTCCTCGGTCTGCTGCTGCGCCGCTACGAGCTGCGGTCCGACCCGGCCTACCGGCTGCGCGTCACGGAACGGCTGACGCTGATGCCGGAGGGGCTGCGGCTGCACCCGGAGCGCCGGACCCCGGTGCGGGAGCCGGCGTCAGAGCTGCGCTGTCCAGTGCCCGGGGCGGGTGACTGACTCGGGCAGCAGGGTCCCGGCACTCCCCCGGGCCGCGTTCAGCTGCGGCTGGGTGAGGAAGAACGCCCCGGTCAGGTCGGCGTCGGTGAGGTCCGCGTCGCGCAGATCGGCGCCGATCAGGTCGGCGCCCCTGAGGTCCGCGCCGGTGAGGTCGGCGGCGATGAGGTAGGCGCCGCGCAGATTGGCACCGCGCAGGTCGGCGCCCTTCAGCCGGGCGCCCATGAGGTCCGCGCCCCGGCGGTTCTTCTTCTTGGCGCCCTTGGTGCCGGCCCTGGCCAGCTCGCTCGTCCTCAGCAGCAGGACGTTGACCTCCTGACGGTGCGCCGCCACGTCCAGCCCGGCGATTTCCTCGGGGGTCCCGTCGGTGAGCGCCTCGGTCTTCTCCAGGGCCGTGCGCAGATCCGCGTGGACCGGCCGGGCCGCGGGCAGGGCGAGCGCCTCGGTCAGATACCACAGCAGCTCGTGCAGCTGCCGGACGACCGGGAACACGTCGAACATGCGGCGGGCGTGCTCCGGAGGCCCGGACCTCCAGTCCTGGCCGCCGAAGGTGATCTGCGAGACCTGCTGTCCGGCGCCGAAGCAGTCGTAGACGGTGCAGCCGGTGAATCCTTTCTGCCGCAGTCCGGCGTGGATGCCGCAGCGGTGGTCGTCCTGGAGGTTGCGGCAGGGCGTTCCGGCGTCCTTGTCGACCGCGAAGTCGGCCGATCGCGCGAAGGGCAGGGCGACACAGCACAGCCCGAAGCACCGTTCGCAGTCGCCGCGCAGTTCCGCTCGCGCGGTCTGAAGATCTCGCATGACATTCAGCATACGAAACGAAAAACCCTGTTCAGTCCGTGAACTCGGGTACCTCTACGCGCTCCAGCCGCTCCGGGTCGGCCAGGATGTACATGCCGGTGATCCGGCCGTCGGCGATCGTGACCCCCATGACCGACTGCACCCGTCCCTCGGGCGCGTGGACGAGGCCGACCGAGCCGTTGACCAGCACCAGCCGCGCGGACGTCGCGTACCGGGCGAACATGAGCGCCTGCTCCGCCACCGTCTTGGCGCCCTGGACGACCTTGGAAGCGGCCGCTCCCCGCACGAGGGCACCCGAGTCGGCCCGCAGCACCACGTCCGGGTGCAGCAGCGCGAGCAGCGCCTCGAAGTCGCCGCCGCGCGAGGCGGCCAGGAAGGCGTCGAGCACCTCCTTCTGCCGGCCGAGGTCCGGCTCGGCCGACGGGGTGGCGCCGCGCACCCGGCGCCGGGCGCGGCTCGCGAGCTGCCGGGTCGCGGCCGGGCTGCGCTCCACGACCGGGGCGATGTCGTCGAACGGCACGGCGAACATGTCGTGCAGCACGAACGCCAGCCGCTCGGCGGGCTCCAGGTTCTCCAGCACGACCAGCAGGGCCAGGCCCACCGAGTCGGCCTGCATGACCTCCTCGGCCGGGTCGAGGTGTGTGAGGGGCCTGAGCACCGGGTCCGGGACGAAGGCGTCGCCCATCGGCTCCTCACGGCGTGCGGTGCGCGAGCGCAGCAGGTCCAGGCAGATGCGGCCCGTGACCGTGGTGAGCCAGCCGCCGAGGTTCTGGATGTCGTCCGGGTCGGTGCGGCTCAGCCGCAGCCAGGCTTCCTGGACGGCGTCCTCCGCCTCGGTCAGCGAACCCAGCATGCGGTACGCGACCGCTCTGAGGTGCCCGCGGTGTTCCTCGAACCGGCCGGCCAGTTCCTCGCTGCCTGTCATGGTCTCCCCCGTCGTCCGCCGGTCGTGCGTCACGTCATCTGCCGAACAGTTCGAACGCCACCGCCGGCCTGCCCCCGAACCGCTCGCCCGTGGCCTCGGCGTGCTGCGTCAGGAAGCCGCGGACGTACGTCTCCGGGTCCTGGTCGGTCAGCACCTCGATGTAGGTGCGGTGTTCGAGCAGCGAGGCCACCGCGCGCTCCAGGCCGGGCGTCGCGTCGACGGCGTGGGTGGGGGTGCTGGAACCGGCGACGGCGACCCAGCGCACTCCGTCCCACGGTTCGAGGCCCTGCTCGACGAGTTCCGGGAAGATCCACCGGTTGCCGGCGTCGCCGGCCGCGTCGAGCGTGGCGCGGCCGACGGCGACATGGTCCGGGGTGTTCCAGGCGACGCCGCCCCAGGTGTCCCGGTGGTTGAGCGTGATGACCAGCTCGGGCCGGTGCCGGCGGATCGCGGCGGCGATGTCGCGGCGCAGGGCGGTGCCGTACTCGATGACGCCGTCCTTGTGGTCGAGGAACTCCACGGCCGAGACGCCGACCACCGCCGCGCTCGCCCGCTGCTCACGCTCCCGCAGCGGGCCGCACTTCTCCGGCTCCAGCGTGTCGATGCCCGCCTCGCCCCGGGTCGCCAGCACATAGGCGACCTCGCGGCCCCCGTCGGTCCAGGCCGCGATCGCCGCCGAGCAGCCGTACTCGAGGTCGTCCGGGTGGGCCACGACCGCGAGGGCACGCCGCCAGTCGTCGGGCATGGGCTGGAGTTGAGTGGTCGTCATGTCCGCAGACTAGTCCGGGCCACCGGCTTCAGGCCTCGTCACGCGCCATGGCCAGCAGCCGGTCGAGGACGCGGGTGCCCCCGGTGCGCACACCGTCGTGTTCGAACTCGTCCGTGATCCAGGTGCGCAGACCGCGGATCGTGCGGGCGGTCCGCAGGGAGTGGTCCGTGTCGACGTACATGTCGTCGTGGTAGACGGCCGCGACGACCGGCACCTTGTTGGCGGCCAGGCGCGCCGCGTCGTACAGGGGTGTCCAGTCGGTGCGGGCGGCGAGCAGGTCGGCGGTGTCGCGCAGGGGGCGCAGGGCCGGGTCGCAGTCGAACATCCAGGGGTGGATCGACTCGCCGGTGAACAGCAGCGGCTCGTCACCCGCGAGTGCCTTGGCCGCGTCGAACTGCGGGAACTCGGCGCGGACCCGCTCGGCCGACCATGCGGTGGGCCGGCCGTCCTGGCCGTAGATCGACTCGTGGACCAGGGCGTACAGCGGGTGGCGGGCGTAGGACAGCATGCCCTGCGCCTGCTCCTGGAAGGCGTCGGACAGGGTGAAGCCCTGCGGGCTGCGGACGAAGGCGTCCTCCAGGAGGTAGTGGAGGCGGTGGGTGCCGTCGCCGGTGCCGAGGAGGATGCCGAGGGACTGGAACGCCTCGACGGTGAGCCGGTAGCCGTTCGGCAGGACCACGTCGTGGGTCAGCAGGTGGTCGGCGATCCGGCGGGCGCGCTCGGCGTCCTGCGGGTAGCGGGCGTAGTGGGCGGCGACCTTGCGTTCGATGCGCGGGAAGGCGGCCCGGTAGACGTCGTCGGCGTGGGCGTCCAGGGCGGGCAGCCCGCCGGTGATCACGGCGGTGGCCAGGCCCTCGGGGGCGAGGGAGAGGTAGCTGGTCGCGCAGAAGCCGCCGAAGCTCTGGCCGAGGACGGTCCAGGGCGCGCCGCCCGTGACCAGCGGGCGGATGGCCTCGCAGTCGCGGACGATCGAGTCGGCGCGGAAGCGGGTGAGGTAGTCGGCCTGCTCGGCGGGGCCGCCGCGCAGCGGGAGCGTCTGCCGGTTGGCGGGCGTGGAGTGGCCGGTGCCGCGCTGGTCGAGGAGCAGGACGCGGAACTCCTTCAGGGCCCTGCCCAGCCAGCCGGGCCTGCCGACGGAGCGGTCCGCGCCGAAGCCGGGGCCGCCCTGCAGATAGAGCAGCCAGGGCAGGTCCAGATGGACCTTGTCGCTCGCCACGACCTCGCGGGCGTACAGCTCGATCGTGTCGCCCTCGGGGCGGTCGTGGTCGAGGGGGACGGTGAAGCGGCGGTCGGTGAGGACGACTCCGGGCTGGCGGTAGCTGACGGTCAACAGGGCTCCCGGGACGGACGGACTTTCGGACCGCGTCCCAGTTCATCACAGGGAACGTCCGTGGGTGGGCCCTTCGGATCATGAAACCTTGCTGAACGGCCGTTCAGGCTCAGTGGGCCTGCGGGCTCAGCGCGCGGACAGGCTGGAGCGGCGGACCACCAGCTCCGGCTGGAGGACGACCCGGCGGTGCTCGTGCGGCTTCACCGCGCCCTCCGCCTCCGTCTCCTCCAGGAGCAGATCGGCCGCCATGGCGCCCATGGTGACGGCGGGCTGCCGTACGGAGGTGAGCGGGACGGCCGCGGCGGCCGCGAACTCGATGTCGTCGTAGCCGACGATGGCGAGGTCGTCGGGGACACCGACACCGGCCGCGTACATGGCCTGCAGCACGCCGAGCGCGAGCAGGTCGTTGGCGCAGAACACGGCGGTCGGCCGGTCGGCGAGCCCGAGCAGCCGGGCTCCGGCGTCACGGCCCGCGGCGACGTCCAGCCGTTCGGTGGGCAGCTCGCGCAGCGCGTCGGGGCCGAGCCCGGCCTCGGCGAGTGCTTCCAGGGCGCCCGTGCGCCGGTCGCGGACCTGGTTGAGGCCGGGCGGACCGCTGACATACGCGATCGACCGGTGCCCGGCGTCGACGAGGTGGCGTACCGCCAGGGCACCGCCCGCGACGTCGTCGACGGAGACCGAGCACTCCGTCGTGCCCTCGGCGACCCGGTCGACCAGGACGAACGGGATGCCGTGCCGGCGGAACGTCTCGATGTTGCGGCCCGTGGCGTCGGCGGGGGTGAGCAGCACGCCGCGCACACGCTGCTCGGCGAAGAGCGACAGGTAGTCGGCCTCCTCGCCCGGGTTCTGTGCGCTGTTGCAGACCATCACGCCGAGTCCGGCCTGGCGGGCGGCGCGCTCGGCGCCGCGTGCCACGTCGACGAAGAACGGGTTGCCCATGTCGAGGACGAGCAGCCCCATGATCCGGCTGCGGCCGGCGCGCAGCTGGCGCGCGGACTCGCTGCGGACGTAACCGAGCCGGTCTATCGCGGACTGCACGCGGGCCCGGGTCTCGGTCGCGACCGTGTCCGGGCGGTTGATCACGTTCGACACCGTGCCGACGGAGACTCCGGCGGCACGGGCGACGTCCTTGATACCCACCGACTGGGACATCGGACAGGGACCTCCAGAAGGGGGAAGAGGGGGCGGCGGCCGGAGCGGCTTCACATTACCGGCATGCCGCCCCGGCGACCGGGTCCGGTCAGGCGGGCAGCCGGAAGTCGGTGACGTGCAGCGCCGAGGGCGTCGTACCGCTGGATTTCTCCTGGTACATGAAGGACAGCACCCCGTCCTGCCCGACCCGTGTCTCGTCGATGACGACCTCGCCGAAGGCGTTGAGACCGCTGCCGTCGAACAGGATCTTCCAGTCGGTGTACCCGGAGGCCGCGGAGGCTCCGGCGATCCGGCCGAAGGGGAAGACCGCGTAGGCGTTGTCGTACTTGTCCAGAATCAGCTTGGTGCGCTGGCTGGAGTTCAGCGGGACCGGGATCTCGGTCTTCTGCCAGGTGCCGGAGGCGTTCCTGCGCACGTGGAAGGCACGGCCGTTGGCGGTCCGGTTCGCGACGTAGTTCGTGGTGCACTGCCCGAAGCGGCCGGGAACGTAGGAGATGATCGCGTGCGGCCGGCCCGCGGAGTCGGTGAACTGGCTCTCCTGGTTCATCAGGGAGTGGTCCGGGTTCAGCGGGTCGACGACCAGGCCGGTGTCGTTCACGGACACCTTGTCGGAGCCGCCGGTGGTGCCGACGACGCTGCCGGCGTTGTTGCGCCAGGTGCGGCCCCGGTCGTCGGAGTAGACGTAGCCGGTGTCGTGGTTGCTGATGCCGCCGCCGTTGCACATCACGGCGCCGTTCTGCTCACGCCAGGTGAAGAAGGAGTGCAGCCGCCCGTTCCGGTCGTAGTCGATGCCGTGGAGGTACATGTTCCGGGCGGTCGAGGAGCCGTGCTCGCTGGTGTAGGTCCCCGTCGAGCCGGACCACTCGCCCAGGTTGGTCCACTGGGTGCCGTCGTACTCGGCGAGCGCGTTGCGGCCGTTGCCGGAGACGGCGGCGCGGTAGCTCAGCTGGAGCTTGCCGTCCGGTGTGGAGATGAACTGCGGATAGGTGAACTGCGAGGTCAGCGCCAGGCCGTCCAGGGTCGACTGGGGCGCCCCGAAGCGGGCGGCGGTCCAGCTCAGCCCGCCGGGGTTGTCCATGAGCCCGGCGACCGACTTGACGTAGGTGAAGCCGTCGCTGTGGGAGTCCATGTTGAGGTGCAGACGGCCGTCGACTTTGGAGACACCCATGGAGATGACGTTGTGGGAGTCGTTGTACCGCAGGGTGTGCCCGACCTTCACGGTGGACCAGGTGCTCGACCCGAGGGCGCGGCGGCCGACGACGGCGTTGCGGTCGGCGGTGTACCAGACGGCGTACTGGTAGCCCTTGTAGGTCAGCAGGCCGTTCTTCTGGAACGCGTTGTTGTTGACCAGTCCGTCGTACGACACGAAGAAGACGGCCTGGCTGTCGAGCGTGGTCGTGCCGGTCCGGGTCACGGAGGGCCCCGGGTCGGCGGCCCGGGCGGTGCCGGAGGCGAGGGCGGGGGTCACCACGGCTCCGGCGAGGGCGGCGGCCAGCAGCGTACGTCTGTGCATCTCATGGACTCCATCGTCATACGAGGTGGAACACTTCCGTCAGCGGTTTCATGGCCTCGTCGGGCCGGGCGCCGTCCAGCGACTCGAAGAACGGCGCCATCTCCGCCTGCCAGCGGGCGTTGACGTCGGTGGCTTCCATTCCGGCCAGGGCGGCTGCGAAGTCCTCGGTCTCCAGGTAGCCGACGAGCAGTCCGTCCTCGCGCAGGAACAGCGAGTAGTTGTGCCAACCGGTGTCGATGAGCGCCTGGCGCATCTCCGGCCACACGGTGGCGTGCCGCTCGCGGTACTCGTCGAGGCGGTCCGCCCTGACCTTCAGCAGGAAGCACACGCGCTGCATCAACAGCCCTTTCGGTGATCAGAAGTTGAACTGGTCGATGTTCTTGGCGTCGAAGACGGTCGGCTTGCCGAGGCTGATCACGCCGTCCTTGCCGATGGTGTACTCGCCCATGGAACCGGCCTTGAAGCTCTCGCCCTCCTTGCCGGTGATCTGCCCGGAGGACAGGGCGACGGCGGTACGGGCGGCCAGCTCGCCGAGCTTGGCCGGGTCCCACAGCTCGAACGCCTCGACGGTGCCGTTCTTGACGTACTTGCGCATGTCGTTGGGGGTGCCGAGGCCGGTCAGCTTGACCTTGCCCTTGTACTTCGAGCCCGACAGGTACTGGGCGGCGGCCTTGATGCCGACGGTGGTCGGGGAGATGATCCCCTTCAGGTTCGGGTACTCCTGGAGCAGGCCCTGGGTCTGCTGGAAGGACTGCTGGGCGTCGTCGTTGCCGTACGCCGTCTTCACCAGCTTCATGTTCTTGTACTCGGGCTTCTTCAGCTCGTCCTTCATGAAGTCGATCCAGGTGTTCTGGTTCGTCGCGGTCTGCGCGGCGGACAGGATCGCGATCTCGCCCTTGTAGTCGAGCTGCTTGGCGAGCAGCTGCACCTCGGTACGGCCCAGGTCCTCGGCGGAGGCCTGCGAGACGAAGGCGTTGCGGCAGCCGGCCGTGGTGTCGGAGTCGTAGGTGACGACCTTGATGCCGTTCTTCATGGCCTGCTTGAGCGCGGTGCACAGGGCGCCCGGGTCCTGCGCGGAGACGGCCATCGCGTCGACCTGCTGCTGGGTGAGCGTGTTGACGTAACTGACCTGCCCGGCGGTGTCGGTGGCGCTGGACGGCCCGACCTCCTTGTAACTGGAGCCCAGCTCCTTCAGCGCCTTCTCGCCGCCCTTGTCGGCGGAGGTGAAGTACGGGTTGTTGACCTGCTTGGGCAGGAACCCGACGGTGAGCCCCTTCTTGGTGGCCGCGTTCGGATCGGCCTTGCCGGCGGTGGCGGCGGACGCCCCTTCGTCCGCCACGTCCTTCTTGGTGGTCCCGCCGCAGGCGGTGAGGGCCAGGGCGAGAGAGGTGGCGGTGGCGAGGACCGCACAGCTGCGGCGGAGGGTGGACTTACGCATGTCGATGGTCCTTTACGAGGAAGGGCTTGGTTATGAGGTCGGAGTCGAGGCGGCGGCTCTGCGGCCCGCCCTCGCTACGGAGATCTGACGTGCGACCCGGGGGCCGAGCACGGAAAGCACAAGCAACACACCGGTCACGACGATCTGCGACTGCGCCGAGACATCCTGAAGGCTCATCACGTTCTGCAGCGCCCCGAGCAGAAACACCCCGGCGATCGCACCACCCAACGTGCCCTTGCCCCCGTCGAAGTCGATCCCCCCGAGCAACACCGCCGCCACCACCGACAGTTCGAGCCCCGTCGCGTTGTCATAGCGCGCACTCGCGTAGTGCAGAGCCCAGAAGACGCCGGTCAACGAGGCCATCAACCCGGTCAGCGTGAACAGGAGCAGCTTCTGCCGCTTGACGCGGACACCGGCGAACCGCGCCGCCTCCTCACTCGCCCCGATCGCGAACAACGACCGCCCGAACGGCGTCGCGTGCAGCGCGACCACGGCGATGGCGAGCAGGACGAGGAACGGCAGGAAGGCGTACGGGATGAACGTGTCGCCGAGGCGCCCGGCCGCGAAGTCCAGGTACTGCGTGGGGAAGTCGGTCACCGCGTCGGACCCGAGCACGATCTGCGCGATGCCCCGGTAGGCGGCGAGCGTGCCGATGGTGACGGCGAGGGACGGCAGCCCGAGCCTGGTCACCAGCAGCCCGTTGACCAGCCCGCACACCACACCCAGCAGCAGGCAGATCGGGATGATCGTCTCGATGGCCATGCCCTGGTTCCACAGGGCACCCATCACGGCACCCGACAGGCCCGCCGTGGAGGCGACCGACAGATCGATCTCCCCGGACACCACCAGCAGCGTCATCGGCAGGGCGATCAGCGCGATCGGCAGCGTGTTGCCGATGAGGAACGACAGGTTGAGCGCGTTGCCGAACCCGTCGACGAAACCGAAGGAGAACAGCAGCACCACGATGAGCAGGGCGCCGACCACCGTGTCCCAACGGACCGCTCGAATCAGGGAGATGTCAGCCATGGCGGGCGTTCCTCTTCTTCAGGGCGGAGGCCACGCGCAGCGCGACGACCCGGTCGACCGCGATGGCGAGGATGAGCAGGATGCCGTTGATGGCGAGCACCCAGACCGAGCTGACACCGAGGGCGGGCAGCACACTGTTGATGGAGGTCAGCAGCAGCGCGCCGAGGGCCGCGCCGTAGACGCTGCCGGAGCCGCCGGTGAAGACGACTCCGCCGACCACGACCGCGCTGACGACGGTCAGTTCGTAGCCGTTGCCGGTGCCGGAGTCGACGTTGCCGAACCGGGCGAGGTACATCGCGCCGGCGAGTCCGGCGAGGGCGCCGCAGAAGGTGTACGCGGCGAGGATCCGCTTGCGGACGGGGATGCCGGCGAGCCGGGCGGCCTCCGGGTTGGAGCCGAGGGCGTAGAGCTCGCGTCCGCTGCCGTAGTGCTTGAGGTAGTAGGCCGTCGCCACCAGCACCGCCAGGGCGATCAGCGCCAGGTACGGCACCGTCCAGATGCCGCCGGAGCCGAAGTCGACGAACCCGCCGGGCAGATCGGCCGCGGTGATCTGGCGGGAGCCGACCCAGATGGAGTCGATGCCGCGGATGATGTAGAGCGTGCCGAGGGTGACGACGAGCGCGGGCACCTGGCCCAGGCTGACGAGCAGTCCGTTGAGCAGTCCGAAGCCGATGCCGAGCAGGACGGCCAGCGCGATCGCGACGACCGGGTTGCCCCCGCCCTGGAGATACGTTCCGGCGGCGAAGGCGCTGATGCCGAGCGTGGATCCGACGGACAGGTCGACGTTCCTCGTGATGACCACCAGGGACTGGCCCGTGGCGACCAGCACCAGGATCGTCGCGTTCAGCAGCAGGTCCTTGATGCCCTGCTCGGACAGGAACTCGCTGTTGCCCGCCTGGGTGACGGCGATCATCACCAGGAAGACGGCCAGGATGGCGAGCTCGCGCATCTTGAAGACCCGGTCGACCAGCCGTGTGCCGCTCGACTTGGGCACATCGGCCACGGGGGCCTCTCGGGGAGTGACGACCGTCATGCGGCGGCCCTCCCGGTGGCTGCGGCCATCACGGTTTCCTCGGTGGCGTCGGAGCGCGGGATCTCGGCGGTGAGGCGGCCCTCGTGCATCACCAGCACGCGGTCGGCCATGCCGAGGATCTCGGGCAGGTCGGAGGAGATCATCAGGACGGCCACGCCGTCGGCGGCCAGCTGGGACAGCAGCCGGTGCACCTCGGCCTTGGTGCCGACGTCGATGCCCCGGGTCGGTTCGTCGACGATCAGCACCTTGGGGCCGGTGGCCAGCCACTTGGCGAGCACGACCTTCTGCTGGTTGCCGCCGGAGAGGGTGTTGACGGTGTCGGCGATCCGGGCGTACTTCACCTGGAGCTTGACGGCCCAGTCGAGGGAGCGGCTGCGCTCGGCGCCGCGGTCCATGAGACCCGCCCTGACGGTCGTACGGAGTCCGGTGAGGCCGATGTTCCGCTCGATGGACATGTCCATCACCAGGCCCTGGGCGCGCCGGTCCTCGGGGACCAGGGCGAGTCCGGCGGACATCGCGGTGGAAGGGGCGCCGTTGACGAGGGCCTTGCCCTGGACGGAGACCTCGCCCGCGTCCCAGCGGTCGATGCCGAACACGGCCCGGGCGACCTCGGTGCGGCCCGCGCCGACGAGCCCGGCGAGGCCGACGATCTCGCCGTGCCGCACCTCGAAGGAGACGTCGGTGAAGACGCCCTCGCGGGTCAGGCGGCGCACGCTCAGGGCGACTTCGCCGGGTGTCACGTCCTGCTTGGGGTACAGCTCGTCGAGGTCGCGGCCGACCATGCGGCGCACGAGGTCGTCCTCGGTCATGCCGTCCAGGGGCTCGCTGGCGATCCAGGCGCCGTCGCGCAGGGTGGTGACCGTCCGGCAGATCTCGAAGATCTCCTCCAGCCGGTGGGAGATGAACAGCACGGCGGCGCCCTGGTCGCGCAGGGTGCGTACGACGCCGAAGAGGCGGGCGACCTCGCTGCCGGTGAGGGCGGCGGTCGGCTCGTCCATGATCAGGACGCGGGCGTCGAAGGAGAGGGCCTTGGCGATCTCGACGATCTGCTGGTCGGCGATGGACAGGCCGCGGGCGGGCCGGTCGGGGTCGAGTTCGACGCCGAGGCGCTCCATGAGGGCGGCGGTCGCGTTGTGCGTGGCCTGGTGGTCGATCCGGCCGAGGGCGCGCTTGGGCCTGCGGCCCATGTAGATGTTCTCGGCGATCGACAGATCGGGGAAGAGCGTGGGCTCCTGGTAGATCACGGCGATGCCGGCGTCACGGGCGTCGCCGGGGCCGTTGAAGACGACGGGCGCACCGTCGAGCAGCACCTGGCCGGCGTCCGGCCGGTGCACTCCGGCGAGCGCCTTGATGAGGGTGGACTTGCCGGCACCGTTCTCGCCGGCCAGGGCGTGCACCTCCCCGGGGAACAGCTCCAGGGAGACGTCCCGCAGTGCGCGGACCGCGCCGAAGGACTTGGACACGTCCCTCAGTGCCAGAACCGGGGCCGGACCCGTGGTGGACGGGTGGGTCATGAGGGCTCCTCGACGACGCCGGCGGGAGGCCCTCCCGACGTCGTGAAAGGTTTCAACTGGGTTGCCGGGACGTTAGGCGGGCCGCGCATGTCACGTCAATGGGTACCGGTCGAAAATATTTCGACCCCGGTTCGAGGACTGAAGGTCACGCGCTGGTCACGGGTAACCGTGTGAGCCGGAGGGGTTGACACCCCTTCGGGGGGACCATAGCTTCGCGTCCTGAATCGTTTCATTCAGTGGTCGTTACGACCCGATGCCACAGGAGCCCTGACGTGACCGAGCTCGCCGCGGCGAAGACCGCGCTCAAGACCCAGGCCGTCGAGACGCCGTCGTGGGCGTACGGGAACTCGGGCACCCGGTTCAAGGTGTTCGCGCAGGCGGGTGTGCCGCGCGATCCGTACGAGAAGCTGGACGACGCGGCGAAGGTGCACGAGTTCACGGGGGTCGCCCCGACGGTGGCGCTGCACATCCCGTGGGACAAGGTCGACGACTACGCGGCGCTGGCGAAGCACGCGGAGCGGCGTGGTGTGCGGCTCGGCGCGATCAACTCCAACACCTTCCAGGACGACGACTACAAGCTCGGGAGCATCTGCCATCCGGACGCGGCGGTGCGGCGCAAGGCCGTGGATCATCTGCTGGAGTGCGTCGACATCATGGACGCGACGGGGTCGACGGATCTGAAGCTGTGGTTCGCCGACGGGACGAACTATCCCGGGCAGGACGACATCCGGGGGCGGCAGGACCGGCTGGCCGAGGGGCTCGCGGAGGTCTACGAGCGGCTGGGCGAGGGGCAGCGGATGCTGCTGGAGTACAAGTTCTTCGAGCCGGCGTTCTACACGACGGATGTCCCGGACTGGGGCACCGCTTATGCGCACTGTCTGAAGCTCGGGCCGAAGGCGCAGGTCGTGGTCGACACGGGGCATCACGCGCCGGGGACCAATATCGAGTTCATCGTGGCGACGCTGTTGCGTGAGGGGAAGCTCGGGGGGTTCGATTTCAATTCGCGGTTCTACGCGGATGACGACCTGATGGTGGGGGCGGCGGATCCGTTCCAGTTGTTCCGGATCATGTATGAGGTGATTCGGGGTGGGGGGTTCACGCCTGAGGTGGCGTTCATGCTCGATCAGTGTCACAACATCGAGGCGAAGATTCCGGCGATCATCCGGTCGGTGATGAATGTGCAGGAGGCTACGGCCAAGGCGTTGCTGGTCGATGGGGATGCGCTGCGCGCGGCTCAGGGGGTGGGGGATGTTCTTGAGGCCAATGCCGTGGTGATGGATGCGTACAACACGGATGTGCGGCCGTTGCTGCGGGAGGTGCGGGAGGAACTGGGGTTGGACCCCGAGCCTGTTTCGGCGTACCGGCGGTCTGGTTGGGCGGAGAAGATCGTTGCCGAGCGGGTTGGTGGGGAGCAAGCCGGTTGGGGGGCGTGAGCGTCTGCCGGGTTCTGTTTGATTTCGGGCCGCGGGCCGGTTGTGGCTGGTCGCGCAGTTCCCCGCGCCCCTGAGTGAGTCACCCGCCGTCCCTTGAAAGGAACACGTATTCATGGCTACCCATCCCGAAGCCGCCGCTCTGCTCGCTCGGTCGCATCGGCTCGGTGCTGATCCCCGTAACACCAACTACGCCGGCGGCAACGCCTCCGCCAAGGGCAGCGAGACCGATCCCGTCACCGGGGGTGATGTGGAGTTGATGTGGGTCAAGGGGTCCGGTGGGGATCTGGGGACGTTGACCGAGGGCGGGCTGGCCGTGTTGCGGCTGGATCGGATGCGGGCGCTGGTCGATGTGTATCCGGGGGTGGAGCGCGAGGACGAGATGGTCGCCGCGTTCGACTACTGCCTGCATGGGAAGGGTGGGGCGGCTCCTTCGATCGACACCGCCATGCACGGGCTGGTCGGGGCCGCTCATGTCGATCATCTGCATCCTGATTCCGGGATCGCGCTCGCCTGTGCGGCCGACGGGGAGAAGCTGACCGCCGAGTGTTTCGGGGACCGTGTGGTGTGGGTGCCCTGGCGGCGGCCCGGGTTCCAGCTGGGGCTGGACATCGCCGCCGTGAAGGAGGCCAATCCGCAGGCCATCGGGTGTGTGCTCGGCGGGCACGGGATCACCGCCTGGGGTGACACCTCCGAGGAGTGCGAGCGGAACTCGCTGCACATCATCCGGACCGCCGAGGCGTTCCTCGCCGAACGGGGGAAGGCCGAGCCCTTCGGGCCGGTGATCGAGGGGTATGCCGCGCTGAGCGCCGGTGAGCGCCGGGAGCGGGCCGCCGCGCTCGCGCCGTACGTCCGCGCCCTCGCATCCCAGGACCGGCCCCAGGTCGGGCACTTCGACGACTCCGAGGTCGTTCTCGACTTCCTCGCGAGCGCCGAGCATCCGCGGCTGGCGGCGCTGGGCACCTCCTGCCCGGACCACTTCCTGCGGACCAAGGTCCGGCCGCTCGTTCTCGATCTGCCTCCGTCCTCGACGCTCGACGAGGCCGTCGACCGGCTCAAGGAGCTGCACGCCGGGTACCGCGAGGAGTACGCCGCCTACTACCAACGGCATGCCCTGCCCGACTCCCCCGCCATGCGCGGCGCCGACCCGGCGATCGTGCTGGTCCCGGGGGTGGGGATGTTCTCCTTCGGCAAGGACAAGCAGACCGCCCGGGTGGCCGGGGAGTTCTACGTCAACGCCATCAATGTGATGCGGGGCGCCGAGGCCGTCTCGACATACGCGCCGATCGAGGAGTCGGAGAAGTTCCGTATCGAGTACTGGGCGCTGGAGGAGGCCAAGCTCCAGCGGATGCCGAAGCCCAAGGCACTGGCCACGCGGGTCGCGCTCGTCACCGGGGCGGGCAGCGGCATCGGGAAGGCCATCGCGCGGCGGCTCGTGGCCGAGGGCGCGTGTGTGGTCGTCGCGGATCTCAACGGGGAGAACGCCCAGGCCGTCGCCGAGGAGCTGGGCGGGTCCGACAAGGCCGTGGCGGTGACGGTGGACGTGACGTCCGAGGAGCAGATCGCCGAGGCGTTCCGGGCGGCCGTGCTGGCCTTCGGCGGAGTCGACCTCGTCGTCAACAACGCGGGCATCTCGATCTCCAAGCCGCTGCTGGAGACCTCCGCCAAGGACTGGGATCTGCAGCACGACATCATGGCGCGCGGGTCGTTCCTGGTGTCGCGGGAAGCGGCGCGGGTGATGATCGCGCAGGGGCTCGGGGGCGACATCGTCTACATCGCGTCGAAGAACGCCGTGTTCGCCGGGCCCAACAACATCGCCTACTCCGCCACCAAGGCCGACCAGGCCCACCAGGTCCGGCTGCTCGCCGCCGAGCTGGGCGAGCACGGGGTCCGGGTCAACGGGATCAACCCGGACGGCGTCGTGCGCGGGTCCGGGATCTTCGCCGGCGGGTGGGGGGCGAAGCGGGCCGCCGTGTACGGGGTGGAGGAGGAGAAGCTGGGCGAGTTCTACGCGCAGCGGACCATCCTCAAGCGCGAGGTGCTGCCCGAGCATGTGGCCAACGCCGTCTTCGCCCTGACCGGCGGGGACCTGACCCACACCACCGGACTGCACATCCCGGTCGACGCCGGCGTCGCGGCCGCCTTCCTGCGATGAGCGCGGCGGTGAAGTCGTACGCCGCGGTCGACCTCGGCGCGTCCAGCGGGCGCGTCATGGTCGGCCGCGTCGGCCCGGACTCGCTGGAGCTGAGCGAGGCCCACCGCTTCCCCAACCGCCCTGTGCGGGTGCCGGAGGGGCTGCGCTGGGACGTGCTCGGGCTGTACGCGGGGGTGCTGGACGGGCTGCGGGCGGCCGGGCCGGTCGACTCCGTCGGCATCGACAGCTGGGCCGTGGACTACGGGCTGCTGGACGCCGACGGGGCGCTGCTCGGCAACCCCGTGCACTACCGCGACAGCCGTACCGAGGGCGTCGCGGAGAAGGTGTGGGCGACCGTGCCCGCCGAGGAGCTGTACGCGGCGACGGGACTTCAGTACGCGCCCTTCAACACCCTGTACCAGCTGACCGCCGCCCGCTCCACGACTCAACTCGACCGGGCCCGGCGGCTGTTGCTGATGCCGGATCTGCTGACGTACTGGCTGACCGGTGAGCAGGGCACGGAGCTGACCAACGCCTCGACGACCCAGCTGATCGATCCGGGCACGCGGGACTGGGCGTACGGGGTCGCGGAGCGGCTGGGCATCGATCTCGGGCTGTTCGCGCCGCTGCGGCGGCCCGGGGATCCGGCGGGGGTGCTGCGGCCGGAGGTGCTGGAGGAGACGGGGCTGACCGGGCCCGTGCCGGTGACGGCCGTAGGGTCGCACGACACGGCGTCGGCGGTGGCCGCCGTACCGGCTTCGGGCGAGCGGTTCGCGTACATCTGCACCGGCACCTGGTCGCTGGCCGGTCTGGAGCTGGACGCGCCGGTGCTGACCGAGGAGAGCCGGGCGGCCAACTTCACCAACGAACTGGGGCTGGACGGCACGGTCCGGTATCTGCGCAACATCATGGGGCTGTGGCTGCTCCAGGAGTGCGTGCGGGCCTGGGGCGAGCCGGATCTGGGGGCGCTGCTGCTGGATGCCTCCAAGGTGACGGCGCTGCGGTCGGTCGTCGATGCCGGTGACGCGGCGTTTCTCGCGCCGGGGCGGATGCCCGAGCGGATCGCCGAGGCGTGCCGGGCCTCGGGGCAGCCGGTGCCCGGGTCGCCGGCCGAGGTGACGCGGTGCATCCTCGACTCGCTCGCCCTCGCGCACCGCAAGGCCGTGCAGGACGCGCAGCGGCTCGCCGGGCATCCGGTCGACGTCGTTCATGTGGTGGGCGGCGGCACGCGCAACGCGCTGCTGTGCCAGCTGACCGCCGACGCCTGCGGGCTGCCGGTGGTCGCCGGGCCGACGGAGGCCGCCGCTCTGGGAAACGTGCTGGTGCAGGCGCGGGCGCACGGTCTGGTCGGTGACATGGCGGGGATGCGGCGGCTGCTCGTCCGTACGCAGCCGCTCACGCGGTACGAGCCGCGCGGCGGGACCGAGCGGTGGCGCGCCGCGCAGGACCGGCTCGCCGGGGACTGACGGGGTCTCCCCCGGGTCTTGTCCCCGCACTACGCTTCACTCATCCGATGATCGACCACGAGGAGCCGCGATGCGTGTCGCCCTGTTCCTGACCTGCGTCAACGACACGCTGTATCCGGACACCGGGCGCGCCGTGGTGAAACTGCTGACCAGACTGGGCGTCGACGTCGACTTCCCGATGGCGCAGACCTGCTGCGGACAGGCGCACTACAACACCGGATACCGTCACGAGGCCGAGCCGCTCGCCCGGCATTTCTCCGATGTCTTCGGTGAGTACGAGGCGATCGTGACGCCGTCCGGGTCGTGCGGGGCGATGGTCCGGGAGCTGTATCCGCGGATGGGCGAGCGGGCCAGGGCCGAGGGGCGTGGGGACACCCTCGCGGCCACGCTGGCGCCGGTGGTGCCGAAGACGTACGAACTCACGGAGTTCCTGGTGGACGTGCTGGGCGTGACGGACGTCGGGGCGTACTACCCGCACACGGTCACGTACCACCCGACCTGTCACGGACTGCGCGGACTCGGGCTCGGCGACCGGCCGCGGCGGCTGCTCCAGGCGGTGAAGGGGCTGGAGCTGGCCGAGTTGCCGGGGGCCGACGAATGCTGTGGGTTCGGCGGCACCTTCGCGTTGAAGAACTCCGATGTCTCGGCGGCGATGGGCACCGACAAGGTGCGCAACGCCGAGTCGACGGGCGCGGAGGTGCTGTGCGCGGCCGACAACTCCTGTCTGATGCACATCGGCGGGACGATGACCCGGCTGCGGACCGGCATGCGGCCGGTGCACATCGCGGAGATCCTGGCGAGCACGGAGGAGGAACCGGCCGTATGAGCGGGACGTTCGTCGGCATGCCGGCGTTTCCGGAGGCCGCACGGGAGGCCGTGGGCAACGAGACCCTGCGCGGCAATCTGCGCCACGCCACGCACACCATCCGCGCCAAGCGGGCGAAGGCCGTGACGGAGGTGTCCGACTGGGCCGAGCTGCGCGAGGCGGGCAAGCGGATCAAGGACCACACGCTGCGCCATCTCGACCGCTATCTCGAGCAGTTGGAGGAGTCGGTCACGGCGGCGGGTGGCATCGTCCACTGGGCCGCCGACGCGGCCGAGGCCAACGAGATCGTCACCCAGCTGGTGAAGATGACCGGCGAGTCGGAGGTCGTCAAGGTCAAGTCGATGGCCACACAGGAGATCGGGCTCAACGAGGCGCTGGAGGCCGAGGGCATCCACGCCTACGAGACCGATCTCGCCGAACTGATCGTGCAGTTGGGCAAGGACCGGCCCTCGCACATCCTCGTCCCGGCCATCCACCGCAACCGGGGCGAGATCCGGGACATCTTCCGCGCCGAGATGAGCGAGTGGGGCCGCCCGGCCCCCGAGGGCCTCACCGACGCGCCCGCCGAACTCGCCGAGGCGGCCCGGCTGCATCTGCGGGAGAAGTTCCTGCGCGCCAAGGTCGGCATCTCCGGCGCCAACTTCATGGTCGCCGAGACGGGCACCCTGGTGGTCGTGGAGTCGGAGGGCAACGGGCGGATGTGCCTGACCCTCCCCGAGACACTCATCTCGGTCGTCGGCATCGAGAAGATCGTGCCCACGTGGCGAGACCTGGAGGTGTTCCTGCAGACCCTCCCCCGCTCCTCCACGGCGGAGCGGATGAACCCGTACACCTCGACGTGGACCGGCACCACCGAACAGGACGGGCCCAGCACCTTCCATCTGGTGCTGCTGGACAACGGCCGCACCGACACGCTCGCCGACGAGGTCGGCCGGCAGGCGCTGCGCTGTATCCGCTGCTCGGCGTGTCTCAACGTCTGCCCGGTGTACGAGCGGGCCGGCGGCCACGCCTACGGCTCGGTGTACCCGGGCCCGATCGGCGCGATCCTCAGCCCTCAGCTGCGGGGCACGGCCAGCGAGATCGACGCCTCGCTGCCGTACGCGTCCTCGCTGTGCGGGGCGTGCTACGAGGTGTGCCCGGTCGCCATCGACATCCCCGAGGTGCTGGTGCATCTGCGGGAACGGGTCGTGGAGGGCGGTGAGGTCACCCGGGAGGGCAACAAGGTGGTGCTGCGGCCCGCGAAGGGGCATGCCGCCGAGCGTGCGGCGATGCGGGCGGCCCGCTGGGCGTTCACGCACCCGGGCGCGCTGCGCACCGGCCAGCGCGCCGCCTCGCGCACCCGTCGTTTCCATCCCCGTACGCTGCCGGGGCCCGGCCGGGCCTGGAGCGGGACCCGGGATCTGCCGCCGGTTCCGGCCGAGCCGTTCCGGGACTGGTGGTTGCGGACACGCGGTGGGAAGGACGGGGCCAAGTGAACAGCAGGGAGCGGATCCTCGGCCGGGTGCGGCGCGCGCTGGCGGACGTGCCACGGGACGACACCCCGTACGAGCAGGCGTTTTCGCGTGACTATGTGCGCGAGCACGGGGACCGGAGTGTCGAGCAGACCGTCGAGTTGCTGGCCGAGAACCTGGCGGACTATCGGGCCGTCGTGCACCGCACGGACGCCGAGGGGCTGGCCGCGCTGATCGCGGGGCTGCTCGACAAACGCGGGTCGGCTTCGGTGCTGGCGCCGCCCGGGCTGGACCCGTCGTGGCTGGAGCGGACCGGGGTGACACGGGTGGCGGACCTGGTGGAGAGCACTCCGGCCGAACTCGACCGGGTGGACAGTGTCGTGACGGCCTGTGCGGTGGCGATCGCGGAGACCGGGACGATCGTGCTGGACGGCTCGCCCGACCAGGGCCGGCGCCGGATCACCCTCGTCCCGGACCACCACATCTGCGTGGTCCGCGTCCCCGGGCAGGTCGTGTCGTCGGTGCCGCAGGGACTGGAACGCCTCGACCCGGCGCGGCCGTTGACGTGGATCTCCGGGCCGTCGGCGACCAGTGACATCGAGCTGGACCGGGTCGAGGGGGTGCACGGTCCGCGCACGCTGGAGGTGATCCTGGTGAGCGAGGACCGGCCCGGGGCTCAGGGCAGGATCGAGTCGACGTAGCCGCCGTCGACGCGCAGGGCGCCGCCCGTGGTCGCGGAGGCCTGGTCGGAGCCGAGGTAGACGACCATGTTCGCGATCTCCTCCGGCTCGATCAGCCGCTGCAGCAGGGACTGCGGCCGGTGCTGTCGCATGAAGGCGCGCTGGGCCTCGTCCCAGGGCAGGTCGCGGTCGACTAGCTGGTGGACGAAGTCCTCGACGCCGCCCGTGTGGGTCGGCCCGGCGATGACGGAGTTCACCGTGACGCCGGTGCCGGCCGCCTGCTTGGCGAAGCCCCGGCTCACCGCGAGCAGGGCGGTCTTGGACATGCCGTAGTGGATCATCTCGGCGGGGATGACGACCGCCGAGTCGCTGGCGATGTACTGCACACGGCCCCAGCCGCGTCCGGTCATGCCGGGCAGGACGAGCCGGGTGAGGCGTACGGCGGCCAGGACGTTGACCTCGAAGTAGCGCCGCCACTCGTCGTCGCTGATCTCCAGGGGGTCGGCGGACTCGAAGACGCCGAGGTTGTTGACGAGGATGTCGACCTGTCCCAGGGTGTCCACCGCCTGCCGGGCGCCCTCTTCGGTCGTCACGTCGGCGGCCACGGGCACCAGGTCGGCTCCGGGGGCCTCGCCCCGCATCCGGTCCACGGCCTCTTGCACCCGCCCGGGCGAGCGGCCGTTGACACCCACCCTGGCGCCCGCCCGGGCCAGGCCCGAGGCGATCGCGGCGCCGATGCCCTGCGTGGAGCCGGTCACCAGCGCGGTGCGGCCCTTCAGATCGATCCGCATGCCGTGTCATCCCTTTCGGTGCCGGTGTGTTCGGGTACCCCCGGGGTGTCGCTGAGTACACCCCCCGATACGGGTTCTGCGGCCAGTGTGGTCACGTCCCCTTCTCCGTAGCGTCGAGGACGAGACACAGGGCGTGTCGGACGAAGGGGGACGACGATGGTGCGCACCAGGAGCCCACGGCAGGACCAGGAACCGGGACCCGCCGTCGAGGCGCTGCGGCTGGTCAAGGTCACCAAGACGTACGGGAGCGCCGACAGCGCCGTGACCGCCCTGGACGGTGTGACGCTCGGTCTGGGGCGTGGCACGTTCACGGCGGTGATGGGGCCGTCCGGTTCCGGCAAGTCGACGCTGCTGCAGTGCGCGGCGGGTCTCGACCGGCCCGACAGCGGGATCGTGCAGGTCGACGGCACCGAGCTGACGGGCGGCGGCGAGGCCGAGCTGACGAAGTTCCGGCGCGGCCGGATCGGGTTCGTGTTCCAGCAGTACAACCTGCTGGAGACGCTGACCGTCGCCCAGAACACGGTGCTGCCGCTGAAGCTGGCCGGGCGGCGGGTGGACCGGCAGCGGGTCCGCGAGGTGCTGACGGCGGTGGGGCTGGGCGACCGGCTCGGGCACCGGCCCGATCAGCTCTCTGGCGGTCAGCGCCAGCGGGTCGCGATCGCCCGGGCGCTCGTCACCGAACCGCGGGTGATCTTCGCGGACGAGCCGACGGGCGCGCTGGACACGCGCAGCGCCCGGGATGTGCTGCGGCTGCTCCGGCAGGCGGTGCGGGTGCACGGCCGGACCGTGGTGATGGTGACGCACGACCCGGTCGCCGCCTCGTACGCCGACACCGTGCTGTTCCTGGCGGACGGCCGGCTCGCGGGCCGGATGGACGCGCCGACGGCCGACGCCGTCGCCGAGCGGCTGGCGCACCTGGGCGACGACGTGCAGGCGGGGGTGTGAGCCGTGTTCGTTCTCGCGATGCGGTCGATAGGGCAACGGCCCGGGCGGTTCCTCGCGACCCTGCTGTCCGCGTTCCTCGGCGCGGCGATCGTCATGACGTTCAACTCGATGCACGACACCGCCGGGCAGCCGGGTGTGGACCCGGTGAGCGAGGAGACCCTGTCCACCGCGGCGGGCGTGGTCGGCGGCTACGGCACCCTGCTGGTGTTCTTCGCGATCGCCTCGACGCTGACGGTGAACGTGCGTCAGCGGGCCGCCGAGATGGAGCTGTTGCGCTGCTCGGGGGCGACTCCGGCGCAGATCAAGCGGATGGTCGTGGGTGAGGCGCTGGCCGTGGCCCTGGTGGCCGCGGCGCTGGCGGTCGGCCCGGCGCTGCTCGGCGGCCGGGCGCTGCTGGAGGTGTTCCAGGACAGCGGTCAGGTCGCGCGGTCCGTCGAGTACTCCTTCGGTCCGGTGGCGTCGGCGTCCGGTGTCGGAGTGACGCTGCTCGCCGCCGCGGGGGCCGCGTTCCTCGCCGTGCGGCGTGCGACGGGCGGGGGCCGGCAGCGGGGCCGGGCGCGGACGGTCCTCGCCTACGCGGCGCTGGTGGCCGGTGCCGCGTCGGCGACCTCGACGTTCGTGTTCTCGGCGACGGACGCCGCGCTGATGGCGCCGCCGGCCTACGGGGCGATCCTGCTGTCCGTCGGGTGCGCGCTGCGGGCGCCGCGGCTGCTGGCGGCCGTGCTGGACCGGCTGCCGCTCGGCGGCGCGAGCGGCTGGCTGGCGGTGCGCAATCTGCGCGAGCGGGCCGGGCAGCTCGCCGGGATCCTGATGTCGCTGATCCTGTTCACGGCGGTCGCCACGGCGACGCTGACCATGCAGGCGGTGGAGAGCGACGCCGTCGAGGCTTCGGGCATGGTCAAGTCGGTCGACGCGAAGAACCTCGAGACGCTCAACTTCACGGTCGTCGGGATCATCGTGGTCTTCGTGTGCGTCATGCTGGTCAACTCGCTTTACGCGGCGACCGGTTACCGGGTCCGGGAGTTCGGGCAGCAGCGCCTCGCGGGGGCCACGCCGGGGCAGGTGCTCGCCCTGGTGGGGGTCGAAGGGCTGATCCTGATGGTCACGGGGGTGGTCTTCGGCACGCTGACGGCGCTGGCGGGGGTCGTCCCCTTCACCGTGGTGCGCACCGACGAGGTGGTGCCGGGCGAGTTCTTCGGCATCGGCGCGGCGGTCGTCGCGGTCGCGGCGGTGGTGACGCTGGGCACCAGCCTGGCCACGGCGCGGCGGACGCTGCGCACTCCGGCTGTCGGGGCGGTCGCCGTGGCGTGATGAACAGGACGGTTGCGAGGGGCGGTCGCTTCGGCGGCCGCCCCTTCACCGCATGCCGGACGCGTCCAGCAGCGTGGTCACGGTCGCCGTGGTCAGGCCGTCCAGGGTCTCGATGCCGGCCCCCGCCCGGGCTCCGGCCCCGTCGAAGACCAGCATCAGCTGCCGGGCGAGCAGTTCCGCGTCCCGTGCCCCGCCCTCCTCGGCCTGCTCGCGGAAGAAGCCCAGGAGCCACTCTTTCGCCCCGCGGGCGACCTCACTCGCCGGGTGCTCGGGATTCTTGAGCTCGACCAGCGCGGCGAGATAGGGGCAGCCTTGGTAGGCGGGTTCGGCGGAGGCCTTCTCCAGCCGTTCGAAGACATGCAGGATCCGCTCGCGCGGAGTCCCGGTCTCCTCCTGCGGGCCGGGCACCAGCCGTGCCTCGTACTCCGGGAGCAGCCGGGCCAGGCTCGCCGCCAGGACCTCGTCCTTGCTGGCGAAGAGCTGGTACATGGACCGCTTCGAGACCCCGGCGCTGCGGCACAGCGCCTCCACGCCGACGGAGACGCCCTCGCGGTAGAAGATCTCGGCCGCCGCGTCGAGCAGCCGGTCCCTGGTGGACGCCTTGTCTGTGGTGGCCATGAGGGTGAGGCTACCTCGCCGCGGGCGGCTGGGAAACCGATCGGTCTACCACCTTCCGGTACCCGGAACCCCCGTGACATCATCGCTGAACAAGCGCTTGGAAACCTGTTCCGCACTGCCGCCGCCCTCTGGAGGCCCCGTTGTTCACATCCGTCGACGACGTCTCCGCACGTCTGGCCGAGACCGGGTATCTCGCCTCGCCCGCCGTCGCCACGACCGTCTTCCTGGCCGACCGCCTGGGCAAGCCGCTGCTGGTCGAGGGCCCGGCCGGGGTCGGCAAGACGGAGCTGGCCAAGGCCGTCGCCGAGGTCGCCGGCGCGCGACTGGTACGCCTCCAGTGCTACGAGGGGGTCGACGAGTCCCGGGCGCTGTACGAGTGGAACCACGCCAAGCAGCTCCTGCGCATCAGCGCGGGCCGCGACGAGTCCTGGGACGAGACGCGCACGGACATCTTCAGCGAGGAGTTCCTGCTCACCCGGCCGCTGCTGACCGCCATCCGGGGCGACGACCCGAAGGTGCTGCTGGTCGACGAGACCGACAAGGCGGACGTCGAGGTGGAGGGCCTGCTCCTGGAGGTGCTCAGCGACTTCCAGGTGACCGTGCCCGAGCTGGGCACCATCACCGCGACGCGCCGTCCCTTCGTCGTCCTCACCTCCAACGCGAGCCGGGAGCTGTCCGAGGCGCTGCGCCGCCGCTGTCTCTTCCTTCACATCGGCTTCCCGGACGAGGAGCTGGAGCGCCGGATCGTACGGCTGAAGGTGCCGGGGCTCGACGAGGCGCTGGCCCGCTCGGTCGTCCGGGTCGTGGGCGCGCTGCGGGCGATGGACCTGCGCAAGGTGCCGTCGGTCGCCGAGACCATCGACTGGGCGCGCACGCTGCTCGCGCTGGGCGCCGGAACCCTGGACGAGACGGTCGTGCGGGCCAGCCTCGGCGTGCTCCTCAAGCATCAGGAGGACATCCTCAAGGCGAGCGCCAAGCTCGACCTGGACGCCCTGTGACCACCCCGGCGGGCGCGGGTGTCGCGGAGCGGCTGACGTCCCTGGTCGGGGCGCTGCGCGCGCACGGCATCCGGATCGGCACGGGCGAGACGGTCGACGCGGGGCAGGCGATCGAGGCGCTCGGCCTCACCGACCGGGAGCTGCTGCGCGAGGGGCTGGCGGCGACGCTGCTGCACGGCACCGGGCAACGACAGGTGTTCGACCCGGTCTTCGACCTGTACTTCCCGCGCGGCGTGGGCGCCCCGGAGCAGAAGGCTGCGGGCAGGGAGAACCTGCGTGACCGGCTGGCCGCCGCGCTCGCCGCCGACGACCAGGCGCTGCTGGGCCGGCTGGCGGTCGAGGCGGTCGACAGCTTCGGGGGCTACGGCTCCTCGCCTGAGTCGGACGGCTGGTCGTCCTACCAGGCGCTCGAACGGTTGCGCCCACAGACCCTGCTCGCCCGGGTCCGCGACGACGTGCGCGGGCAGGGCGGCAGTTCGGGGTTCGCCGACCGGCTGCTGGAGGACGAGATCCGGCGACGGATCGAGAGCTTCCGCGCGTTGGTGGCCACGGAGGCGCGGCGCCGGGTCGCCGAGCGGCGCGACCGGGACGAGCTCGCCCGGCGGGCGGTGGCCCCGACCGCCGAGCAGGTCGACTTCCTGTTCGCCGGGAAGGCCCGGCTGGCCGAGCTGCGCCGGGCGGTCCAGCCGCTCGCCCGTAAGCTCGCGACCCGGCTCGCGGCCCGACGCCGCCGCGCCTCCCGGGGCACGATCGACCTGCGGCGGACGCTGCGCGGTTCGCTGTCGACGGGCGGCGTGCCGATGAAGCCGGTGCTGCGCAGGCGCCGCCCCGCCCGTCCCGAACTGGTGCTGCTGTGCGATGTGTCGGGGTCGGTGTCGGGTTTCTCGGACTTCACGATGCTGCTGGTCCAGGCGCTGCACGATCAGTTCAGCAAGGTGCGGGTGTTCGCCTTCGTCAACCGGGTCGACGAGGTGACCTCGCTCCTTCGGCACGGCACCGCGGACCCGGAGGGGCTCAGCGCCCGGATCGGGGCGGAGGCCACCCTCACCGGGTGGCACGACAGCAGCGACTACGGCACGGCGCTGGGCGAGTTCGCCGAGGCCTACGGCGACGCGGTCGGTCCGCGCACGACCGTGTTCGTCCTCGGTGACGCCCGGACGAACCGGAGCGACCCGAATCCGCCCGCCGTGCGGCGGATCGCCGAACGGGCGCGCCGCGTCTACTGGCTGAACCCCGAGCAGCGTTCCCTGTGGGGCACGGGCGATTCCGTCGCGCCGCTCTATGCCGAGCTGGTCGAGATGCACGAGTGCCGCAATGTCGCCCAGCTCAGCGCGCTGGTGGCGCGGCTGCTGCCGGTGTGACCGAGGGCGTGATCAGGCGACGGCGAGCTGCGGGTAGAGAGCGGCGGGGTCGGCCGCCAGCCCGGCCTTGACCTGCCGGGAGATGTCGTCGGCCAGCACCTCGTAGGCGCCCGACGCGATCCCGTCGAGTGCATGGGCCGCGACACTCTCGGCCGTGGACTTCGGAGCGTCGACGGCGGCGGTCAGATCGGTGTCGACGTAGCCGACGTGCAGGCCGGTGACCTCGATGCCCCGCGGCTTGAGGTCGAGGCGCAGCGAGTTGGTCTGGGACCAGAAGGCCGCCTTGGACGCGCTGTAGGAGCCGGCGAGGCCGATCCACGACAGCACGGAGTGGACGTTGAGGATGTGGCCGCCGCCGTTGCGCTCGATGACGGGGACGAAGGCCCGGGTCACCAGGAGCGGACCATAGAAGTTGGTCTCGAACTCCCGGCGGACCTCCTCGACGGGCGAGTCGAGGAAGTTCGCGTTCACCGACGCGCCCGCGTTGTTGATCAGCAGGGTGACGTCCTGCGCCTGCTCGGCCGCCGCCGCGACGGACGCGGGGTCGGTGACCTCCAGCGCGAGCGGCACGGCGTCGGGGTGCGTGACGGTGCGCGGGTCGCGGGCGGTGGCGTACACCTTCTTCGCACCTCGCTCGTACAGGGCCTCGACCAGGGCCCGGCCGATGCCGCGGCTGCCGCCGGTGACGAGTGCGACGGAACCTTCGATGGCGGTCATGAGTGTCTCCCTCGTGTTCTCCACGCAGGAAACCGATCGGTTTCCCACAAGGGGAAGCGTAAACCGATCGGTTTCCGGAGAGCAAGAGGGTGCTACTTCTTCGCGAACTCCCTCGCCGACTGCCCCTGGAAGTCGTAGACCACGACCTGCTCGTCGCCCACCACCCAGGCGTCATGGCCGGGCGTGCAGACGAAGACGTCGCCGGGGCCGACCTCGCTCTCACCGCCGTCGTCCATGCGGATGTGCATGCGGCCCTGGAGCATGTAGGCGTTGTGGTGCATCTGACAGCTGCCGGTGCCCGCGATCGGGGCCACGGACTCGGACCAGCGCCAGCCGGGCTCGAAGGTCGCCACGGCGAAGTCGAGCTCCGTCATGTGGACGGCTTCGAGGTGGCCACGGGGGAAATCACGTCGCTCGTCCGGCTTGTCGAGCGTCTTCACTTCCAACATGACGCGCTCCCTTCCGGCCGCGGCACACCGCAGCCGGGGCCGGTCTCCCCGGCGGCCCTGGGCACCGCGCGTCGGCGGCCGACCTCCTCCCCTCCATCGTCCGCCCACCACTCCGGGACCGCCAACCAGGGAACGCCCACTCAGACCGAGCGATCCATGCTTCAACAATTGGCAATGGTTTTCACATGACTTCGGCCAGAATCCGCTCTTGACATTCATTACCATCTAGCGTGGCGCTGCCAAGTACCCCTTGCGTGTCCGCCCTGGAGGAGCCATGCCCCTGTCCACGTCCCGCCGCCTGGCGCTGCTGACCAGCGCGTCACTGGCCCTTCTCGCGGGCTGCGGCAGCTCGTCGGACTCCGACGGCGGCAAGAGCACACCGGCCCGTGTCTCGGTGGTCGCCTCCACGGACGTCTACGGCGACATCGCGCGGCGCGTGGGCGGCGACAGAGTCGATGTCACCTCGATCATCAGCGACCCCGCCCAGGACCCGCACTCCTACGAGGCCGACCCCCAGAACCAGCTCGCCCTCTCCAAGGCCCGGGTCGTCGTGGAGAACGGCGGCGGCTACGACGACTTCGTCGACCGCATGCTGAAGGGCGGCCACAACGACTCCGCCCAGGTGATCAACGCGGTGAAGGTGTCCGGAAAGACCGCGCCGAAGGGCGGCGAGCTGAACGAGCACGTCTGGTACGACTTCCCCACCGTCGCCAAGGTCGCCGACCGCATAGCCGCGGCCCTCACCGAGGCCGACCCGTCCGACGCGGCCGTCTTCGACAAGCACGCCGCCGCCTTCAAGGCCGGGCTCACGCCGCTGGAGGCGAAGGAAGCCCGGATCAAGAAGGAGCACGGCGGCGCGGGCGTGGCGATCACCGAGCCCGTGCCGCTGTACATGACCGAGGCGAGCGGCCTGGTCGACAGGACGCCCGCGGAGTTCAGCGAGGCGATCGAGGAGGGCGACGACGTCTCCCCCAGGATCCTCCGGGAGAATCTGGCGCTCTTCAGCGGCAGGACGGTCCGGGTCCTCGTCTACAACGAGCAGACCTCCGGCCCGCAGACCGAGAGGACCGAGGCGGCGGCCAAGGCGGCCGGCATCCCCGTGGTGCCCGTGACCGAGACCCTGCCGAAGGGCAAGGGCTACCTCGGCTGGATGACCGCCAACGTCGACGCGCTCGCGGGCGCGCTGGCCAAGTGAGCCCGATATCCGGGCAGGACGGCGGTCCTGTCATCAGTCTGCGCGGCGCGGCCCTGTCGTACGGCGCCCGCGAGGTGTGGAGCGGCCTCGATCTCGATGTACGGGCCGGGGAGTTCCTGGCCGTGCTGGGGCCGAACGGTGCGGGCAAGACCAGTTTCGTACGGGCGCTGCTGGGCCGCAGGCCGCTGTCCGCCGGGACGCTGACCGTCCTCGGCCGCCCCGCGCGCGACGCCGCCCGGGAGATCGGCTACGTCCCGCAGCAGGCCGCGCTGTCCGCGCTGGCCATGCTGCGCGCCCGGGACCTCGTACGGTTCGGCATCGACGGGCACCGCTTCGGGCCACGGCTGCGCACCGGCGGGGTCCGTCGCCGGGTGGACGAGATCCTCGAGTCGGTCGGGGCCTCGGCCTACGCCGATGTCCCGCTCGGGACGCTGTCCGGCGGCGAACGGCAACGCGTCCGCATCGGGCAGGCCCTGGCCACCGACCCGCGGATCCTGCTGTGCGACGAGCCGCTGCTGTCGCTCGATCTGAACCACCAGCGGGCCGTCACCGAACTGATCGACGCCCGGCGCCGTGCCCAGGGCACGGCGGTGGTCTTCGTGACGCACGAGATCAACCCGGTGCTGGGCATGGTCGACCGGGTGCTGTACCTGGCCCCCGGCGGCCACCGCGTCGGCACCCCGGACGAGGTGCTGACCTCCGAGTCGCTGTCCCGGCTCTACGGCACACAGGTCGACGTCGTACGGGTGCGCGGCCGGGTGGTGGTCGCGGGCGTGCCCGACGAACCGGCCGCACCGGCACACCATCCCGAGCAGCCGCACGGTGGGGACGGAGTGCGCGCATGACACTCGCCGCCGGGATCTGGCACCAGATCTTCGACTTCACCGACTACGGCGAACTCCTCGCCCTGGTCCGCAACTCCCTCGTCGCGGGCGTGGCGCTGGGGCTCGTGGGCGGGCTGGCCGGGGTGTTCGTGCTGATGCGGGACCTGCCGTTCGCGGTGCACGGCATCAGCGAACTGTCCTTCGCGGGCGCGTCGGCGGCGCTGCTGCTGGGCGTGAACATCGTGGCGGGCTCGATCGCCGGCTCGCTCCTCGCGGCCGGGGCGATCGGGGTGCTGGGGACGCGGGCCCGGGACCGCAACTCGGTGATCGGCATCATCATGCCGTTCGGGCTGGGCCTGGGCGTGCTCTTCCTGGCCCTCTACAAGGGCCGGGCGGCCAACAAGTTCGGGCTGCTCACCGGGCAGATCGTGGCCGTGGACACGCCGCAGATGTCATGGCTGCTCGGCACGTCCGTGCTGGTGCTCATCGCCCTGGCGGTGATGTGGCGTCCGCTCGCCTTCGCCAGCACCGACCCGGACGTGGCCGAGGCGCGCGGTGTGCCGGTGCGGGCGCTGTCCTTCGGCTTCATGCTGGTGCTCGGGCTCGCGGTCGCCCTGTCGGTGCAGGTCGTCGGCGCGCTGCTGGTGCTCAGCCTGGTCGTCACCCCGGCAGCGGCCGCCGCCCGCGTCACCACGTCGCCGGTGCTGCTGCCCGTGCTGAGCGTGCTGTTCGCCGTGGCCTCGATCGAGGGCGGCATCCTGCTCGCGCTGGGCAGCAGCATCCCCATCAGCCCCTACGTCACGACGATCTCGTTCGCCGTCTACGCGGTGTGCCGGATGGCCGGCCGGCGGCTCAGCGTTCGAAGACCACCCGCCCGTCGAACACCGTGAGGTCCACCAGCGCTTCGGTGATCTCGTGCGGGTCGAGGCCCAGCAGCGGCCGGTCCAGGACACACAGATCGGCGGCCCGGCCCGGTTCGACGGTGCCCTTCCAGTCGTCGGCGAAGTCCTGCCAGGCGGCGGTGGCCGTGTAGGCGCGCAGGGCGTCGGCGAGCGGCACGCACTGTTCGGGGCCGCTGGGCCGGCCGCTGGCCTTGGACTCGCGGAGCATCATCGAGGCCACGCCCTGCCGCCAGTCGGGCTCGGTGATCGGGGCGTCGGAGCTGGCGCAGACCCGCACCCCCGCGTCGAGCGCGGAGCGCACCGGCCACTGGTAGGCGGAGCGTTCGGGACCCACGACCTCGTCCATCAGATCGGAGATGGTCCATTTGATGGCAGGGTTCATGTTGACGCCGTAGCCGTGTGCGGCGAGCTTGGCGAGACCGCCGGGGCTGATGAAGTCGCCGTGAATGACGTAGTGGCGGGCGTCGGGGCGGGGCGCGGCCTCGTTCGCGGCGACGAACGCGTCCACCACCGTGTCGATGGCCCGGTCCCCGGTGACGTGCACGCCGAGCTGGAAACCGGCCTCGTGGGCGACCCGGATCATCTCGCGCAGTTCGTCCGCCTGGAGCGCGGGGGTGTCGCCGTGGACGCAGAGGGCGCCGTGGCCGCCTTCCGGGTAGGGCTCGCTCATCCACGCCGTGCGGTTGGGCGGTACGCCGTCGCCGAAGACCTTGACGCCGATGGCCCGCAGCAGCCGGGGGTCGGCCGACTCGGGGCGGCGCAACTCGGCCAGGCCCTTGCGGACGTCGTCGGCGGAGCCTCCCATCGGGGCGGGCAACAGCAGGACGCTGACGCGGGCCTGGAGTTCGCCGCTCGCCGCGAGTTCGGCGTACGCGGTCCAGTTGTCGGTGCTCAGGCCCCCGAACAGAGTTCCGGCGCCGCCGGGGCCGAGGCCCGGCTCGGTGTAGCTGGTGATGCCGCGCGCGTGCAGCTCGCGGATCACGCCCTGGATGGCCTGGCGGCGCTGGGCGACGGTGGGGGCTGGCAGTTCGGCCTGGACGAGCCGCCCGGCGGCCTCGCGCAGGATACCGGTCGGTCGGCCGTCGGGGTCGTGGTCGATGACGCCGCCGGGCGGGGGCGCGGTGTCCTCGTCGATGCCGCAGCGGCGCAGCGCCTCGGAGTTGGCCCACACCATGTGCGAGGAGAAGTCGGTCAGACAGACCGGGTGGTGCGGCGCCACCGCGTCCAGGTCCCGGCGGTGCGGGAAGCGGCCCGGTTCGGCCAGGCACTCCGCGAGATAGCCGGGGTCCCAGCCCAGGCCGACGATCCACTCGCCGTCCGGGGCGTCCCGTGCCGCCCGGCCCACGGCCGCGGTGATGTCCGCGAGGGAACCCACCGCCGGATGGCCGACGTCGATGGCGAACGGCGGCTTCGTCATCCCGTAGGCGGCCCCGTGCAGATGCGAGTCGTTGATGCCCGGCAGCACGGTCCGGCCGCCCAGTTCGACGATCCGTGTGCCGGGTCCGGCCAGGGCGCGCATCTCCGCGTCGCCGCCGACGGCCAGGATGTCCCGGCCGCGCACGGCCACGCCTTCGGCGACGGTGAAGCCGGCGTCGACGGTGAGGACCTGGCCGCCGGTCAGGACGAGGGTGGGAGCGGTGTCGCTCACGAATGACCTCTTCTCGGGATGTCAGGGATGTCAGGGGGAGGTGGGTCAGCGCCCCGTGCGGGGTGCGAAGTACGCGAGGGCCGCGCCGGCGACCAGCGCGACGCCCTGGGCCATCTGCTGCCAGAACGTCGGGACGTTCAGCAGGGTCAGGCCGTTCTGCAGGCCGCCGAGGAAGAGAACGCCGAGCAGGACGCCGAGGATCGAGCCGGTGCCGCCGGTGAGGGCGACTCCGCCGAGCAGCACCGCGGTGAGCACGGTCAGTTCGAACCCGGCCCCGGAGGTTCCGGCGACCACGCTGTCCAGCACCGACGCCTTGACGGCCCCGGCCAGGGCGGCGGCCACGCCGGTGACGACGAACAGCGCGAACGGGGTCCGGCGGATCTGGATGCCGGAGAGGTGGGCGGCCTCCCGGTTGACGCCGATGGCGAAGACATGGCGTCCGGCCGGGGTGAGCGCCAGGAAGAGCGTGCCCGCGGCCAGCACCAGCGCCGCGATGACGACCGGCGCCGCGACCCCGGCGATGCGCGCCCCGCCGATCCAGGCGAACCCGGAGCCGAAGCCGCTCAGCGGCAGCGGGAACAGCTGCTGTGCCAGGCCTCGTACGGCGGTCAGCATCCCGAGGGTGACGATGAACGCGGACAGGCCGAAGTAGCAGCACAGGACGCCGTTCACCGCCCCCACCACCGCCCCGGCGGCGAGCGCCCCCAGCAGGGCGACGGCGGGTGACTGGTGGTGCTGTCCGGCCAGCCAGCCCGCGACCAGCCCGCCGAGGGCGACCGTGGAGCCGACCGACAGATCGAGGTAGCCGCTGATGACGAGCAGGGCCAGCGGGACGGCGACGATGGCGAGCGTGGCGGCGTCGGTGGCGATGCCGCTCAGGTTGGCCGGGTCGAGGAAGCTGCCCGTGGTCAGCTGGAAGACCAGCACCATCACGACGAGCACGACGAGGAGCGGGTTGCGGCGTACGGTGTCCAGCCCGCCCGTGGCCAGGATTCGGGGGCGCGTGAGGACGGGGTCGGCGGTGGTCATGCTGCTCCTTCGGCGGACAGGGGGGTGTGGACGGCCGACAGCAGGGCCTGTTCGGTGAGTTCGGCACCCGAGAGTTCGCCGGCGATCCGTCCTCCGGCGACGATCAGGCAGCGGTCGGCGAGCGCCACGATCTCCTCGGGGTCGCTGGAGGCGAACAGCACGGCGGTGCCGCGCTCGGCGGCGAGGGACGACACGACCCGGTAGATCTCCTGCCGGGCCCCCACGTCCACGCCCTGCGTCGGCTCGTCCAACAGCAGCACGTCGACCTGCCGGGCCTCGTTGATCCACCGTCCGAGGACCAGCTTCTGCTGGTTGCCGCCGGAGAACGCGCCCGCCGGCAGCCCGGGCCGGGCCGGACGCAATCCCACCGCCGAGGCCAGTGCCTCGAACACCCGGCGCTCGGTGCGCAACGCCCGTACGCCGTGGCGGGACAGGGGCCGGACGGACGGCAGCAGCGTGTTGTCCTGCGCGGACAGCGACGGGAACAGGCCCTGGGCGCGCCGGTCCGCCGGTACGAGGGCGATCCCGGCGGCGAGTCCGTCGGCCGGGCGGGCCGGGGCGACGGTACGGTCACCGACCCTGATCGTTCCGGCGGTGGCGCGGCGCCTGCCGTAGAGCGTCTCCAGAATGCGGGTCCGGCCGGAGCCGATGAGCCCGAACAGGCCGACGCGTTCGCCTGCGGCGACGGTGACATCGACGGGGCCGAAGCCGGGGCCGCGCAAGGCTTGGACGACGAGCCGGGCCGGGGGCGAGGTGCGCCGGGAGCCGGGGACGTCAGGGGTCGGCGTGTACGCGGGGTCGCGCCCGTCTCGGCTGGGAGTGCGCCGTGGTTCATGGGCGTCCGAACCGGGCCCGCGCCCCGGCGCACGCGCATCCGAACCGGGCCCGCGCCGCGGCTCCTGGGCCTCCCGGGCGGGCCCGTGCGGCGGCGCGGGCACGTCCGTGGCCGCCGCGCGGCCAAGCCCAGGCGCGTCCCCCGGCAGCCTGCCCGCGATCGCCGCGACCAGTTCGGCCCGGGTCTGCCCGGCCACCGTGCCCTGGTGCGCGACCCGTCCGTCGCGCAGGACCGTCACCGCGTCCGCGAGCCGTTCGACCTCCGCCAGCAGGTGGGTGACGTAGACGATGGCGAGCCCCTGGGTGCGCAGGTCCTCGACCCGTTCGGCCAGGGCGTCGGTCTCCGCCCCGGACAGGGCGGCCGTGGGCTCGTCGAGGACCAGGACGGAGGCGCTGCGGCTGAGGGCCTTGGCGATCTCGACCAACTGCCGCTGGCCCATGGGCAGATCGCCCACCCGGTCCCGCGGGGAGCACCGGGCCGCGACCCGCTCCAGCAGCCCGGCGGCGACGTCCTCCTGGGCGCGCCGGTCGATGCGGCCGTACCGGGTCCACTCCTGGCCGAGGAAGATGTTCTCCGCCACGGTCAGAGCGTCGACCACGCTGAGCGTCTGGAAGATGATCGCCACGCCGGCCGCGATCGACTCGCGGGGGCTGAGACGGGTGTGGGTCGTCCCGCCCACCTCGATGGTGCCGGCGTCGGGCGGGAAGGCGCCGCCCAGGCACTTGATGAGGGTGGACTTGCCGGCGCCGTTGTGGCCGAGCAGGGCGTGCACCTGGCCGGCGGGGACGGTGAGGTCCACGCCGTCCAGGGCCCGGACTCCGCCGAACGACTTGGTCAGGCCGCGGATGCGGAGGTTCGTGGTCGTCATCGCGGGGCCTAGGCGTTCTGTGCGAGCAGTTTGTCGATCTCGGCGCCGTCCCCGCGCTGGACCAGCGTGATCGGCACCTGGGCGCTGGGGTTCGCCTTGCCCGCGGCGACCGCGCGCGGCACCTCGACGACGGCGGCGGCGATGTCCTTCGGCGCCAGGGCCGCGGAGGCCCGGTAGAAGGTGCCCTGTTTGACGGCGAGGAGCGAGGGCGCGGCCCCGTCCTGGCCACCGACGAAGGTCTTCGCGTCGTCCTTCCCCCGGCCCGTCTGCTGCAGTGCCTTGAACCCGCCGTACGCGGCGGCGTCGGTGACACCGAGGACGAGGTTGAGGTCGGGGTGCTTGGCGAGGATCGCCTTCGTCTTGGACAGGCCCGTGTCCGGGTCGATGGCCTGTTCCCGGGCCACGACGTCGACGCCCGGCGCCAGCTCGGTGAAGGCGTCGATCATGCCCTTGGTGCGTTCGCGGCCCAGCTCGATGGTGCTGTCGGTGAGGAAGGCGATCTTGCCCTTGCCGCCGAGGTGTTCCTCGGCCCACTTCGCCGCGGCCTCGCCGAGCAGGGTGCCGCCCTCGCGGAAGCTGAACCGGATGTCGGCGCTCTGGTGCCGCAGGGAGCCGCCGTAGGTCACCCAGATCAGTCCGGCGTCCAGGGCCGCCTCGGCGATGGGCTCGGCGGCCTCGAAGACCATCGGGAAGGACACGATGGCCGGGACCTTGCGGGCGACCCAGGTGCGGAGGTTGCTCGCCTGGGTGTCGGCACTGGCGTTGTCGCTGGTCGTGAGCAGCGAGATGCCGTGCCGCTTGGCCTGGGCGGTGGAGAGCTTCACCAGCGTGGAGTAGAGCGGTAGCTGGGTGAAGGGGTAGTCGAGGCCGATCTTCGTCAGGGGGGTACCGCCGGAGGACGAGGGTTTGGCCGAGGCGGCCGTGTTCTGCGGTGCCGAGCATCCGGCCGCCGCCAGGGCGGTGGCGGCGGAGAGGGCGAGGAAGTGTCTGCGCGAGGCGGCGTACGACGGTGAGGTCATGGCAGGGGCTCTCCGAGGGGCGGGCCCGACTGGAGCGGGCGTCCGGCTGTGCCGAACAGGAAAGACCCGCCGGGCCCGCCGCACCATCCGTACAAATACCGACTGCCGGCGGCGACGGACGGAACACCGGGCCGCGCGCGCGTCGGTGAACACCTTGTCGGGCACGGACCGGAGCCCTATCGTTAGGCCCCAAACGACATTATCGCCCGAGCCGCCCGGAGGCTCGCCATGCCCAGCCACCACCAGATCGCGGCAGCCGCCCGCATCGGCATGCTCACCCGCGAGCGCGACACCGCGTCGGCCTCCGCGCAGGCCCTGCGCGAACTCGCCCGCGCCCTGCCGCTGGACGCCGCGACCCTGCTCACGATCGACCCGCTGACCGGCTCCCATGTGCAGGTCGCGAGCATCGGCTACACCGCCGCGGCCTCGCAGTCCCTGGCCGGTGAGTTCGTCGGGACGCCCTGGTACCGCAACGTCGTACGGCTGGAGCTGCCGCCGTCCATCTCGCAGGACGCGGAGGATCCCGAGGACGCCGGACCGCGCTTCCGGCAGGGCTGGTTCTACGCCGAGCGCGTCCGCCCGGCCGGTTTCCGGGACGGCGTGACGGGAGCGCTGCGGCACCGGGGCCGTCTGGTGGGCCTGGTCCATCTCTCCACCGAGAGCGCGGACGCCTACGACACCGACGCCCGGCTGCTGCTGGCCTCCGTGATCCCCGCCCTGGCCGCGTTCGCCGACCCGCTGGCGCACGCCGGTGACCTGCACGGTCTGGCCGAGGAGGACGCGGCGAGCCTGGTCACCGGCGACGGCGGGGTGATCGACCTGCCCGGACGGGACCGGCCCCTCGTACTGCGGGACGACGGGCCCTTCCGCGCGCTGCTGGACGCCTTCACGGGCACGGGCGGGCGGCGGCTGCGGCTGCTGTGGCCGGCCGGTGGCGGCTGGCGGCGAGTGACCCTGCACCGGCACCCGCCGGGCCCCGGTCTCGCGTCGGAGGCGGTACTGGTGCACGAGACGCCCACGGAGCTGCCGTACGGGCTGAGCCCCCGGGAGCTGGAGGTGCTCACCCGGGCGGCCACGGGGCAGACCAACCAGGCCATCGCGCAGGCGCTGTTCCTGTCCCCGCGGACGGTGCACAGCCATGTCGAGCATCTGCTGCGCAAGACCGGCTGCGCCTCCCGCGCCGAGGCCACCGCGCTCGCGGTCCGGGACGGGCTGCTGCGGCCGGACCCGGATCACCTCGCGCGCTTCGTCGAGCGGTGATCCGGGCCCCGGCCGTCACGAGGTCAGGGACTCGACGCGCCGCATGACCTCGCGGCAGAACGCCCCGACCCCGTCGGGGTCGTCGATGAACTGGTTCGGCTTGATACAGAACGTGGTGAAGCCCTGCTCCAGTTGCTCAGGGATCACCGAGAGCGCCGCGCCGAGGTCGGCCGGTGAGCGGTCGTCGGGGAAGACGGCCTGGGTGCCGCCGATCATCTCCAGACCGGCGATGTCCCGCCCGGCGGCGGCCATCGACTCCTTCAGCGTCTGGAGGTCCTCTGGCGTGGGACGGCCGAGCGGGTGGAAGCCGTGGCCGTACCGCACCAGGCGGCGCAGGACGGGTCCGTGCAGGCGCTGTCCGCCGAACCAGAGCCGGGGGCCGTCCGGGCGGTGGGCCTTGGGCTCGAACCAGACGTCCTGGAAGGGGTAGTGCGGTCCCTCGTGGGACAGCGGGGACGGGCCCCAGGCCTTCGCCCAGACCTCCAGATGCTCGTCGAGGAGCCGTCCCCGCCGGGCGAAGGGCACACCGAGGGCGTCGTACTCGTCCCTGCTCCAGCTGACCGTGGGCTGCACGACGAGCCGTCCCTCGCTGAGGAGGTCGAGGGTGCCGAGCTCACGGGCGAGCAGCAGCGGGTGGCGCAGTGGGGCGAGAACGGCCGCGGCGGCGAGGCGCAGCCGGGAGGTGACGGAGGCGATGGCGGCGAGCAGCAGCAGGGAATTGGGCCAGGGGGTGTGCGGGTCCTGGTTGCCCGGGAGGGCGTAGTCGCGGGGGTTGCCCATGATGCCGGCGGCCGCCGCGTCGGGGCCGAGGACGATGTGCTCGCTGACCATGACGGCGTCGAAGCCGGTGTCCTCGGCCTCGCGGGCCCAGCGGACGGCGGCGGGCAGATCGGCCCGGCCCCCGGTCAGGGTCCAGTTCTCGCTGAGGACAAGGAGCATGCGGGGAGGGTTGGGCATGTCGGTTTTCCCTTTCATCTCCGTACAATTTGAGCCCGAACGATGGGGTGGCGATGATGAGCCGCCCGTGCGTGACGCGTCGCGACCAGAAGAAGCGTGACCAGACGAAGGAGCCGCCCGTGCCGGGCCACCGATCCATCACCGAGGCCGAGAAGCTCGCAGCGGCGAAGCTCGGCGGTTTTCCGATCCGCCGGGAGCAGATGGCGGCGGTGGCGAACATCTACCGGGCCGCGTCCGCGGTGCGGCAGCACCTGGAGAACTCGGTGCTGCGCGGTTCGGACCTGACCTGGACGGCCTTCGTGGTGCTGTGGGTGGTCTGGGTGTGGGGCGAGTCGGAGACCCGGCACGTGGCGGAGGAGGCGGGGATCTCCAAGGGCACGCTGACGGGGGTGGTGCGCACGCTGGAGTCGCGGGGCCTGCTGCGGCGGGCGGACCACCCGAGCGACGGGCGGCTGGTGCTGCTGAGCCTCACGGAGGAGGGCGACGCGTTCATGCGGCGGGTCTTCCCGGCGTTCAACGACGAGGAGGCCTTCGTGACGGCCCGGCTCAGCGACGCGGAGTGCCGCAGCCTCGCCGAGGGGCTGCGCAGTGTCGTGCTGCAGGTGGAGGAGCAGGGCGAGGAGCGGAGGCAGTCGTTGCTGGGCGGTGCCGAGCCCACTCCCCGGCGCAGCGGGCGGCGGCCCCGGGCCTGAATCCCGCGGCGGCGTCACCGGGCGGCGGCCCGTACGAGCGCGTCGAACAGGCCCTGCTGGGCGGGGTCTTCGTGGGCGGTGTCCTCGGGGTGCCACTGGACGGCCGCGAACCAGCCCTGGGAGCCAGGGAGTTCGAGGGCCTCGATGGTGCCGTCGGCCGCCCGGGCCGTGACGCGCAGGCCGGTGCCCAGGCGGTCGACGCGCTGGTGGTGGTAGCAGGACGCGTCGGTCTTCTCGGCGGCGGTGGCGCGGGCGACGACCGAGTCCGGCTCCAGGGTGACGGGGTGCATCAGGTGCCGGTGTTCGCGCTCGGGGCCACCCATGTCCTGCTCCAGGGTGCCGCCGAGGGCCACGTTGACGACCTGGAGGCCGCGGCAGATCGCGAGCAGGGGCAGGCCCGAGTCCAGGGCGTGGCGGGCGACGTCGAGGTCGAAGCCGTCCTGGAGGGTGTCGACGTCGTAGACGGTGTCGTGCGTGTGGGCGGCGCCGTAGCGGGCGGGGGCGAGGTCGCCGCCGCCGGGGAGCAGGACGCCGTCGAAGCGGGCGAGCCGGGCTGCGGTGCCGCTGTCCGCCGGGTGGATGCTCGCCGGTTCGCCGCCGGCCCGCCAGACGGCCTCGATCAGGGCACGAGCGGTGACCTCGGCGGCGTGGCGGAGGGCGGAGGTCCGTGCGGAGAACCGGGCGGGGACGGCGATCAGCGGCCTCACAGCTGGATCCAGGTGGTCTTGAGCTCGGTGTACTTCTCCAGCGCGTGGGCGGACTTGTCGCGGCCGTTGCCCGACTGCTTCATGCCGCCGAAGGGCACGGTCAGGTCGCCCTCCTCGTAGCAGTTGACCCAGACCGTGCCGGCCCGCAGCCGGCGGGAGACCTGGTGGGCGGTGGACAGGTCGGAGGTCCACAGGCCGGCGGCGAGACCGTACTCGGTGGCGTTGGCCAGGCGGACCGCCTCGTCGAGATCGTCGAAGGCGAGCACGGACAGGACGGGGCCGAAGATCTCCTCCCGGGCCAGTCGCGAGCCGGGATCGACCTGGTCGAGGACGGTCGGCTCCAGGTACGTCCCGCCCGTCTCGGCGAGGACCCGTTCGCCGCCGATGCGCAGACGGGCGCCCTCGTCGACGCCGCGCCGCACGTGGTCGTGCACGCGGTCCAGGTGCGCCCGTCCGACCAGCGCGCCCATCTCCGTCTCCGGGTCGAGGGGGTCGCCGACCCGCAGCTCCCGGGCCCGCCGGACGACGGCCTCGGTGACGCGCTCGGCGATCGAGGAGTGCACGAGCAGCCGGGAGGGGGCCGTGCACATCTCGCCCTGGTTGAAGAAGATGCCCCAGGCGGCCGTGGCGGCGGCCTGGTCGAGGTCGGGGGCGTCGGGCAGGACGATGTTGGGCGACTTGCCGCCGAGTTCCAGCCAGACCCGCTTCAGGTTGGAGTCGGCGGCGTAGCGCAGGAAGTGGCGTCCGACGGCGGTGGAGCCGGTGAAGGCCAGGACGTCGACGCCGGGATGGAGCCCGAGGGCCCGGCCGGCCGTCGGTCCGTCGCCGCCCACGACGTTGAGCACGCCCGGCGGCAGCCCGGCCTCGGTCGCGAGTCGGCCCAGGAGCAGGGCGGAGAGCGGGGAGTGCTCGGAGGGTTTCAGGACGACCGTGCAGCCGGCCGCCAGTGCGGGGGCGATCTTCCAGCCGGCCAGGGTCAGCGGGAAGTTCCAGGGGACGACCGCCCCGACCACCCCGGCGGCCTCCCGGGTGACCAGGGCGAGGGCGTCCGGGGCGGTGTGCAGGGACTCGTCGGTGAGCTTGTCCGCGAGCTGGCCGTACCAGCGGAAGGTGTTGACGACGGCGCGCAGTTCGATGCCGTCGGCGTCCGAGATGGGTTTGCCCATCTCCAGGCTGACGGCCAACGCCAGTTCCTCGCGCCGCTCGTCGAGCAGGTCGGCGAGGTGGAGCAGGGCCCGGCCGCGCTCGGCGGGCGCCAGGCGCGGCCAGGGGCCGGTGTCGAAGGCCCGCCGGGCGGCGGCGACGGCCGCGTCCACCTCGGCGGTGCCCGCGTCGGCGACCTCGGCGATGACCCGGCCGTCCCGCGGGGACACGACCGGGAACGTCGCCCCGCTCCCGGGTTCGTCGGCGCCGTCGAGGTGATGGGCGCCGGAGAGCTGGAACGCCTTGGCGCGGCGCAGCCACTCGTCGTGGGTGACGGCCGGCATGGAACCTCCTTGGGGTTTCCCTGATCAGGTCGATGGGTCGGCGGACGGTTTGCGCACCCGCGCGGCCGCGATGCCCAGCGCCATGACCACCGGCACCGACAACGTGAGCCACAGAGCCGTGGTGCGCTCACCGCCGATGAGGGTGGTGAAGTTGGCGAGGATGAGCCAGATCGCCCCGGCGATGCCGAGCGCGCCCAGGAGGGGTGCGATCAAGGTGTTCCAGGGGCGGGCGTCGAGGCGTTCGCGGCGGAAGAAGACGACGACGGACACCGACGTCAGCAGGTACAGCAGCATCATCGCCAGGACGGCGACCCCGCTGAACCAGGAGAACAGCGTGAGCACCGGGTCCTTGCCCGCCAGCGCGAAGGGGAGCACGAGGAGGACGGCCAGGACGGTCTGGACGCACCCCGCCGTCCAGGGGGCGTGGCGGCGGTTGAGCCCGCACAGCCGGCGTGGCAGCAGCCGGTCGCGGCCGAGCGAGAACAGATAGCGGTTGGCGGAGTTGTGGAAGGTGAGGATGCCGGCGAAGAGCGAGGTGGCGAGCAGGATCGGCAGTACGTCGCCCACCCAGCCGCCGAACTCGGCCGCGATGGGCGCGAAGACGAACCCGGCCCCGTCGCCGCCCTCCAGGGCCTTGCCCGCGGCCGCGGTGGCCTGGGAGGCGCCGTAGGAGGAGATGATCATCCAGGAGGTCAGGGCGAAGAAGCCGGTGACGACGGCGACCGCGAGATATGTGGCCCGCGGCACGGTCTTCTTCGGCTCGCGGGCCTCCTCGCCGTAGATCGCGGTGGCCTCGAAGCCGAACATCGATGCCACGGCGAACATCACGGCCACGCCCGGCGCTCCGTCCAGGGCGGCGGACGGGGAGAAGCTGTCGGCGAGGCCGAGCCCCTCGGGGCCGCCGCCCTTGACGAGGGTGACCAGGGCGAAGACGGCGAGGATGCTGAACTCCGCCAGGACGAAGACGGCCAGCACCTTGGCGCCCATCTCGACACCGGCCGCCCCCAGCGCCTGGACGACGGCCATGGTGGCCAGAGTCCAGACCCACCACGGCAGGTCGAGGCCGGTGTGGCTCGCGACCAGGCCGCTCACGATGGCTCCGTAGAGCCCATACATGGCGGCCTGGATGGTGCAGTAGGCGAAGAGCGCGAGGCCCGCGCTGCCGGTGCCGGTGGTCCGGCCCAGGCCCTTGCCGATGTAGGTGTAGAAGGCGCCCGCGTCCACGACATGGCGGCCCATGGCGACGAAGCCCACCGAGAACAGCAGGATCACCAGGCCCGCCACCAGATAGGCGGCGGGCACGCCGGGCCCGTTGCCGAGCGCCACGGCGATGGGGGCCGCGCCGGCGATGCCGGTGAGCGGGGCCTGGGCGGACAGGACGAAGAAGAGGATGCCCAGGACGCCGAGGGCGTCGGGCTTGAGCGTGCCTGCGGTGGGCGCGTCCGGTTTCGCCGTGTGCGGGGAGACCGTCTGACTGTCCACTCGGATCACCTGCCAGAGGGAGGAAGGATCGTTTCAGGCCAAACGAGTTGCCTCATCGTGGGGCGGAACTATCCGTTTGGCAAGGGGTGAGGGACGAGGAATTCCAGGGCTTCGGGGCCGAGGCGGCGCGGGAGAGACGTGGAGAGGCGCCGAGAGGTCAGGCCTCGTCGCCCCGCCGCTCGGCGAGCAGCCGCAGCACCGAGCGCAGCTCGTCGAGAGCCGCGTCGATGACCTCGCGCTCGCCGAAGACCAGCTGGTGCAGGACGAGTCCCTCCAGCGTGGCGAAGACCATCCGGGACAGGCCCTCGTCGACCGGTCCGGGCAGCATCTGGGTGAGTTCGCGCCGGGTCGCGTCGAAGTACTCCTCGTACAGCGACCGCAGGTGGGCCAGGAGCTCGGGGCGGCGCCGGGACTCCAGCAGCAGTTCGTACTGGAACGCCTGGAGGTCGGGCCCCGCCTCCACCATGTCCGTCAGGCCCACCGAGAAGTCGGCGGCCTTGCCCGTGCCGGGCTCCAGGGCGCTGCTGTTCAGGGAGGAGCGGATGGCGTGGGTGAGGGCTTCCTCGATCAGGGCGTCGCGGGAGCCGAAGTGGTGCACGACCAGGCCGTGGGTGACACCGGCCTCCTCCGCGACCGCCCGGTAGGTGAGCCTGCGCAGCCCGCCCCGGGCGACGACCCGCACGGCGGCCTCCAGCAGGGCCTCGCGGCCCGTGCCGTAGTTCACGCGCTTGCGGGGGCGGCGGCCGGCGGGCTCGGTCATGCCCGCGACCCTACCCGGGCCGTCCCGATCGGCGACGGGGCCGGTCCTCCCGGCGGCGACACCGCGTCCGGTCCCCGCCTCAGCGACGCGGCGGCCGGATGCCACGGAACTCCCAGTCGCCGCCGAGCGCGGTCGACAGCACCTCCTCCGACTCGGTGGGCTGGGCACCCACGTCCGTGCGGACGGCGGTCGGCCCGGTCACGATGTGGTTGGTGAGCCGCCCCAGCCCTTCCACCTCCACCTCGACCACGTCTCCCGGCTGGACGGGACGCGAGTTGGCCGGGGTGCCGGACAGCAGGACGTCCCCGGGGTACAGGGTGATGGTGCGGGCGATGTCGGCGACGAGGTAGTGCATGTCCCACGTCATCTCGTCGGTGGAGCCGTCCTGCACGACCTCCCCGTTGACGTAGGTCCGCAGCCGCTTGCCGTGGAACTCCCAGTCGGTGACGAGACCGGGGCCGAGCGGGCAGAGGGTGTCGGAGCCCTTGACGCGGAGCATGGAGCCGGCGTCGGTGTCGCGGAAGTCGTGCAGCCCGTAGTCGTTGGCGACGGTGTAGCCGGCGATGTACTCCCCCGCCTCGGCCGGGGCGATGTTCCGCGCGGTCCGCCCGATGACGATGGCGACCTCGCCCTCGTAGTTGAGCCACTTGCAGCCCTCGGGCCGGACGATCGCGCCCTGGTGGGCGTTGAGGGCGGAGGTCGGCTTGTGGAAATACGTAGGCGTGTCGGGCAGGCCGATCTGAAACTCGTCGACCCGGCTGCGGTGGTTGAGGTGGACGGCGATGACCTTGGACGGCACGACCGGCGGCAGATGCCGGGCGTCCTCGGTCTTGACGCGGCGGCCGTCCCCGGCGACGAGTTCGTCACCGTCGACGGTGACCTGGACGGCGGCGCCGTCGAGGAGGATACGGCGGTACTCAGGCATGTGCGGACTCCTGCGCGGGGGTGTGGTCTGCGGTCCAGCCGTCGGCCGGGCGGTCGAACCAGAGATGGACCTGGCCGGTGCCGACGGAGTTCTCGTACGCGCCGTACTGGCGGGCCCGGGCGACACAGGCCTGCTCGCCGAGGGCGCCGGCCAGCATCAGGTAGTGGAAGAACTTCGCCTCGGGCTTGTACCGCCAGAACTCGTCCATGGTGTCGAGGACCTTGTCGTGACGGCCCTCCTTGAACCAGGCGATCCGCTCCTGGTCGGCCTCGCGCGCCTCGGGCGTACGGATGTGGCGGGGGTCGCTGGCCTCGTGGTCGCGCAGTTCGCGCAGGGGCCAGAAGGTGTGCGACAGGGCGCCGGAGGCGATGACCAGGACCCGTCTCCCCGGGGTGGCGGCGATCCCGTCGGCCAAGGCCCGCCCGAGCCGCAGATGGTCCTCCATGTCGCCGGTCTGGCAGACACCGATGGTGACCCAGCGCTTGTCGGGCAGGCCCTCGCCCAGGTACTTCCAGAGGTTGAGGGTGGCGTAGTAGATCGGCAGGTACGCGTCGTCGATCGGGGTGATCCAGGTGCCGTGCCGGTCGGCGAACTCGGCCACGTTGTGGGCGAGTTCGGGGTCACCCGGGAAGTCGTACGGCATCCTGCACATGCCGCGCGGCAGTTCCTCGGAGGTGAACAGGCCCGCGCGCCGCTCCTGCGCGGTGACGACGAACTCGACGGTGGTCGCCCAGTGGGAGTCGAGCACGACCACGGTGTCGTAGTCGTCACGCTCGAAGACGTCCCCGCGGAGCTCCCGGAGCCCGGTCACGAGGGTGATCTCCTTGCCCTCGTTGAGGTCCCGGCGTTCCGTCTCGGGCAGCACGATGGTGGGGACGTGGGCGAGCAGCCCGGCCCCGACGATCTCACCCATGGTCCTGGTTCCATCCCTTCGGGGCGGTGACGGTGTTCTTCAGGTCGCAGTAGAAGTCGAAGCTCCAGGTACCGCCCTCACGGCCGACACCGGACTGCCGGGAGCCGCCGAAGGGCGCCTGGAGGTCGCGCACGAAGAAGCAGTTGACCCAGACCGTGCCCGCGACGAGCCGCGCGGTGACCCGCTCGGCACGGTCGCGGTCGCCGGTGGCGACGGTGGCGGCCAGCCCGAAGCGGGTGTCGTTGGCGAGCCGGACGGCCTCGTCCTCGCCCGCGAAGGTCTGGAGGGTCAGGACCGGCCCGAAGACCTCCTCCTGCACGATCTCGGAGTCCTGGGCGACATCGGTGAGCAGGGTCGGCAGGTAGTACTGCCCGTCCTTCCGATGCCCTCCGATGAGGGCCCGCGCCCCGGCCGCGACGGCCCGCTGCACGAACCCGTCGATCTTCTCCAGCTGGCGGGGGTGGATGGTGGGCCCGATGTCGGTGGCCTCGTCCCTCGGGTCGCCCTGTGCCAGAGCCGTGGCCTTCTCGACGAACCGTCGGGTGAACTCGTCGGCGACCGTCTCCTCGACCAGCAGCCGGGTGCCCGCCAGACAGACCTGCCCGGCGTTGTCGTACTGCTCGACGGCCAGGTCGACGGCCAGCTCGAGATCGGCGTCGGCGAACACCAACAGCGGTGACTTCCCTCCGAGTTCAAGACTCAGGGGGGTGAGCTGCGCGGCGGCCGACTCCGCGATCCGCTTCGCCGTCGGCACGGACCCCGTGAAGCTGATCCTGCGTACGTCCGGGTGCGAGGTCAGGGCGTCCCCGATCTCCGAGCCGAACCCCTGCACGACATTCAGCACCCCGGCCGGCAGCCCCGCCTCGGCCGCGATGTCGGCCAGCAGGGAGGCGGTCAGCGGGGACCACTCCGCCGGCTTGAGAACGACGGTGTTGCCTGCGGCGAGGGCCGGCGCGACCTTCCAGGTGGCCAGCATCAGGGGTGCGTTCCACGGGGTGATCAGCACGCAGGGACCTGCCGGATCCCATGAGACGTGATTGGTGTGCCCCCGCGTCTCGAAGTCCTCGTGATCGAGCGACAGCAACCAGTCGGCGAAGAACCGGAAGTTGTGCGCGACGCGGGGCATCACGCCCCGGCGATGCGAGCGCAGAAGGGCGCCGTTGTCGGTCGTCTCGACGATCGCCAGCTCTTCGATCCGCTTCTCGACGCCATCGGCTATGGCGTGGAGGAGGCGGGCGCGTTCGGTTCGGGGGGTGGCGGCCCATTCCGGGAAGGCGTCCCGGGCGGCAGCGACCGCGGCTTCAGCCTCAGCGGGCCCGCCCCGGGCGATCTCGCCGAGGAGGTTGCCGTCGATCGGAGAGTGGTCGGCAAAAGTGCCGGCGGAGGCGACGCGCTCGCCGCCGATCCAGTGCCGGGTGTCGACGGAGACACCGGCGACAGTGATCTTGTCAGGCATGAGAAGAGTTCCATTCAGAAGAGGGGCTGTTGCAGGTCCTCAGGGGCGCGGGGAACTGCGCGAACAACCACGACGGACCCGCACCCACCCACAAACCTCACTCGGCACACGCTCCGGACGTACCGACCTCAAGCAGCCGCCCTCCGTCCCAGACCACCCCGACCTGCCGGAAATACGCAGCGATCGGCTCACGCACCTCCAGCCGCGCCAACTCCTCCGTAGGCGCCTCGAACAACTCCAACTCCGCATCGCCGACCCACGGCCGCCCACCCTCGAACGAAGCCGCCCCGGACTCGATCAGCTCGTCAAGAGCCAGCCCCTTGCCCTCGATCGACGGCAACCACCGGTGATGAGCCATGGGATGCCCGTTGACGAAGCCGCCGCTCTCAGACGGCTCCCGCAGCGTCACCACGGCCTGAGCCAACCGCCGGTCCGCCGCGGCCAGCGTCGCCCCGAACCGCGCCCCCGCCTCGATCCGCGGCGCGGGCCCGTACGGATGCGGCCGCGTCTGATGGATGGACCCGAGCTTCTTCGGATACCCCTGGTGCAGCCCCCGCGCGATCGCGAAGTCCTTGTCCACCCAGATGTAGACGCACCGCGAGTAGATCCGCCCGCGGAACCCGCACCGCACGACCGCGAACGCCTCCTTGTACTGCGCCCGCACAGGATCGAGCAGCTCCTCCCCCGCCCCCGAGCACGACTGCCAGTCCGCCCAGATCAGGGCGACGGCCCCCGGATCCTCGTCGGCCAACTCCAAGGGCTCGGGCAGCAGTTCACGCACCCGGGACGGATCCGTCCGGTACTCGACGGTCAGCAGGTCTCCGGAGTAGCGCCACGGCGGCGCGGGAATCAGCGACGAGGCACCGCTCGCCGTCTTGGGGTGGAAGTAACCCTGAACAACGGTCACTTGAGGGCTCCTTGCACAGTGAGGGCGGGCTGCTTCAGCAGCTCGGCGCGATGACGGGCGGCGGCACGGCCGACGGCCGGTCCGCCGAGCGCGACGACACCGACCAGCAGTCCGTCGCGGTGGTAGCCGGCCAGGACGTCCCCCGACGGATCGCCGTCGAGGACCCGGACGTCACCGAGCCCCAGGACGGGCGCGCCGAAGGACTGGAGCCGGAAGTCGTGCTGGTCGCTCCAGAAGGTGGGCAGCGGCGCGAAGGGCGCCAGCCCGGCCACGCCGCCGACCAGCACCTTCGCGGCATGCTTCGCCGAGTCGGCCGGGACGGACCAGTGCTCGACCCGGCGCGGCACACCGTCGTAGCGGGCATTGGGAAAGCGGGCGACATCGCCGACGGCGACGACGTCCGGACGGCCACCGACCCGCAAGTGCTCGTCGGTGAGCACGCCGTCGCTCAGATCGAGTCCGTTGCCGCCCAGCCACTCGGTATTGGCGACCGAGCCGACGGACTCCACCACCACATCGGCGGGAAGCACGGAGCCGTCGCCCAGGACGACACCGGTGACGCGGTCCCGCCCCTCGAATCCGGCGACACCCGCGCCGAGCGCGAAGCGGACCCCGTGCTCCTCGTGCCGCCGCAGCAGCGCGCGGGCGAGCAGCTCGCCGAGCGGCCCGACCATCGGCAGGGGCAGCGGGTCGACCACGGTCACCTCGGACGCGCCCAGCCCGACGGCCGTCGCGGCGACCTCGCAGCCGATGAAGCCCGCACCGACCACGACCACCCGCACCCCGGGCCGGGTGAGTTCGCGCCGCAGGGCCTGGGCGTCGTCGATCGTGCGGACGGTGTGGCGGCCGGTGAGCGGCCCGGGGCAGCGCAGCCGCCGGGGCCGCATGCCGGTGGCGACGACCAGGCCGTCGTAGGAGAGCACCGAGCCGTCGTCGAGTTCGACGGTCCGCTCGGCGAGCCGGGCCGCGACCGCCTTCGTGCCCAGCCGCCACTCCACGTCCGCGACGGACGCCTTCGGGGTGAAGGCCAGCGAGGTGAAGGCCGCCTTGCCGGCGAGGACCTCCTTGGACAGCGGGGGCCGGTTGTAGGGCGGGTGCGGCTCGTCGCCGAGCACCGTGATGCCGCCGGTCCAGCCGGCGGTGCGCAGCTGCTCGGCCGCCCGCAGGCCGCCCAGGGAGGCGCCTGCCACGACGATGCGCCCGCTCATGTCAGTCCTCGATCCGGATGGCCTGGAGCGGGCAGACGTCCGCGGCCTCCTCGACCTCGTCGCGCAGCGCGTCGTCGGGGTCGGGGACGTAGGCCAGGCGGCCGGCGTCGTCCATGTGGAAGACGTCGGGGGCCGCGAAGACGCACTGGCCGTGGTCCTGGCATTTGTTCATGTCGACGACGACCTTCATGGCCGGTCCTCCTGAATGTGAGGGCGTCGAAGGGGAGGGAAAAGGGGCCCGGCCGGAAGGGCCGGACCCCGGCCAACGGGGTGCGATCGAACGCGCCCCGAACTCGTTTGGCTTCAAACAAGGTAGGCAGGGGCAGGGGTCTGGTCAATAGCTATCCGGATGGATAAATTCTTGCCCCCGCCCCCTTGCGGCACCCCTCACCCAGCCCTACCGTTTGGCATCAAACAAAGCACCGGGCGGTCCCTGGCTCCGCCGCGCCCGGCCTGCTCGCTCTCCCGCCACCCGCCTCCCCGGCCCCGTGCCCCGGAGGTGTCCCGACGTCCGCCCGAGGAGACAACGGTGAGCGCTCACGACCTTGAAGAAGTCCGCCGCCACATGGAGCGGCTCGCCGCCGACGGCATCGACGTGGTCCGGGTGACCTATCCCGACCTCATCGGCACCGACCGGGCTCGTGACGTGTTGCTCGAGGAGCTGCCCCGGGCCTGCGCGCACGGTCTCGCGTTCTGCCGGGCCGTCTACCACACCAGCCCGCAGGGCGACGTGGTCCCGGTCAGCGGCGGGCTGGACGCGGGGCTGCCGGACATCTGCGTACGGCCGGACCTCGGCACGCTGGTGCCCCTGCCCTGGGAGCCGGGGGTGGCCGCCTGTCTGGGCGAGGTCGTCGACCCGGCGACCGGCGCCCCCGCCCCGGAGTCGCCCCGCGACCTGCTGCGCGCCGTCCTCGCCCGGTGTGCCGAGCACGGGCTGCGGCCGGTGGTCGGGCCCGAGCTGGAGTACTTCCTGTGCGATCCGGACCCGTCCGGCGGCTGGCGCCGCTACGCGCCCGACCCGGGCGTCGTCTACACCGCCGGGCTGCGCGCCGACCCCGACAACCACCTGCTGCGCACCCTGCGCCACGTCCGCGATCTGAGGATCGGGGTGATCAGCGGCAACCACGAGTTCGACGGCGGACAGATCGAGATCAACCTGGCGCACTCCGACGCCCTCTCGGCCGCCGACCGGTCCTTCCGCTTCAAGGCGGCGATCAAGGAACTGGCCCGTAAAGAGGGCCGACTGGCCACCTTCATGGCCAAGCCCTTCAACGACGCGGGCGGCTCCGGCTTCCACCTCCACCTCTCGGGCGAGGACGACCAGGGCGGCAACACGTTCGACGACCCGTCGGGCGCGTACGGACTGTCCGCCGTCGCCCGGCACGCCGTGGCCGGTGTCCTCGCCCACGCGCCGGCCCTGGCCGCGCTGCTCAACCCCACCGTCAACTCGTACAAGCGCTTCGGCCCGGACACCCTCGCGCCCTGGCTGATCGACTGGGGGCTGGACAACCGCAGCGCCATGGTGCGCATCCCGCCCGAGCGCGGCTCGGGTGCCCGGCTCGAACTGCGGCTGGGCGACGCGAGCGCCAACCCCTATCTGGCGATCGCCGCCACGACGGCCGCCGCCCTCCTGGGCGTCCTGGCCGGCGAGGAGCCGCCCGCCCCGCTGGAGGGCTACGGCTACGACACCGCCCGGTCCGCCGTCCTGCCGCAGACCCTGTCCGCCGCGCTCGACGCGCTGGAGGCGGACACCGCCCTGACCGACCTGCTCGGCAAGGGCTTCACCACCTCCTTCCTCTCCTACAAGCGCGACGAGGTCGAACGCTTCCACCGGCACGTCACCGACTGGGAGTTCACCGAGTACGCCTACCACCTGTGACGCCCCCTGCGACGCCGAGGAGCTGTTCGATGACCACCGAGACCCCGACCGACGCCCTGCGCGAGCCGCTTCCCCTGGCCGATGTGAACCTCGCCGACCTGGACCGTTTCACGGACGGTGTCACGCCCTGGCGGATGTTCCACACCCTGCGTCACCAGGACCCCGTGCACTGGCAGCCCGAGGAGGCGCCCAACTCCGGTTTCTGGGCGGTGACCCGGCACCAGGACATCGTCCGGGTCGACCGCGACCCGGAGACGTTCACCTCCACGAGGTTCGTCAACCTGGAGGAGGTCGACGACGACCAGATCAAGAAACGCGCCTCGATCCTCGAACTGGACGGGGTCCGGCACCGGGCGCTGCGCAGCCTGATCCAGCGGCAGTTCGGCGCGAACGTGATCAGCGGCTACACCGACTTCCTGCGCGGACTGACGGCACGGACCCTCGACGCCGCCCTCGCCAAGGGCCGCTTCGACTTCGTCGAGGACGTCTCGGCGGACTTCCCGATCAACGTCCTGGCCCGGCTGCTGGACGTGCCCCCGGAGGACAACCAGCGGCTGATCGACTGGGGCAACCGCATCATCGGCCACACCGACCCCGACTACGCGGACGTCCTGCTGCACAGCGAGGAGAGCGAGCGGTACCGCGATCTGCCGTTCCGCTCCCCCGCCTCACTGGAGGTCTTCGAGTACGGCCGGGAGCTGGCGCGCCGGCGGCGCGGCGGCGACGGCACCGACCTGGTCTCCCGGCTGGTCAACACCACCCCCCGGGACGGTGTGCCGCTCTCCCCGCAGGACTTCGACAACTACTTCCTGCTCCTGGTCGTCGCCGGCAACGAGACCACCCGGCACACCATCTCCCACTCGATGCTGGCCCTGATCCAGCACCCCGAGCAGCTGGCCCGCCTCCAGGAGGACCCCTCGCTGATCCCGGTCGCGGTGGAGGAGTTCCTGCGCTGGTCCTCCCCCGTCTACCACTTCCGCCGCACCGCCACGCGCGACGTCGAGCTGGGCGGCAGGCTGGTCAGGGAGGGCGACAAGGTCGTGATGTGGTTCGCCTCCGGCAACCGCGACGAGGAGGTCTTCGGCGATCCGTACGCCTTCGACGTCACGCGCGCCGACAACGACCACGTCACCTTCGGCAAGGGCAGTCCCCATCTGTGCCTGGGCAATCTGCTCGCGCGCACCGAGATCCGGATCATGTTCGAGGAGCTGATCCCGCGCCTCGCGGACGTCCGCCTGGCCGGTGACGTGCCGCGGGTGCGGTCCAATTTCGTCAACGGCATCAAGAGGCTGCCGGTGGAGGTCGCGCTGACCTGAATCCGCGGACGGCCGGGCGGTGACTCCCCGCCGGACATGCACAGCCGCGCGGTCGGCGGGAGGCTGGTGATGTCAGCACGGGCACGCGTCCCGAGGAGATCGTCATGAACAGCGCCACCCTGGAAGACATGCGGACCACGCTGCGAGGGCCGGTCATAGGCCCACGGGACGCGGAGTACGACCAGGCCCGCAAGATCTACAACGCGATGATCGACAAGCACCCCGCCGCCATCGTGCGGTGCGCGGACGCCGCGGATGTCATGGCCGCGGTCGCCTACGTCCGCGATCACGGACTGGAACTCGCCGTGCGGGGCGGCGGGCACAGCGGCCCGGGCCTGTGCCTGGTGGACGACGGCGTCACCATCGACCTGTCGCCGATGCGCGGGGTGCACGTCGACCCGGCGGCGCGGACCGCGCAGGCCGGCGGCGGCGCTCAGCTCGGCGACCTGGACCACGCCACGCACGCCTTCGGCCTGGCCACCCCGACCGGCATCATCTCCATGACGGGGGTCGGGGGCCTGACCCTCGGCGGCGGACACGGCTATCTCACCCGCAAGTACGGCCTGACCGCGGACAACCTGATCGCCGCCGACGTCGTACTGGCCGACGGCAGCTACGTCACCGCCAACGCGGAGGAGCACCCCGACCTTTTCTGGGCCCTGCGCGGTGGCGGCGGCAACTTCGGCATCGCGACCTCCCTCACCTACCGGCTGCACCCGGTGGACACGGTCGGCGTCGGGGTGACCGTCTGGCCGGTCGATCACACCCGCGAGGTGCTGGCCTGGTACCGCGCGTTCCTCCCGCAGGCACCCGAGGACGTGTACGGCTTCTTCAACATGTTCGTCGTCCCGCCCGGTCCGCCCTTCCCCGAGGAGCTGCACCGGCGGAAGATGTGCGGCATCGTCTGGTGCCACACCGGCGACCTGGACCGGCTCGACGAGACACTCTCCGTGGTGCACGAGGCCGGACCGCCGGCCTTCCACTTCACGACTCCGATGCCGTACGTCGGGCTGCAGAGCATGTTCGACGAACTGATCCCGACCGGCTACCAGTGGTACTGGCGCGGCGACTTCTTCGACCACATCCCGGACGCCGCCCTGGACGTGCACCTCAAGTACGGCGAGAGCAACCCCACCCAGCTCTCGCTGATGCACCTCTACCCGGTCGACGGGGCGGCCCACCGGATGGGCCCGGACGAGACGGCGTGGAGCTACCGGGACGCGGTCTGGTCGGGCGTCTTCGCCGGTGTGGACCCCGATCCGGTCAACGCCGGGGCCATCAGGCAGTGGTGCGTGGACTACCAGGAGGAACTGCACCCGTACTCCATGGGCGGCTCGTACGTGAACTTCATGGGTACGGGCGAGGGCCAGGAGCGGGTCCGGGCGACGTACCGCGACCACTACGACAGGCTCGCCCGGGTCAAGCGGACCTACGACCCGGACAACCTGTTCCACGCCAACCAGAACATCGCGCCGGCGCGAGGGTGACGACCACGGTTCCCCGCTCCGGGAGGCGGCCATGGGACAGATGATCGACGCGGGCGGCGTGGAGCTCTGGGTCGAGCGACGGGGCCAGGGGTCCGATGTCCTGCTCATCTCGGGGCTCGGGGATCCCGTCGAGGCGTGGCAGCCACAGCTCGACGGGCTCGCGGACCGCTACCGGCTCACCGCCTTCGACAACCGGGGCGCCGGGCGTACGCCGCTGCCCGAAGGACCGCTCACCATGCCCCGGATGGCCGACGACGCCGCCGCGCTGCTGCGCACGCTCCAGATCCAGGCCGCCCACGTGACCGGTTTCTCGGGAGGCAGTTTCATCGCGCAGGAGCTGGCGCTGAGGCATCCCGGCCTCGTCCGCAGCCTGGTCCTGATGAGCACGACGGCGCGCCCGGACTCCTACTTCCGCGCGATGACGCGCTTCTGGGAGTGGATGGTGGAGCGGGCTCCGACCGAGCGGGCCATGCTCGAGGCGTTCTACCTGTGGATCTACACACCTCGCGCCCATGCCGACGGCCTGGTCGACCGCCTCATCGACGAGACGCTGGCGTTCGAGCACCCGCAGTCCGCCGAGGCCTTCCAGCGTCAGCTCGCGGCATTCAGCCGCCATGACACGTCCGACCGCCTCGGCGGCATCACCGCGCCGACCCTCGTCCTCTCCGGCGAACTCGACCTGGCCACGCCCCCGCGCCTCGGCCGTGAGGTCGCGGAGAGCATCCCGGACGCCGAGTTCGAGGTGCTGCCCGGAGAGGCTCATCAGCCGTTCCAGGAGGTGCCGGAGGTGTTCAACGCGCGGGTCGACGCGTTCTGGCGAGAGGTGGAGGCAGGAGACTGACGGCTGGTCACTCCTCGAGCCGGCGCAACCGTTCCGTGTCGCAGGTGCGGGGGCAGGTGCCGCAGGCCTCGTCGGGCCGGATGGCGTAGTAGAGGCAGCAGCCGGCGCGGGTGCGGGTCGTGTGGCGGCGGCCGTCGGTGCCGGTCAGCAGGCGGAAGTCCGCTCCCGAGGGGTAGGGGCTGACGGGTTCGGGGAGCAGCGCGGTCGCCGCGCGTACGGCGTCCTCCTCGCGGCCGAGGGTCCGGCCCAGGTACCAGATCCCGGAGACGAGGTCGTCGCCGACCATGCCCCACAGGGCACGCGGTCCGCGGCGCACGGCGGGGCCCAGGGCGGTGAGCAGCGGGCGCATGTGGTCGGCGACCGCGGCGCGTAGTTCGGCCCGCAGGGCCTCCTCGCCCACGACGGTCACCGCGCCGGGCAGCGCGGCGACGGGGTCGCCGGGCAGGCAGGCGACGCGGGGCTCGGGCGTGATCGTGTACGCCCCGGCCGCGAGGTCCAGGCGCACCGACTGGGGCCGGATGCGCGGCACCCGGCGCTCCAGGTACCAGACGCCGCTCATCAGGAGGGCGACCGTCCAGGCGTAGTCGTGCAGGGCGCGGGAGGCGGTGACGTGGGAGCGGGGGGTGTGGGCGTAGCGGGTGTGGATGCGCGTCGCCTCGGCGTCCAGGAAGGCGTCGAGGGCCGACTGATCCGACATCAGTTCGGCGCCGGTGATGGTCTGTTGATCGTAGGCCGTCCCGGGGTCCGCGACCTCGACGGTCAGCGCCTCGCAGATGCCGGTCAGCCGCCGGTAGGCGGTACCGAGGACGGCGGCGAGGGTCGGCGGTGACTCCAGGACAGTGCGCATCGATCACTCCTACGGGCAGTTGCAACCCGCGATTGGATAGGTAAGGCTAACCTAAGGTACAAGATCGTCGGACGTGCTCCCGACCCACCGATGGAAGACCGCCATGCGCCTGTACCTGCTCGCCCTCAATCCGACCGACTCCGTCACCGAGGGCTTCCTGCCCGCCGCCGCCCGGCTGGGCCTGGAGGTCACCGTCCTCACCGACCAGCCCGACGCCCACCGCAGAACCCGCCCGGACGCCGAGGTCCTGGAGTGTGACGTGCGGGACTTCCGGGCCGTCGTGTCGCGGATCTCGGCCCATGACAGCCCGGCCGCCGTCTTCACCAACAGCGACCACCTCCAGACCCAGGCCGCGCTGGCCGCCGCCTACTTCGGCCTGCCCGGCAAGGACTGGCGGGCCACCCTGCGCTGCAAGGACAAGGCGGAGACGCGCCGCCGGCTGGCCGCCGCCGGAGCGGACACCGTCTGGTCGGCCGAACTCACCGCACCGACCGCTCTGGACGCGCCCTACCCGTGTGTCGTCAAGCCCCGCGAGGGCGTGGCCAGCGAGGACGTCGTGCTCGTCGACGGCCCCGAGGACCTGGCGATCCGCGCCAAGGAGATCCTGGAGCGACGGCCGGGCATCACCCTGGTCGTCGAGGAGTACCTCCCCGGCGAGCTGTGCACGCTGGAGACCCTGGGCGACGGCCGGGTCCGGCACGTCCTGGGCGGCTTCCGCACCGCGCTGTCGCCGCTCCCGTACTTCATCGAGGAGCGCCTCACCTTCGTCCCGGCCCACCCCGAGCCGGTCGTCGCGCAGGTGCTCGCCCAATTGGACGCGCTCGGCGTCGGATTCGGCGCCTGTCACACCGAGTTCGTGGTGCACGAGGGACGGGCACGGATCATCGAGGTCAACTACCGGGCCATCGGCGACCAGTGCGACCTGCTGCTCGAACGGCTCCTCGACATCCCGCTGTTCGAGCACATCCTCCGCACCCATCTGGGCGAACCGCTCCCGGCCGATCCGGGTGCCCGCCGCGACCGCGCCGCCCTCCTGGAGTACCCGTGCGCCGACCGGGCCGGGACCCTGACCGACGCCCCGGCCGCCACCGAGCTCAGCGTCGACGGGGTGTGTCTGACGTACCGTCCGCTGCGGGCGGTCGGCGAGCGGCACGAGCTGTACCGCACCAACCGCGACTACCTCGGCGTCCTGCGGGCCACCGGCACCGACCAGGACACCGTGGACCGCGTGGCCGCCGACTTCCTGGCCACCCTCCGCTGGGAGATCCGGGCGTGACCGTACTGCCACCCGCCCCGGACGGCTGCGCGGCCGAGCTGCTCACCCGGGTGCTGAGCGCCCTCCTGCGCGAGGACGTCGTCGGACTGCGCACCCGGAGCACCCTCGTCCACCGGCCGGACGGACCCTGGCTGCGGCTTGCCGCCGGCCGTGACGCCCTGCTGCTGCCGGTCACCGAGGACGGCTTCCAGTGCCGGTACGCCGCCCGGCTGCCGCTGCTCCTGCGCGCCTCGGACGGCGCCGAACTGACGTCGTACGAAGAGGTGCTGGACGCGCTGCGCGCGCTCGCCGAGCCCGAGGACCGGGCCGGTTTCGACGCCTTCGCCGAGGAGTGCCGGCAGACGCTGGCCACGTTACGGCTGCACGCGGACACCCGCGATGCCGTCGCCGGGCGGCTGACGGACCGCCACGGCGCCGATCCGGCCCGCTGGACGGGCCTCGGCCGTGGTCCGGCGTTCGACACGCTCGCCGCCCGTCTGGACCATCCGGTGTACCCGACCGCGCGCGGCCGGGCGGGGCTGGACGAGGAGCACCTGCGGTCGTACGCGCCCGAGTTCCATCCGCGGTTCCCGCTGCGCTGGCTCGCCGTGCCCCGGGAGGCGCTGCTGCTGACCGGCACGCTTCCCGAGCTGTGGCCGACGCCCGGGCGGCTCGGTCTGCCCGGGCTGGAGCGCACGCACCTCGCCCTGCCGGTGCACCCGCTGACCGTCGGCCCTCCGCTCGACGCGGCCTTAGGCGCCACCGGCCTGCGCGGGCGGGCGGTACTGGCCGAACAGAGCTGCCTCGACGTCGTACCCACCCTGTCCATGCGGACGGTGGCGACCGTGACGGACCCGGCGCTGCACCTCAAACTGCCCCTCGCCACCTCCTCGTTGGGACTGCGCAACAAGCGGTCCGTCAAGCCCGGCACGCTCGTCGACGGGGCCCTCGGGCAGCGGCTCGTCCAAGAGGTGGTCGCCCGCGAGCCCCGGTTCCGGGACACGATCCTGCACGCCGACGAGACCACGTACGCCCACGCGGGACACGAACTGCTGGCCGTGCTGTGCCGCCGCCACCCGGCCGGACTCGAGGACTCGGTCGTCGTGCCGATGGCGGCGCTCCTCGCCGAGGCGCCGGACGGCCGGCTGGTCGTCGACCATCTCGCCGACCGCTTCCACGGCGGCGACCCGCTCGCCCTGCTCGACGCCTGTCTGACGCTGCTGTTCGACTGGCAGACCACCCTGTTCGGGTACGGAGTCGCGCTGGAGTCGCATCAGCAGAACATCTCCCTGGTACTGCGCCCGGGCAGTCTCCGACTGCTGTTGAAGGACAACGACGGTCCGCGCGTCGACAGGCGGCGGCTGCACGCCCGGCTCCCGGGCCGGTGGGACTTCGACGACCCCCGGGTGCTCGGCACGGAGGACGGGCCGGTGGCCGACCTCTTCGCCACCATCACCGTCCATCTGTGCGCGGGCGCCTACGCGTTCGGGCTGGCCCGGCACGGCCGCGCCCCGCTGCCCGTGCTGCTGCGGCTGGTGCGCGACCGGCTGGCCGAGGCCGTGGAGCGGCTCGGCGACGAGGCGGGGGAGGTCCTGCGCGCCCGGGTCCTCGACGCCCCGGAACTGCCGGTGAAGGCGATGGTCACGGCCGGGACGCTGCTCAGCAAGGAGCGGTCGGGCGCCGCCGACATCAACAAGCACTACACCACCGGGCCCAACTACCTGCTGCCGTCCCGGAGTACGCCATGAGAGCCGCGAGCCGGACCGCCGGTTCCGCCGTCCGTACCCCGTACTCGCCCCCTCCCTCCCACGAACCCGCGCAACCGCTGGAGCCTGCCATGCCCTCGCTGACCGAATCGCCCGGCCGCACCGCCGACCCGGTCTGCCTGCCCACCGCCGACGACGTGGTGGCCCACACCCTGCTGAACTGTCTGCTGCGCGAGGTGTCCGGGCCCGAGCGGCAGACCGTCGTCGCCGACGGCCGTCTGCTGCTGCGGCTGCCCCGCCGCGGGGTGCTGCTGAGTGTCGCCCTGCGCCGTACGTCGCTGCTCGGCGCGCACCGGTTCACCGGCCCGGTGCGCGAGGAGGGAGCCGGCGGCTGGGCGGACGTGGACTGGCGGCGGCTGGCCGAGTACACGCGTGACGAGCTGTCGCTGCGCACCGGCGTGCGCAACGAGGAGTTCCTGGCGCAGGTCGTCTCCAGCCACGCGGCCGTCGAGGGTGCGCTCACCGCCCTGCCGGAGGTTCCGGAGCCTCCGGGCGACCCGCTGTCCGCCTACCTCGCCTCCGAGCAGTCCCTGCTCTTCGGGCACCGCTTCCACCCCACGCCCAAGGCCCGCACCGGCGACCCGCGTTCCTGGGCCGCGTACGCCCCCGAGACGGGCGCCTCCTTCCCGCTGCGGCACCTCGCCGTGCGGGAGCAGCTGATCGCGCAGGAGAGCGCGGAGCCGTGGGCCACCGCCGCCCTGGACCGGCAGCGCCCGGACGTCCCGGCCGGCTACCGGCTGCTGCCCGCCCACCCCTGGCAGTACGAGACGCTCCGGGAGCACCCGCTGCTGCGTGCCGCCCTGGACCGCGGTGACGTGCTCGACCTGGGGCCGGGCGGCCGGCCCTTCGCGGCCACCGCGTCCGTGCGCACGCTGTACGACGGGGAGACGTTCCTGAAGTTCAGCCTGAACGTGCGGATCACCAACTGCCTGCGCAAGAACAGCAGTTACGAGCTGACCGGGGCGGTCGCCCTCACCCGGGCGCTGGCCCCGGCCCTGTCCGACCTGGCCGCGCGCTTCCCCGGCAGTGCCGTGCTCCGCGAACCGGCCTACCGCACCCTCGCCCTGCCCGGCCCCGACGGCGTGCCGGACCGCGATCTGCTGGAGGGCTTCGGCGTCATCGTCCGCGAGGGCCTGTCCCGGCGGCTCGCCCCCGATACCACTCCCCTGCTCGCGGCCGCCGTCGCCGACGAGTACCCGACGGGTGCCGCCCAGGTCTCCCGGCTCCTCTCCGGGGCGGACGCGGTCACGGCGCTCGACTGGTGGTCGGCCTACCTGGAGCTCCTCCTGCCGCCCGTCCTGGCCGCCTACTTCGACCACGGCCTGGTCCTGGAGCCGCATCTGCAGAACGTGCTGCTCTGCGTCGACGGCACGGGCCGGCCCGCCCAGGTCCTCTTCCGGGACCTGGAGGGCACCAAGCTGGTGCCCGAGCAGCACACGGAGACGCTGGCCGCGCTGCCGCCCGAGGTGGCCGGGCCGATGACGTACGACGCGCGGCGCGGCTGGGACCGGGTCGTGTACTGCCTGCTCGTCAACCACGTGGCCGAAATGCTCGCGGCCCTCGCCGACCTGCGTCCGGAGACGGAGGCGGCACTGTGGGCCCGCGTACGGGACACGCTGCGCGCCTACGCCGGCCGGCACGGCTGCCCGCCCCGCCTGGCCGCCCTGCTCGCCGGGGTGCCGCTACCCGCCAAGACCAACCTGCTCACCCGCTGGGAGCGCAAGGCCGACCGCGAGGCCGGATACGTCCGGCTGCCGTCGCCGCTGGGCGAAGAGGTGCTGCACGAGGCGAAGAGGAGCTCCCGATGACCCACCCGACCCCTGCGGTGCGCGAGCGTGCCGCGTCGCTGCCGTCCCCGGAACTCCCGTCCTATCTCTATGACTTGGCGGCTCTGCGCACCCACGCCGCCGGGGTCCGGGCCGCGCTGCCCGGGCGGGTCGAGCTGTACTACGCGGCCAAGGCGAACCCGGAGCCGGAGATCCTGGCCGCGCTGGAGTCCAGCGTCGACGGCTACGAGGCCGCGTCCGGCGGTGAACTCGCGCATGTCGCCAAGGCGGTGCCGGGGCGGCCGCTGGCCTTCGGCGGGCCCGGCAAGACGCCGGACGAGCTGACGGCCGCGCTGGAGCTGGGCGTCGACCGCTTCCACGTCGAGAGCGAGCACGAGCTGCGCGTACTGGCCGAGCTGGCCCGCCGCGTCGCGCCCCGGCGGCGTGTCGCGGTGCTGCCGCGCGTCAACCTGCCGGTGCCCGACGGCTCGCTCGCCGGGAGTTCGCTGGCGATGGGCGGGCGGCCGACGCCCTTCGGCATGGACCCCGCCCGGGCCGAACCCGTGATCCGGTCGCTCGCCGCCGGCACCTACCCGCAGCTCGAACTACGGGGTGTGCATGCCCACTTGGCGAGCGGCCCGGAAGCGGGCGAGCTGGTGGCGGTCGCGGGGAGCGTGGTCGGCTGGGCCACGGGTCTCGGTGTGCCGATCCCGGAGGTGAACGTCGGCGGTGGCATGAGCGTCGACTACACCGACCCGGAGCGCCGCTTCGACTGGGCCGCGTACGGCGAGGGGCTGGCCCGGCTCACCGAGGCTCATCCGGGGCTGACACTGCGGATCGAGCCGGGGCGGGCGCTCACCGCGTACTGCGGCTGGTACGCCACGGAGGTGCTGGACGTGAAGCGCAGCCACGGCGAGGAGTTCGCCGTGGTCCGGGGCGGCACGCACCATCTGCGCACCCCGGCGACGAAGGGCCACGACCAGCCCTGCTCCGTCCTGCCCGTGGACTCCTGGCCGCACCCCTGGCCCCGGCCGGCGGCGAGGAGCGGGCCCGTCACGCTCGCGGGGCAGCTGTGCACACCGAAGGACGTGCTGGCCCACCGGGTACCGGTGCCGCAACTCAGGGCCGGGGACCGGGTGGTGTTCTGCCTGGCTGGCGCCTACGCCTGGAACATCTCGCATCACGACTTCCTGATGCATCCCAGGCCCGGGTTCCACTTCCTGGACGACGCCACCCAGGTTTCCTGAGCCGCACCCAGGCCTCCTGATCCGCCCGCGGGCCTCGGTGCCCGCCGGACCGGGCCGGCGGGCACCGAGCCCGGGATGCGTCAGGCCGCGGCCAGGGCGGGCGTCGGCGTTTCCTCCGCCTCGGCCAGCTGGGCCATGAGCGTCGCCCGGGCACGGGCCACCCGGGAGCGGACCGTGCCGACCGGGCAGTCGCTCAGCACGGCCGCCTCCGCGTACGGCAGACCGAGCAGCTGCGTGAGGACGAACGCCTCGCGCCGCTCCTCGGGCAGTCCGTCCATCAGCTCGACCAGCGCCACGCCGTCGTCGAAGCCGGGCAGGCCGCGCGGCTGGGCGAGCTCGACCGCCAGCTCCCAGTCCGCCAGATCGGCCGGGCGGGGGCGGACGGCGGAGTAGCGGAGGCTGTCCGCCACCGCGCGCCGTGCGATGGCCAGCAGCCAGACGCGCGCCGAGGAACGGCCCTCGAACCGGTGCAGACTGCCGAGCGCCCGCAGGAACGTGTCCTGCGCCAGATCGTCCACGGCCTGCGGATCGGCGCACAGGTGGGCGACATAGCGGATGACGTCACGGTGCAGGGCGCGCACGAAACGGTCGACGGCGGCGGAGTCGCCGCCGCGGGCGGCCAGCGCCCAGGCGGTTATCGACTCGTCGGCCGACGGGCTTCGCTCGGATGAAAGGGGCAGGGCAGGAGTGATCACCTGGTGTCCTTCTCGGAATTCCGGGAGCACACGAAACACGCGTGCGGCCGGTGAGCGGGGATACGGCCGCGTCCGTACGGCGTGATGTACGGACGTACGACCGAGACCGGGGCGCGCGGAGTGCCGCCCCGGGACTGCCGGCTGCCGTCAGGCGGCAGCGGCCCCCACGGGCGGTCCTCGAGAGGTGATCGCGTGGACGAGAAGGAGAAGGCGCGGCGCGCGGTCGCAGGACCAGCGCCGTACGCGCACGGGCGGGGGCGGCGGCGTGGGCAGGGCGAACAGGAGCCGCAGCGGCGCGGCCAGCCGGCTGCCCACGGCGCGCAGCAGCCGGAAGACGGCCCGTTCGCCGTGACCCAGCCACAGACCGCACAGCAGCGCGGCCAGCAGGTGGGCGGCGAGCATGCCGAGGGACGAGTCGCCGTCCGGGGCGTGTCCCGTATGCCCCATGTGCTGGGACATGGAGCCCATTTCATGACTCATGGACCCCTTGCCGTGGCCCATGGATCCCATGCCATGGCCCATGGAGGGCATGTCCATGGAGTCCGTGCCGCCGGCTGCCCCTGCGGCCGGTGCCGGCGCGAGCGAGAACGCCGAGTGCAGTCCGGTCTGGACGATCACGGCGACGGCGACGACCAGCCGGAGTCCCCGCTCACGGCCCGCCAGGGACCAGCCCACCACACCCGTCACGGCCCAGCCGGCCACCAGGGTCGACAAGGGCACATGGTCGCCGGACATCATGACGTGCCCCAGGGCGGCGAGCACGACACAGACGGCCGCGAACACCGCGGCCCGTGTCGTGCGAGCACACCACCCAGCTGTCATGGCGCCTCATCTTCGCATCCGGCCCCGCCCCGTCGCCCAGGGGTACGGAAATCGCCCGGCCCTGATACTCAATCCGTAACGTGTGATCCAGGCCACTGCCCAGGAATCGATGCCTCCGGTCGGGTCACGGCAGAATCCCCGGCGTGGACATCACCGCGCAGGAGCTCAACCGGGCGACCCTCGGCCGTCAGATGCTGCTGGGCCGGGAGGTGATGGAGGCCGGGGAGGCCGTGCGGCGTGTGGTGGCGCTCCAGGCGCAGCATGCCGCCTCTCCGTACGTGGCGCTGTGGAACCGGCTGGCCGGCTTCTCCCCGGCCGAGCTGGACGACGCCTTCGCGCGGCGTGCGGTGGTCAAGGCGACCCTGATGCGGATCACGCTGCACGCGGTCCACGCGGACGACTACCAGGTGTTCCGTGAGGCGATGCAGCAGACGCTGTACGCCTCACGGCTCGGCTACCGCTTCGCCGCCGCGGGGCTCACACCGGCCGACGGCGAGGCACTCGTCCCGGAGCTGCTGGACTTCGCCGACCGGCCGCGGACGGCCGTGGAGCTTCAGGCATGGCTGGAGGACCGGGTCGGCGCGGACAAGAAGGCCGGCGCGTGGTGGGGGCTCAAGGGGTACGCGCCGCTGCTCCACCTCCCGACCGGCGGGCCGTGGTCGTTCGGCACCCGGGCGTCGTTCGTCGCGGCGCGGACCGGTCCCGTACCGACGGGCCGGGAGCCGGCGGCCGGGGCGCTGCGGGAGCTCGTCCTGCGCTATCTCCGGGGCTTCGGGCCGGCGTCGGTCGCGGACGTGGCACAGTTCGCGACGCTGCCGCGACAGCCCGTACGGCAGGCGCTGCTCGCCCTGTCCGACACGGTGGAGGAGCTGCGCGGACCGGACGGAACGGTCCTGTTCGACCTACCGGACGCCCCACGCCCACCGGCGGACACTCCGGCGCCCCCGCGCCTCATGGCCATGTGGGACAGCGTCCTCCTGGCGCACGTCGACCGCAGCCGCGTGATCCCCCCTGACTATCGCCGTCTGGTGATCCGCGTCAACGGTGACGTGCTGCCCACCCTCCTGGTCGACGGCCGGGTCGCCGGCGTGTGGCGCGCGACCGACGAAGGCATCGAGGCGACGGCGTTCCATGACCTGCCACACACCACATGGGACGGTCTCGCGGAAGAGGCCGCGTCGTTGACAACTCTCCTGACCGACCGCGACACCGAGGTCTACCGCCGCTACCACCACTGGTGGCCGAAACTCCCCGCCGGGCACGTACGCCTGCTCACCGGCCGCGGGTGACTCGCCCGTGCCGTAAGGCGACTTCACGTCAGTGGTGGGCGTGCACGACGGCATGACCCTTGCCCCGGCCGATCATCCACTTGTTGACCGGGGTCGTGATCAGGAACGCGACCGCGAAGCCGCCCAGCAGCGCGGACCAGAACAGTCCGGCCGTGAGGTGGGCCTCCATCGCGCCCGGGGTGAGCGCGATGATCGCGTTGTCGACGAGTTCCATCACCGCGATCGAGACCGTGTCGGCGGCCAGCGCGACCTTGATCGCGGCCCTGAGGCCGAGGCCGCCCCGCAGGACGGCGAACAGGGTGAACGAGTAGCCGAAGAGGAAGGCGAGCCCGATCGCCAGGACCATGGTGGGCACGTCGCCCCACGCGAGCGCGGTGCCGATGACCATGCCGAGGATCTCGCCGATCGCACACCCCGTCAGACAGTGCAGCGTCGCCTTCACGGCAGTCCCCCAGGACGCCTGCCCGCGCGGGTGCCGTTCGGGGTGGTGAGGGGTGTGGTCCATGACGTGCCAGTATGCGGCAGCCGCGTGCTTCCCCCGTGATCCATCCGCCTAGAGTGTCGGGTCATGACGACACAGACGACCCGGTCAACGCAGGCGTATCTCTCCGAGTTGTTCTCCCTGGACGGCCGCGTCGCGGTGGTCACCGGCGGTAGTTCCGGTATCGGGCGCGCCATCACGGGTGCCCTCGCACGGGCCGGTGCGAGCGTCGTGGTCGTGGCCCGTGGCGAGGCCGGACTGGCCGCGACGGTCGAGGAGTTGACAGCTGAGGGCTGCCGGGCCGCGTGGGTCAGCGCGGATCTGGGCACGCGCGAGGGTGTGCGGACGGCCGCCGAGCGGGCGGTCGAGGCGTTCGGGGAGCCCGACATTCTCGTCAACAGTGCCGGGATCAATCTGCGCCCGCCGATGGACGAACTGACCGAGGACGTCTGGGACCTCACGATGGCCGTCAACCTGGAGGCGCCCTTCCTGCTGGGGCAGCGCTTCGGCCCGGGCATGGCGGAGCGCGGGTTCGGGCGGATCCTGCACATCAGCTCGCAGCAGGCGCACCGGGCGTTCGTGCAGAGCGGCGCGTACGGCGCCTCGAAGGGCGGGCTGGAGTCGCTGGCGCGTTCCCAGGCCGAGGCGTGGTCGCCGCGCGGCGTCACCTGCAACGTCCTGGTGCCGGGCTTCGTCATGACAGCGCTCAACAAGCGCCTTTCGTCGGACCCGGAGAAGGTCGCCGCCCTCGCCGAGCGCACGCTGATCGGGCGGAACGGCCTGGCCGAGGACTTCGCGGGCGCGGCCGTCTTCCTGGCGAGCCCGGCGTCCGCCTACGTCACCGGACAGTCGGTCTACGTCGACGGCGGTATGTCCGTCCACTGACACGGCCGGCCCTTCCTTCAGGCGGCGGCCGGGCCCTTCCGCCACACGAAGACCTCCGTGCTCGGTGCCCGTTCGGAGAACCGGCCCGACGGCGAGGCCTCGCGCAACAGCAGCCGCAGGTCCGTCTCGAAGTCGTCCCGGCGCCCTTCGAAGAGATGCGGCGCCGAGAACGACATGGAGAACACCCAGGCGACGACATCGTCGTAGGTCCGCTCCAGCACCTGCCCGCCGGGGACGACGAGACGCCCGGGGCCGGAGAAGCCCGCCCGGGCGAGCACCTCGTCCTCCGCGCCCGGTGTCCCCTGCGTCAGCACCCCGCGGCCCGCTCGTCGCACGGGCCCGAGGTAGCGCTTCACCAGGTCGTCCACCTCCGCGTAGGGGACCGCCGGGTGCGGCATGCCGTCGACGGTCCGGGGCTCCGTCTTCAGGTCGGCGATGTGCACCAGCGCCCCGCCGGGCCGGAGCATCTCCCGGACGGTCGCGGCCACCAGGTCGCGGTCCATCCAGTGGAAGGACTGACCGAAGGTGGCGACGTCGAACGTGCCGAGCCCCGCGGGCAGCGCTTCGGCCCGCGCCCGTACCCACCGGGTCCTGGCGCCCACTCCCCGGCCGGCGGCCCCACGCCCGGCTTCGGCGATCATCCCGCTGTCGGGATCCACCCCGACGATCTCGCCGAACAGATGCGCGAGGCTCAGGGCGATGGTCCCGGGCCCGCAGCCCACGTCGAGGAGGCGCCCCTCCCCGTCGAGCCGCAACTCCTCGGCGAGCGCGTCCGCCAGACCGGCGGCGTAGGGCAACCGCCCCCGCTCGTAGTAGGCGGCGGTCCCCGAGAACAACGTGTCGTCCCACTCCCAGCCGACCACCACGCCCGCCCACCACCCTCACCGCACAGAACTCCGCGACCACCCGACCGGCCGACGACCCCGATGATTCCACGGCCGACCGGAGGTCCCCCAGAGGAGAGCGGCCGACGGGCGCTTGTCAGTGCCCGGTGCCACGCTGGGCACACTGGACCTGCGGAAGGGAAAGCATCGCCATGATCACCACGGAGTTCGCCCCCGGTTCCCCCTGTTGGCTCGACCTCGGCGCTCCGGACGTCCGGACCGCCGCTGCCTTCTACGGCGCCGTACTCGGGTGGGACTACGAGTCCATGGGCGAGAGCGAGGACTTCGAGGGCGGGATGTTCCGGAAGGACGGCAAGATCGTCGCCGGGCTCGGCAAGCTCACCGAGGAGGGAGCCCGCTCGGCCTGGATGCTCTACTACAGCGTCGCCGACGCGGACGCCACGACGAAGGCCGTGGAGCAGTCGGGCGGCAGCGTGCGCGTCGCGCCGATGGACCTCGAGGAATGGGGCCGGATGGCGCAGTACACCGACCCGCAGGGAGGCCAGTTCGCCGTCTGGCAGCCGGGGACGTCCAAGGGCCTCGACCTCGTCGACGCGCCGGGTTCGTTGTCCTGGACCGAGTTGATGACGACCGACGCGGCGGCCGCGAGGGCGTTCTACGGCGGACTCTTCGACTGGCAGTTCAGCGACATGCCGATGCCGGGCGACGCGGGCATGTACACCCTGATCACCCCCGCCGGGCTGCCCGAGGACCGGATGCACGGCGGCCTCGTGGAGCTCCGCCCGGAGGACCTGGATCTGACGGACGGGCGGCCGTACTGGCACCCGGTCTTCGCCGTCGGCGACTGCGACGCCGCCGTGGCCAAGGTCAGGGAGCACGGCGGCAGCGTGCAGATGGGACCCGAGGACATGGAGGGCGTCGGCCGGCTGGCCGTCTGTCTCGACCCGGCGAACGCGGACTTCGTGGTGCTCGCTCCGTCCGAGGGCTGAACCGGGCGAGTCACCACCACCGATGGCTGTCCCCGGCGATGCGCCGCTTCCCGAGCGGCTGCACCTCGCGGGCGTTGCCCTCGGGGAAGAGGCTCCGGTAGTGCGCCAGCGCGGCGGCGGACGCCTGGACCGGATGGGTCAGGACGGTCCAGCGCACGCCGGTGGTGTAGGGGCAGGTCGTGGTGGATCCGAGGTAGCGGTAGGACTCGGTGCAGGGCGGCAGCAGGGTGTCGATCTCCACGTCGGGCACGTCCCAGGGGTCTTCGCTCCGGCTGGCGGACTCCAGCAGCCGGTCCAGGGAGCCGTTGGCGTCGCCCGGGTGGACGAAGACGGCGAGCACGGCGTACTCCTTCGCACCGGCCGCGGTCGCGGTCGCGTCCCCGTGCCCGTCCCCGATCGTCCGTGCGTACTTCAGGTGCTGCTCCATCGGGAACGCCACCCCGCCGACGGTGTGCTCGGACGGCGTGTGCCAGTGGATGTCCTCCAGGTGGTAGATGGCGTCGCCGATGCTCATCAGGCAGTCCTGTCCGCGCGGCGGCTCGGCCTTCACCGAGCCCTCCTCGGCCCGGACGCAGTCAGGCCGGTGCCGCTTCGGACGCTCGAAGCTCAGCCGCAGGGAGAGCCGCGCCGGATGGCGCAGGCGCAGGGGTGGCAGCGCCGACACGTCGGTGGCCTGCGGACGGATGTCGACCGGGCTCTGGGAGTGCAGCGCGGTGCCGACGGCGGAGGGGGCGGGGGCGGTCAGGGACACGGTGATCACTTTCGGAAGACGGACGGACGGCCGGACAACGACGACCGCATCCTTTTCCCACGTCGGCGCCCGAGACGCGCGAGGTCACCCGGACTGCTGAACACCCCGGATCGCGGCCTTGACGCGCTACGGTCGCGACATGAACCAAGATCCCGACGCGGCGGCCCAGGAACCCGGCGAGGACACCGTCCGCGAGTTCGCCGGTCTGGTGAAGGACTGGGCGGCCGCGATCGTCGCCAACGACCCCGCACGCATCGCGGGCTTCATGGCGGACGAGTGGGTGATCGTCTCCGAGTCGGGGATCGATCCGAAGGAGAGGTTCCTCTCCTTCGTCGGGTCCGGGGAGCTCACCCACTCGGCCATGGACCTCAGGACCCGGCCCAGGGTCCGCGTCTACGGCGACACTGCCGTGGTCACCGGACGGGTCACCAACACGGCCCACTACCAGGGCGAGCGCTATGACGCCGACGAGTGGACGACGGACGTGTTCGTGAAGCGGGACGGGCGCTGGCGGTGCGTGCTGAGCCAGATCACCTCGGCGGCCCCCGGAACCACATCAGCGGCCCCTGAATGAGCGTTCAACTGATTTGCATATGATGCGCAAATGCACGACTACAGCATCAGGGAAGCCACGCCTGCGGACATCGACGGGGCGCGGGTGGTGATGCTGGACGCCGTGTACCGCGACTTCGACACCGGCTATGTGCCGACCTGGCACGCCGACATCATCGACCCGGTGCCGTTCTACGTCGAACCGCCGCGGCACACCCTCCTGGTGGCCGTGGACGAGCGGGACGGGACGGTGGCGGCCACGGGGGCACTGGACGCGCGCGGGCCGGCCCATCCGCCGAACCCGCGCTGGCTGGCCGAGCGGTACCCCTCGGGCGAGACCGCGCAACTGCGGCGGCTGTACGTAAGCCCCGCACACCGGCGGCGCGGACTGGCCCGGCGGCTCGTCGAGGGGCTGGTCGACTTCGCCCGGGCCGACGGCGGGTACCGGTCCCTCTATCTGCACACGTACCCGCACTCGCCCGGCGCGATGGGCCTGTGGCGGACGCTGGGCAAGGTGGTCTGCGACGAGCGGGAGGAAGTGCCCGGCGGGGGCAACGGCGTGGTGCACTTCGAGATTCCCTTCGCTTGAACACCACGGGGACGACACTGAACACCTCGACCTCACCCCTGGCCAAGGGCCTCGCCGCCCTGCGCGTCCTGGCACGGGGCGCCGCCCCGACGCTGCTGTGGCGGGCCGTCCTCATGGCCGCCCTGGTGGGCGCGATCGGCCTGCTGCCGTGGCTGTCGCGCACCGACCCGGCGCTGACCGTGCTCAAGGCCCGCTCGGCGGACCGTGATCCGACGCCCGAGACCCTGCGCGCCATCCGCGACCAGCTCGGCCTGGACGACGGCCCGCCGGCACTGCTCGGCCGCTGGCTGGGCGGGCTGCTGCACGGGGACGCCGGCACGTCGTGGGTGTCCGGCGGCCAGGTGCTGCCCGGCGTCGTGCAGGCGCTCGGCGCTTCGCTGCTGCTGATGTCCGGGGCTCTCGTGGTCGCGGCGGGCACCGTGGCGGCGGTGTGCGCCCGCACCCTGCGGCTCGGCTCGCGGGGGCGGCTCGCCGCACGCGGCCCGGGCGGCGCGGCGTCGGCCGTGCTGGCCGCATTGCCCGAGTTCCTCGTCGCCTCCGTGCTGGCCTCGGTGATCGGCGTCCAGCTGGGCTGGCTGCCCGCCCTCGGCTGGTACGGGCCGCAGTGGATGGTGCTGCCCTCGCTCGCCCTCGGTCTGCCCGCCGGGGCGATCCTCGGACGGATGCTGGACGACCTGCTGCCCAGCGCGTTCGCCGAACCGTGGTCCCTGGCGGCCGCGGCACGCGGCGTCCCGCCGAAGTCCGTGGCACGGCAGGCGGTGCGCCGCTGCGTGCCCGGACTGCTGCCGAATCTGGGCCTGTTCGTGGTCGGCCTGACCGGCGGCTCGGTCGCCGTCGAGCAGATCTTCGACATACCGGGGCTGGGCCGGCTCACCCTGCACGCCGCCCTCGCCCAGGACCTGCCCGTCCTGCAGACCGGCACCCTCGCCCTCGCCCTGGTCGCGGCCCTCGCAGGGGTCCTCGCCCGGCTGTCGGCCCGGCTGCTCATCGGGCCCGCGCTGCGCGACGGCGCCCTGCACTCCCTGCACCGCCCCGGCCCGTCCGCGCGCCGCGCCCTGCCCCTGCTCTACGGGGCGCTGCTCGCCGCCGTCATCGGGTTCGGCCTGCCCCGCGACGCGCTCGCCCTGGACACCCTCGCCCGGCTCCGGCCCCCCTCCCCGGCGCATCCGTTCGGGACGGACGCGCTCGGCAGGGACGTCCTCGCCCGGGTCTCCCACGGCGCGCTGACCACCCTCGGCCTCGCCCTCGCGGTGAGCGCCGCCGCACTCGTCGCGGGGCTGCTGCTGGGGCTGCTGCCGAGGCTGTCGGGGCCGCTGGTCGACACCGTCAGCGCCGTGCCGCCCGTCCTGGCCGGACTCCTCGTCTCCGGCATCGCGGGCAGCGGGCCCTGGACACCGGCGTTCGCCGTGGGCGTCGTGGCCTGGTCCCCGCTGGCCGCCCACACGTCCTCCCTGCTGCGGCAGGAGCGCGCGACCACACACCTGGCCGCGACCCGCGCCCTGGGCGCCGGCCGCTGGTATCTGCTCTGGCACGAACTGCTGCCCGCCGTACTGTCGCCGGTGGCCCGGCACGCCCTGCTCCGGCTGCCCGGCATCGCGCTGAGCCTCGCCGCGCTCGGCTTCCTCGGCCTGGGCGCCCAGCCGCCGTCCCCCGAGTGGGGCCTGCTGCTCGCCGAGAACCAGCCGTACGCCGAGCGCGCCCCGTGGGCCGTCCTCTTCCCCGCCGCCGTACTCGCCCTGCTGGGGGCGCTCGCGGTGACGGCCGCGGGCGGCGTACGGCTGCCCCGGCGGCGCGGGCGGCCCGAGGGCCCGGCCGGATCGCCCGGGGAGCGGGTCATGCCCCCGCAGCGGCGGCGGAACAGCCCCGACGCGCTACTGGCCCCTGTGTCCACGTCCACCTCACCGGCAGAAGAACGATGACCGACCTCATCTCCCGCGTGCTGGCCCGCCGGGCCGCCCGTACGTCCAAGACCCCGCGCGAAAGCACCTGGCGGCTCTGGAAGGAGCTGTCGCCGCTGCTGCGGCTGCTGATCCTGACCCAGCTCGCCTTCAACGTCGGCTTTTACGCGGTCCTGCCGTTCCTCGCCGAGCACCTGGGCACCGCGATCGGCATGGCGGGCTGGCTGGTCGGGTTCGTGCTCGGGCTGCGCACCTTCAGCCAGCAGGGGCTGTTCGTGGTCGGCGGCTGGCTCGTCGACCGGTTCGGGGTGCGGCCGGTCGTGCTGGCCGGCTGTGTGCTGCGGATCGCCGGGTTCGCGTGGCTCGGGTACGCGGAGGCGAGCTGGGCCGTGATCGGCGCCGTGCTGGTGATCGGTTTCGCCGCCGCGCTGTTCTCTCCCGCCGTGGAGTCCGAGGTGGCCCGCCAGGCGGTGGTCTGGGAGGAGGAGGGACACGGCTCGCGCACGCGTCTCCTCGCCCTGTTCAGCGTCGCTGGCCAGGCCGGGGCCTTCGTCGGACCGCTGCTCGGCGCTCTGCTGCTCGCCGTCGACTTCCGCACCGCGTGCCTCGCCGGTGCGGCGGTCTTCGTGCTCGTCCTGGCCGGGCATCTGTGGCTGATGCCGCAGCACATCCCGGGCCGGGTCCGTACCCGGGAGCGGGGCGGGGTGCGCCTGCTGCTGCGCAACCGCCGCTTCCTGGCCCTGTGCGGGGCGTACGGCTCGTACCTGCTCGCCTACAACCAGCTGTATCTGGCCCTGCCGGACGAGGTGCAGCGCGCGGCGGGCTCCCAGGCGCCGCTGTCCTGGCTGTTCGCCCTGTCCTCGGTGCTGGTGGTGTTCACCCAGCTGCCGGTGACCCGCTGGGCGGGCGACCGGCTGGACCTGCGCCGTTCCATGACGGCCGGGCTGCTGCTGATCGCGGCCGGTTTCGCGGTGGTGGCCGCGGCGCGCCCCGCGGGCTGGACGGGAGTCGCCGGGCTGCTGCCCGCCGCGGGCTTCGTCGTGCTGCTCACCGTGGGACAGATGCTGGTCGTGCCCGCCGCCCGCGCCTGGGTGCCCGACCTGGCCGAGGAGGGCCGGATCGGCCTCTACATGGGCGCGCTGTCCTCGGTCTCCGGCCTGATCGTCCTGGCCGGCAGCGCGGCCACCGGTTCCCTGCTCGACCTCGGCCTCCCGGCCGCCGTGCCCTGGCTGGTCCTCGCGGCCGTACCGGCCCTGACGGTGGCTCTGCTGCCGCGCCGGGAGGAGCCGGCGGAGGAGGCGGACGAGGCGGCCTGACCCGGCACGCCCGGACACCGGAAGACGACCCCGGCGCCCTGGGCGCGCGAAGGGCACCCCGGCAACCGCGCGCACCGCACCGTCACCCCGCCGTGCGACTCCTCCGCTCCCGGATTTCCGGGACCGTACCGTCCCTCTCCACCGCCGCGGAGATCATTGGCCACGCGGCGCCAGTATCCTGGGTCGGCTGCGACGTTCCCCACCAACCCCCGCGTCAAAACGGGGAGTTCGGCATGCGGTGACGTACCTTCCCCCACGCATGAGACGAGGACGAGTGCTGCTAGCGGGCCGCTACCGGCTGGATGTTGAGATCGGGCGCGGTGGAATGGGAGAGGTCTGGCGCGCGTACGACGAGACGCTCGCCAGAGCGGTGGCCGTCAAGCTGCTGCTGCCCCAGGACACCGATGTCACGGCGGCCTCCCGGTTCCGTCTGGAGGCCCAGACCGCCGGGCGTCTCAACCACCCCCATCTGGTCGGGGTCCTGGACTTCGGCGAGTACGACAACCGGCTGTACCTGGTGATGGAACTGGTCGAGGGCGACAGCCTCGCCGGGGTGCTGGCCGTCTCCGGCGCGCTGCCCGCCGAGCGGGTCGCCGATCTCGCCGCGCAGGCCGCCGCCGGGCTCGCCGCCGCACACGCGCAGGGCATCGTCCACCGCGACGTCAAACCCGCCAACCTCCTGCTGGACGCCCACGGCACCCTGAAGATCGGCGACTTCGGCATCGCCCGCTTCCTCGACGACCCCGGCGCCGCGCTCACCGCCACCGGCCAGATCGTCGGCACCGGCCTCTACCTCGCGCCCGAACGCGCCCTGGGCCAGCCCGCCGGTCCCGCCTCCGACATGTACTCCCTGGGGTGTCTGCTCTACCAACTCCTCAGCGGACGGCCGCCGTTCCAGGCCGACACCGCCGTCGCGCTCCTCCACCAGCACCTCGATTCCGCGCCCGTACCGCCCCGCGAGCTCGGTGTCGCCGGACTCCCGCCGGCCTTCGAGAACTACCTGCTCGGCCTGCTCGCCAAGCAGCCCGAGGACCGGCCCACCGCCCAGCGGACCGCCGAGTGGTTCGCCGGCGGCGCCTGGCGGGGACTGTCCGAGCCGCTGCCGGAGGCCGCGCCCCCGGTGACGTCCGCCACGCCGAGGCCGTATCCGGCCGCCGAGACCCGCAACCCGGCCACGTACGCGCTGCCCGGCGCCCCGGGGCTGCGCACCGGCCGCACGCCCCAGGCCGGTCGTTCGCGTCGCGCCGCGCCCCGGGGCGGCAACGACAACCGGCGCAAAGCGGCCGCCACGGTCGCCGCGGCGGCGCTCTTCGCCGCCGCGATGCTCGCCGGCATGCTGTGGTTCTCGCCCGACGACACCGCGACGGAGGGCACGGAACCCGACGCGTCCCCCTCCGCGAGCAGCCCCGTCGCCACGCCGTCCGCCGGCTCCGCCTCGCCGCTCTCCTCCGCTCCGGCGGCGGACACGGCTCCGGACGCCACCGTTCCGGCCGCCGGCACAGTGGCCGATATCACCCCGTCCACCAGCGCACCCGCTTCCCCGATCCCCGTCGAAGCGACGCCCAGCCCCACGACTCCGGCCCAGGAGACGGCCGACGCACCGCGAAAGGCGGACAAACCCCGGCAGGAGCAGCCCCGTCAGACCTGGGAGAACGGCGACGACGATGACGACGGGGGGCGACGACTGAGCGGCCCTGCGCCGGTGTGCGAGCGGTCGCCCCCTCGCGCGCCCCCTCGGGTGGCTTGTCATCGTCCTTATCTCGGCATTACTGTCACCACGCCTTGGTGAACGGGAAAGCCGGTGTGATGCCGGTGCGGCCCTCGCCACTGTGAATCGGGAAGTCCGGCTCCAGCCCTCACGGGCAGCCACTGGGTTCTTCGGAACCCGGGAAGGCGGAGCACGGGCGGTGGTACCCGTAAGCCAGGAGACCGGCCAAGGCGCGTCAACCATCCACGAGGTGCTGGAGAGGGTCTGCTGAGCCATGCACATAGCCGAGGGTTTTCTGCCGCCGGCACACGCGGTCGCCTGGGGCGTCGCGTCGGCGCCGTTCGTCGTCCACGGGGTCCGGTCGCTCACCCGTGAGGTGCGCGAGCACCCCGAGAGCACCCTGCTCCTCGGTGCCTCCGGTGCCTTCACGTTCGTTCTGTCCGCCCTGAAACTGCCGTCGGTCACCGGCAGTTGCTCCCACCCCACCGGAACGGGTCTGGGAGCCATCCTCTTCCGGCCACCCATCATGGCGGTGCTGGGCACCATCACCCTGCTCTTCCAGGCGCTGCTGCTCGCGCACGGCGGTCTGACCACGCTGGGCGCCAACGTCTTCTCCATGGCGATCGTCGGGCCTTGGGCCGGATACGCCGTGTACAAGCTGCTGCGGCGGTACGGCGTGCCGCTGATGGTCGCGGTCTTCTTCGGGGCGTTCTTCGCCGACCTGTCCACGTACTGCGTCACCAGCGTTCAGCTGGCGCTCGCCTTCCCCGACCCGGGCAGCGGGTTCGTGGGCGCGCTCGGCAAGTTCGGCACCATCTTCGCCGTCACCCAGATCCCGCTCGCGGTGAGCGAGGGGCTGCTGACCGTGCTCGTGATGCGGCTGCTGGTGCAGTCCAGCAAGGGCGAACTGACCCGGCTGGGCGTGCTCCTCGCCAAGAAGCAGTCCGGGACCGAGACCGAGGTGGCGGCCCGATGAAGAAGAACACGAAGATCAACCTCCTGCTGCTGATCGCCGTGGCCGCGCTCGCCGTACTGCCGCTCGCGCTCGGCCTCGGCGACCACAAGGAGGAGCCGTTCACGGGCGCCGACGCGCAGGCCGAGACGGCGATCACCGAGATCGACCCGGACTACAAGCCCTGGTTCTCGCCGCTGTACGAGCCGCCGTCGGGTGAGATCGAATCGGCCCTGTTCGCCCTGCAGGCGGCGCTGGGTGCCGGTGTCCTCGCCTACTACTTCGGCCTGCGCCGGGGCCGGCGCCAGGGTGAGCAGCAGGCGCGGGAACGCGATCCCGAGGAGTCCACGGCCGAAAGGGCCTGAGCCGCGTGCTGCCGATCGACGCGGCGGCGCACAGCAGTCGCTGGCGCCACCGCCATCCCGTGGACAAGGCCGTGCTCGGTCTGGGACTCACCGTACTGGCCATCTCGCTGCCGCCCTGGCCGGGCGCCGCCCTGGTGCTGGTGACGGCCGTGTCCCTGCTGCTGGGGCCGGCCGGGGTACCCGGCCGCAGGCTGTGGCGGGCCTACCGGGTGCCGCTGGGCTTCTGCGTGACCGGTGCCCTCACACTGCTCGTCCAGGTCGGCGGGCCGGAGGGCTTCGTCTCCCTCGCGGACGACGGGCCGCTGCGGGCCGGGGAGTTGCTGCTGCGCACCTCGGCGGCCTCCCTCGGGGTGCTGCTGTTCGCCTTCACCACACCCATGTCCGACCTGCTGCCGCGCCTGGTCCGGGCCGGCGTCCCGGCGCCGGTCGTCGATGTCGCGCTCGTGACGTACCGCATGAGCTTTCTGCTGCTTGACTCCGTGCGCCGGATCCGTGACGCGCAGGCAGCCCGGCTCGGGCACACCACGCGGGCCGCCGCCTGGCGTTCGCTGGGCGGGCTCGGCGCGACCGCGTTCGTCCGGGCCTTCGACCGGGCGGCCCGCCTCCAGGCGGGTCTCGCCGGGCGCGGCTACGACGGGACCCTGCGTGTCCTGGTGCCCGAGGCCCGCGTCTCCGTCCGCTTCACGGTCGCCAGTTGCGCGCTCCTCGCGGCACTGGCCGTCCTCACCTTCGTACTGGAAAGGCCGCTGACATGAGCGAGCCCGCCCTCGTCGCCCTGCGGGGCGCGTCCTTCGCCTACGAGGACGGCCCGGCCGTGCTCAGCGGCCTCGACTTCGAGATCCGCGAGGGGCGGGCGCTCGCGCTGCTCGGCCGCAACGGCAGCGGCAAGACCACGCTGATGCGGCTGCTCAGCGGCGGACTGCGGCCGCACGAGGGGCGGTTGACGGTCGACGGGCAGCCGGTGACGTACGACCGCAAGGGCCTGACCCGGCTGCGGACGACCGTCCAGCTCGTGGTGCAGGACCCTGACGACCAGCTGTTCGCGGCGTCCGTCGAGCAGGACGTGTCGTTCGGGCCGCTGAACCTCGGGCTGTCCGACACGGAGGTACGGGCGCGGGTGGCGGAGTCGCTCGCCGCCCTGGACATCGGCGCCCTGGCCGACCGGCCCACCCATCTGCTCTCCTACGGGCAGCGCAAGCGGACCGCCATCGCGGGCGCGGTCGCCATGCGGCCCCGTGTCCTGATCCTCGACGAGCCGACGGCCGGACTCGACCCCGACGGCCAGGAACGGCTCCTGGCCACGCTCGACGGGCTGCGGGCGAGCGGCACCACGGTGGTGATGGCCACCCACGACGTCGATCTCGCCCTGCGCTGGGCCGACGACGCGGCGCTCCTCACCCCGGACGGTGTGCACCTCGCCCCCGCGCCCACGGCGCTGGCCCGGACCGATCTCCTCCGGCAGGCGGGACTGCGGTTGCCGTGGGGTGCCGCCGCCGCGGACCTCCTGCGCGCGCAGGGGCTGTTGACCGGGTCGGCGCCCGGTCCGCGCACCCCGGAGGAGCTGGCCGCGCTGGCGGCGGGGCGGCCGGTGAGCGGCGGCTGAGGGTCGCTTCCGCGGCCTGACCGTGTATAGGCTGGCGGTGCAGCTGGTTCGCCCCGTCAGCCAGGCGGGATGCGTCGCAAGAGGGAACCCGGTGGGAATCCGGGACTGCCCCGCAGCGGTGAGCGGGAACGACCGCCGTCATACGCACTGGGTCCACGCAGGGCCCGGGAAGCGACGGCCAGTAGGTGTTCTCACATGGTGAGAACGTGCCCGCGAGTCCGAAGACCTGCCAACTGCCCGCGCGCGGACGATCCGTGCGCGGACATTCCGGTGACCTCGAGGGCGGGTCGGCGTACTTACCAGGCGAACGACCGCGCTGTGCCGCGCGAGGTCGACTCCGTCGGGTTCGTCACCCCTTCGCGCTCTCGTCCCGTCGCCGGGATCTCAGGGATTCGTCTCGCGAAGGAGATCTCCGTGACCACCAAGCCCGCAGCCGCGGCAGCACGGGCCACCGTGTACGGCTACCCCCGCCAGGGACAGAACAGGGAACTGAAGAAGGCGATCGAGGGCTACTGGAAGGGCCGCGTCACCGCCGACGCCCTCCGGGCCACCGCCGCCGACCTGCGCGCCTCGAACTGGCGGCAGCTGGCCGACGCCGGCATCGACGAGGTCCCGACGGGCGACTTCTCGTTCTACGACCACGTCCTGGACACCACCGTCATGGTCGGCGCGATCCCCGACCGTCACCGGGAGGCCGTCGCGGCGGACGCCCTGGACGGCTGCTTCGCCATGGCGCGTGGCACGCAGGACGTGGCGCCACTGGAGATGACCAAGTGGTTCGACACGAACTACCACTACCTGGTGCCCGAGCTGGGTCCGGACACGGTCTTCACCGCCGACTCCGCCAAGCAGGTCGCCGAGCTGCGCGAGGCGCTGGCGCTCGGCCACACCGCGCGCCCCGTCCTCGTCGGCCCCGTCACGTATCTGCTTCTCGCCAAGCCCGCTCCGGGTGTGCCCGCCGACTTCGAGCCGCTCACGCTCCTGGACCGGCTGCTGCCCGTGTACGCAGAGGTCCTCGCCGACCTGCGCGCGGCGGGCGCCGAGTGGGTCCAGCTGGACGAGCCTGCCCTGGTCCAGGACCGGACCCCGGCCGAGCTGAACGCCGCCGAGCGTGCCTACCGCGACCTCGGAGCCCTCACCGACCGGTCGAAGCTGCTGGTGGCCTCGTACTTCGACCGGCTCGGGAACGCCCTGCCGGTACTGGCGAAGGCGCCGGTCGAGGGACTCGCGGTGGACTTCACGGAGTCGGCGGCGGCCAACCTGGACGATCTGGCGGCGGTGGGCGGTCTGCCGGGCAAGCGGCTGGTCGCCGGTGTGGTCAACGGCCGCAACATCTGGATCAACGACCTGGCGGCCTCGCTCTCCCGGCTCGGCACGCTCCTCGGCCTGGCCGACCGGGTCGACGTCTCGGCCTCCTGCTCCCTCCTGCACGTGCCGCTGGACACGGGGGCGGAGCGGGACATCGAGCCGCAGGTCCTGCGCTGGCTCGCCTTCGCGCGGCAGAAGACCGCCGAGATCGTCACCCTCGCGCGCGGTCTCGCGCAGGGCACCGACACGATCGGCGCGCAACTCGCCGCGAACCGGGCGGACCTGTCCTCCCGGGCGAACTCCCCGATCACCCGCGACCCGGCGGTCCGCGCCCGCACGGCCGCGGTGTCCGGGGCGGACGCCCGCCGCTCGCTGCCGTACGCCGAGCGAACCGCCGCCCAGCGCGCCCGGCTCGGTCTGCCCCTGCTGCCGACGACCACGATCGGCTCCTTCCCGCAGACCGGTGAGGTGCGTACCGCCCGGGCGGACCTGCGGTCGGGCCGTATCGACACGGCCGGCTACGAGGAGCGCATCAAGGCCGAGATCCAGGAGGTGATCTCCTTCCAGGAGAAGGCCGGTCTGGACGTCCTGGTGCACGGCGAGGCCGAACGCAACGACATGGTCCAGTACTTCGCCGAGCAGCTCACCGGCTACCTCGCCACGCAGCACGGCTGGGTCCAGTCCTACGGCACCCGCTACGTCCGCCCGCCGATCCTGGCCGGCGACATCTCCCGCCCCGAGCCGATGACCGTGCGCTGGACGACGTACGCGCAGTCCCTCACGGACCGTCCGGTCAAGGGCATGCTCACCGGGCCGGTCACCATGCTCGCCTGGTCCTTCGTCCGCGACGACCAGCCGCTCGCCGAGACGGCCCGGCAGGTCGCCCTCGCCCTGCGCGACGAGGTGGGAGACCTGGAGACGGCCGGGACGTCGGTCATCCAGGTCGACGAGCCCGCCCTGCGCGAGACACTGCCGCTGCGTGCCGCCGACCGGCCGGAGTATCTGGCGTGGGCCACGGAGGCCTTCCGGCTCAGCACGGCCGGGGTGCGGCCGGACACGCAGATCCACACGCACATGTGCTACGCCGAGTTCGGCGACATCGTGCAGGCCATCGACGACCTCGACGCGGACGTCATCAGCCTGGAGGCCGCCCGCTCCCATATGCAGGTCGCCCGCGAACTCGCCTCGCACGGCTATCCGCGCGAGGCGGGGCCGGGTGTCTACGACATCCACTCCCCGCGGGTTCCGGGCGCACAGGAGGCGGCCGACCTGCTGCGCACCGGCCTGCAGGCCATCCCCGCCGAGCGGCTGTGGGTCAACCCCGACTGCGGCCTGAAGACCCGCGGCTGGACCGAGACCCGCGCGTCCCTGGAGAACCTGGTCTCGGCGGCCCGGACCGTCCGCGCCGAACTGGACGGGGAGCGGCCCGGACTCGCCTGACGCTCGCGGCCGGGGGCGGGCCGGGCATGGCCCGCCCCCGGTCGGGTCAGGTCGCCGTCGCGGCCGCCGCCGCCCGGCCCGCCGCGCGGCCCGAGAACAGGCAGCCGCCCAGGAAGGTGCCTTCGAGGGAGCGGTAGCCGTGGACGCCGCCGCCGCCGAAGCCGGCGACCTCGCCGGCCGCGTACAGACCGCTGATCGGCTTGCCGGAGGCGTTCAGGACGCGGCCGGAGAGGTCGGTCTGGAGGCCGCCGAGGGTCTTGCGGGTGAGGATGTTGAGACGTACGGCGATCAGCGGCCCTGCGCTGGTGTCCAGGATCCGGTGGGCGGAGGCGGTGCGGCTGAGGGTGTCGCCGGGGTAGGCGAGGGCGTTGCGGATGCCCATGACCTGGGCGTCCTTGGTGTACGGGTTGGCGATCTCGCGGTCGCGGGCCTCGATCTGCCGTTGCAGGCCGGCCAGGTCGATCAGGTCGTCCCCCGTCAGTTTGTTCATGCCGGCGACGAGTTCGGGCAGGGTCGTGGCGACGACGAAGTCCTCGCCCTTCTCCTTGAACCGCTCGATCGGCTCGGGGGTCTGCCAGATGCGCGACAGCAGCTTCCAGACGTTCTTCTCGGTGAGGTCCGGGTTCTGCTCCGAGCCGGAGAGCGCGAACTCCTTGGCGATGATCTTCTGGGTCGTGACGAACCAGGAGTAGTCGTATCCGGTGTCGGTGATCGACTTGAGGGTGTGGAGCGTGTCGTAGCCCGGGATGTCGGGGCTGGAGAAGCGCTTGCCCGTGGCGTCGAACCACATGGAGGACGGGCCGGGCAGGATGCGGATGCCGTGGTCGGGCCAGATCGGGTCGTAGTTCTTCAGGCCCTCGGTGTAGTGCCACATGCGGTCGGGGTTGACGATCCGTCCGCCCGCCTTCTCGGTGATCGCGAGCATCCGGCCGTCCACGTGCGCGGGCACGCCCGTGATCATGGACTTCGGGGGCTTGCCGAGGCGCGCGGGCCAGTTCTGCCGGACGAGGTCGTGGTTGGCGCCGATGCCGCCCGAGGTGACGATCACGACGGGGGCGTTCAGTTCGAAGTCGCCCACGACCTTGCGGGAGCTGGGCTTGCCGCGGGCCGCGCTGCTGGGCTCCAGGACCTTTCCGCGTACGCCGGTGACGGCTCCGTTCGTGACGATCAGGTCGTCCACCCGGTGGCGGAACCTGAACGTCACCTTGCCGTCCTCGACGGCGGCGCGCACCTTCTTCTCGAAGGGCTCGACCACGGCGGGCCCGGTGCCCCAGGTGACGTGGAAGCGGGGTACGGAGTTGCCGTGCCCGTCCGCGAGGCCACCGCCGCGCTCGGCCCAGCCGACGATCGGGAACCACTGCATCCCGAGCCCCGCGAGCCAGGAGTGCTTCTCCCCCGAGGCGAAGTCCACGTACGCCTCGGCCCACTTGTGGGCCCAGTGGTCCTGGCCCGACGGGTCGGTGATGCCACGGTCGAAGCCGGCCGTGCCCAGCCAGTCCTGCCAGGCCAGTTCCTTCGAGTCCTTGATGCCCATGAGCCGCTGCTCAGAGGAATCGACGAAGAACAGCCCGCCGAAGGACCAGAAGGCCTGCCCGCCCAGACCGGCCTCCGGCTCCTGGTCGAGCAGCAGCACCTTGCGTCCGGCGGCGGCCAGTTCGGCGGTGGCGACGAGCCCGGCGAGGCCGTGGCCGATGACGATGGCGTCCGCGTCCGACGCTCCGGCTCCGGCCGCGAAGGCCGGGAACGTCGCCTGCGCGAGCGCGGCACCGGCGAGCACACCGCCCGCGACGGTCAGGGCACGGCGGCGGGTGAACGCGGCGGGTTCTGACGGGTGTTCCATGGGCCGCCTTCCGGAGGAGGTGCGCAGGGGTCGGGAGAGGCCCCTGTGGCAACCAGGGGTGTTACCGACGGTAGCCCAGGAATTCTTGAGGTCGCCAGAGTCCTGCGCCTATGAACTCGAGGGCAGGGTTCACGAGTTGGCACGAGGGCGTACCAACCGCCCGAAATGCGTTTGTCCGCCCGCGCCGCACCGCACTACGGTGCCGAGGTGGATCTCTTCTCACGCTCCTGGACGGCGTTGCGCGCGGCGGTCGCCGACCTGGCCGACGAGGACTTCGCCCGGCCGTCCGGCTGTACCGGCTGGCTGGTGCGGGACCTGGTGTGCCATCTCGTCATCGACGCCCAGGACGTCCTGATCACCCTCGCCACCCCGTCCGACCTGGAGCCGACCCGTGACGCGGTGACCTACTGGGAGCTCGCCGACAGGCCGCCGACCGGTGACGACCCGCTCGACGCGCTGACCGTCCGGCTCGCCGCCGCGTACGAGGATCCGCATCTGCTCACGTTCCACTTGGACGACGTCGGCTCCGCCGCCGGCCGTGCCGCCCGGCTCGCCGACCCGGCCGGCCGGGTCGGCACCCGCGACGAGGTCCTCACCGTGGCGGACTATCTCTCGGCGTACGTCCTGGAGTGGACGCTGCACCACCTCGACCTGATCGCGCACCTCCCGGACGCGGAGCAGCCGCCGGCGGAGGGGCTCACCCGCTCCCGCGAGCTGCTGGAGCGGATCGCGGGGAGCGCGTTCCCCGCGTCGTTCACCGACCGGGACGCGCTGCTGGTGGGCACCGGGAGGCGGGCGCTCACGGAGGCGGAGCGGGCCGAACTCGGCGACCTGGCCTTGAAGTTCCCGGTCTACCTGGGCTGACCCGGCTCCCCGACCCTCCTCGGCCGTCCGTCAGTTCGTGTACACCTCCGCCCGGTCCACGCTCACGAACGCGCCCCGGGACTGGGCGTTGTGCTCCCCGGTGACCCGGATCCGCAGGGTGTGCCGCCCGTGGGGCAGCTTGGGGCTGACGTACTGCAGCTTCTCGCCGGTGCGGATCGCGCCGTGGAAGTCGACGCGCTGCTCGGCTCCGCCGTCGACGCTGATCCCGGCGATGCCGTTGCCGGTGTCGCGGACGGACAACAGGGCGATGCGGGTCCCGGTGAAGGTGAGGGTGGCGGTGGCGCCGGCCCGGTCGCTCCAGTGGTCGTCGCTCCAGAAGCACTGGGTGGCGCAGCCGGTGCCGGAGTTCCAGTCGCCCGTGTAGGCCACGCTTCCGGCGCCGCTGGAGCGGCCGTCGTCGTTGATCCAGTACGTGCCGGATCCGGGGTCGCCGGAGGGCAGGTCCTGGGTGGCCCCGAGGGCGAGCGGGCGGCCGAGGTCAGGGCTGCCGTCCGCGTTCCAGGTGATCTTCTGGGCGCGGGTCGTGCGGTCGGTGTAGGTGTTCGTCGAGGTCGTCTTGGCGTGGTAGACGAGCCAGTCCTCGGTGCCGTCGGGCGAGCGGAAGAAGGCGTGGTGGCCGGGGCCGTACACACCTCGGTCGTCGGCGCGCGAGAACACCGGCCCCGAGTGCTGGGTCCAGTTGCCGGGCACGAGCGGGTCGGCGCCGTCGCGCAGGGACATCATCCAGACCTGGTAGTCCGGCTTGCCGGTGTCGCAGGTCGAATACGTCATCCAGGTACGGCCGTTGCGGTGGAGGAACTCCGGCCCCTCACGCACCTCGGGGCAGCCGCCGGCGGCGTCGAGGGGGACGGCGTCACCGGAGACGGTGTAGGGGTTGGACATCGGGGCGATGTTGAGGCCGTTGTGCTGGTACCGGTTGAGCCCGGCGTAGGCGAGGTAAAGGCGGCCGTTGTGCTGGAACACGCCCGGGTCGATCGCGTACTTGTCGGCGTGGTTGGGCGGGGTGAGCTTCGCCTTGAAGCGGTACGGGCCCGCCGGGTCGTCCCGCTCGGACTCCAGGACGTACAGCCGGTGGTGTTCGTCGACCCCGTCGTCGGCCGTGTAGTAGAGGTACCAGCGGTCGCCGAAGCGGTAGAACTCCGGCGCCCAGATGTTGCGGTTGCGGGAGGTGTCGCTGTCCTTCCACACGGTCACCGGGTCCGAGGTGAGCAGGGTGCTCAGCGAGGGCGAGCGCCACATGCGGATGCTGTCGCCCTGGGTGGTGGTGAGGTGGTAGTTGCCCTTCCAGTACGAGACGTACGGGTCGGGGCCGGGGTTGAGCGGGTTGCGGAACGTGCCCGCGGCGGCCTTCGGCCCGGCGTCGCGGCCGACCGCGGACGGGACGGCGGTGAGCCCCGGCAGCAGGGCCAGGAGGACGGCGAACAGTGAACTTCGGGATCGTAAGCGCATGTGCGGTTTCTCCTTGCATCGTTGTAGTCACGGATGCCGTGGCACGTCCTCGAAGGCGGCCGGGCGGGTCTGGGCGTCACGCAGGAGTGTGGTGTCGGCTTTCTCGGAGCGGTCGAAGCGGTAGACGCCGTTGCGTTCCTGGAAGACGTCGGTGAGCTGGGTGTAGCAGTAGCCGAACATGTCCGGGTCGTCGAGCAGTACCCCGGTCAGTCCGGTGAAGCGCGCGACGAACTCCTCGGCACTGCACGGCCGTTGTCCGTAACCCCAGGAGGTGTCCTGGTCGTCGCCATCCGTGCCGGCCGCCGCGTCCGGGTCCCACCAGATGCCACCGAACTCGCTGCAGAAGTACGGCTGTCCACGGTAGGGCACCGACCACGGCCGCCCGTCCGGCGCCTGGTTGACATACGGCCGGTCCTGAGCCAGACCCTCCATCGTCCTGGCGAAGACGTCGGGGTCCTGCTCGTAGCAGTGCGAGTCGTAGACGTCGGTCTCCGGCACCCGGTGGGCGTAGCCGGACGCGTCGATCACCGGGCGGGTGGCGTCGGCCTGCTTGGTGGCCAGGAACATCGCCCGGGTGACGTCGTCGAGCCCGGTGACACGGTCGTGCAGCGGCTGGTACGTCTCGTTCAGCGGGCACCAGCCGACGATCGAGGGGTGGGAGTGGTCGCGCTCCAGGGCCTCCAGCCACTGGGTGACGTAGGAGGCGTCGGGGCTCTGGTTGTCGTCGCGTACGCCGGTCTCGCAGCCCCAGTCGCCGAACTCGCCCCAGACCAGATAGCCGAGCCGGTCGGCGTGGTGGAGGTAGCGCTCCTCGAAGACCTTCTGGTGCAGACGGGCGCCGTTGAAGCCCGCCCGTAGGCCCAGCTCGATGTCCCGGACGAGGTCGGCGTCGGTCGGGGCGGTCATCAGGCCGTCCGGGTAGTAGCCCTGGTCGAGGACGAGCCGCTGGAAGACGGGTTCGCCGTTCAGCAGCAGCCGCTTGCCGTGGACGGCGACCGAGCGCAGACCGGCGTAGGAGTGTGCCGTGTCGACCATCGCGCCGGAGGCGTCGAGGACCTCCAGGGTCAGGTCGTAGAGGTGTGGATCCCGCGGTGACCAGACGCGCAGCCGGTCGGCGGGCACGGGCAGGACGAGCCGGGGGCACAGGTCGAGGTCGGCGCGTACCTCGGCGGCGACGACGTCCCCGTGGCCGTCGGCGAGCGTGGCACGGACGCGGTGGCCGGGCGCGTTGGCGGAGAGCGGGAGTTCCAGGAAGAAGGAGCCCGAGGCCAGGTCGGGCGTGATGCGGGGGCGCCGGAGGGCGACGGTGCGCGGGACCGGCTCCAGCCACACGGTCTGCCAGATTCCCGTCGTCCGGGTGTAGTGGCAGTGGGAGTTGGCGTACCAGGTCGCCTGCTTGCCGCGCGCCTGGACGCCGTGGCGGCTGTCCCGGGCCCGTACGACGATGGTCAGTTCCTCGCCGGGGACGGCGACTTCGCCGAGGTCGGCGGTGAACGGTGTGAAGCCGCCGCGGTGCCGGGCGACTTCACGGCCGTCGGCCCAGACGGTGGTGTCGTGGTCCACGGCCCCGAAGTGCAGCAGCACCCGGGCGCCGGCCCAGTCCGCGGGCACGGTCACGGTCCGCCGGTACCAGACCGCTTCCATGAAGTCCGTGTCCCCGACCCCGGAGAGCTCCGACTCCGGGCAGAAGGGGACGACGATCGTGCCGGTGAGTTCGCGTGTCGCCAGTCCGCGTTCCAGGCCGGTGTCCGACCGGTCGATCTCGAACTGCCACGCGCCGTTGAGGTTCAGCCAGGCGTCACGGACGAACTGCGGCCTCGGATACTCGGGGCGGGGCACGTCCATGGGGCTCCTCGTGTCGCGTGTGCCGGTCGGTGCTCATGGCACCATGGGTTTACATCGATGTAAACCCGTCGGACGGCCCGGTGAGCGGAGTCGGTACGATCTCGGCAGTCGGAAGGACGGGGCAGCGTGGCGGCCAGACCCAGGATCAAGGACGTGGCGGAGTACGCCGGCGTCTCCCCCAAGACCGTCTCCAACGTGATCAACAACTTCGAGCATGTCTCGGAGCGGACCCGCGCCGCCGTCCAGGAGGCCATCGACGCCCTGGGATACCGCGTCAACATCGCCGGGCGGCAACTGCGCCAGGGCCGCACCGGCATGATCACCCTGGCGGTCCCGGAGCTGGACGTCGCCTACTTCGCCGAGCTCGCCAAGCACGTCATGGCCGAGGCCGACCGGCGCGGGCACACCGTGCTGCTGCACCAGACCGGGGCGGTGCGCGAGCGGGAGCTGGCGGCGCTGCACGGTTTCGACGCGCAGTTCTCCGACGGCGTCATCCTCAGTCCGCTCTCCCTGCAGCCGCGCGATCTCGCCGTCCGCGACCGGCGCCTGCCCGTGGTGCTGCTCGGCGAGCGCTCCGCCGAGGGCGGCACCGACCATGTCGGCATCGACAACGTGCGCGCGGCGCGCGAGGCCACCGAGCACCTCCTGTCCCGGGGCCGCCGGCGCATCGCGGTGGTCGGCGGCGCCCTGCACGGCCGCCAGGGCACCGACCGGCTGCGCACCGACGGGCACCGCGAGGCCCTCGAAGCGGCGGGCCTGCCCTTCGAGCCCGGCCTGGTGGTGCGGGTGGACGCCTATCACTGGCAGGACGGCGCGCGGGCCGCCGTCGCGCTGATGGAACGCGATCCCCGCCCGGACGCGCTGCTGTGCCTGAACGACCATCTCGCCCTGGGCGCCCTGCGGGCCCTGCACGAGCTGGGCCGTTCCGTGCCGGGCGAGCTCGACGTGGTCGGCTTCGACGACATCGAGGCCTCCCGCTTCAGCGTCCCCACCCTGACGACCGTCGCCCCGGACAAGCAAGAGATCGCCAGGGCCGCCGTCGCCCAGCTGCTGGCCCGGATCGACGCCCCGGACACCGCGCCGCCCGGCGACCATGTGGCCGGGCACCGGCTCATCGTGCGGGAGAGCTCGGGGGGCTGAGGCGAGGAAGGGCGGCCTTTCTCGCCCGGGCGGGACGCGCCCCACCGGCCGCATCACCCTTTCGAATGGCCGAGGCCGGCCCGGTCACGGCACCCGACGTCGTCCACGCCCGGCGAGAACGATCATGTCGCCGAGCGGCCCGCCATCGAAGCCCGCCGGTCGGGGTGACAGCATGGCCGCATGGACATCCGCCGCAGGAACAACGTGAACATCATCGGCCGAGACGACGCGCCGGTGCTGGTTCTGGCACACGGGTTCGGCTGCGACCAGAACATGTGGCGCCTGGTGGTGCCGGCTCTGGCAGAGCGGTACCGGGTGGTGCTGTTCGACTACGTGGGTTCCGGCGGGTCGGATCTGTCGGCCTGGAGCGAGGAGCGGTACTCCTCGCTGCACGGCTACGCCGCCGACGTCGTCGACGTGTGCGAGGAGCTGGACCTGCGGCGGGCGGTGTTCGTGGGGCACTCGGTCAGCTCCATGATCGGGGTGCTGGCGGCGCAGGCCGCGCCGGAGCGGATCGGGGCGCTCGTGATGGTGACGCCCTCGCCCCGCTACATCGACGACGAGGGATACCGCGGCGGCTTCAGCACCGAGGACATCGACGAGCTGCTGGACTCCCTGGAGGCGAACTACCTGGGCTGGTCGTCGGCGATGGCCCCGGTGATCATGGGCAACCCGGAGCGTCCGGAGCTGGGCCAGGAGCTGACCAACAGCTTCTGCGCCACCGACCCCGACATCGCCCGGGTCTTCGCCCGTACGACCTTCCTGACCGACAGCCGCGAGGACCTCAAGGGCGTGACCGTACCGACCCTCGTACTGGAGTGCGAGCAGGACGCCATCGCGCCCCGCGAGGTCGGCGCCTATGTGCACACGACGATCCCCTCCTCCCGCCTGGTCACCCTCGACGCCACCGGGCACTGTCCGCAGCTGAGCGCGCCGGAGGCCACCGCCGAGGCGATCCTCGACTTCCTGGAGTCCCTGAAGTGATGTGTCGCCCCAACGGCACGCCCGAGCCTGCCGGGACCGGCGGCACGGCAGGCACGGACGCGGCGTTCACCGCGCTGCTGGAGGACAGTGCGGAGGACCTGTACGAGTCGGCACCGTGCGGCTATCTGTCCACGCTGATGGACGGCACCATCGCCAAGATCAACACCACGCTGCTGGAGTGGCTCGGCCTGGAGCGTGAGGCCGTGGTGGGCCACAAGCGCTTCACGGATCTGCTCACCGTCGGCGGGAAGCTGTACCACGAGACGCACTTCGCGCCGCTGCTGCGCATGCAGGGCGAGCTGCGCGGCATCGCCCTGGACCTGAGGCGCCAGGGCGGCGGTCGGCTGCCGGTGCTGGCCTCCGCCGTGGTCAAGTACGGCACCGAGGGCGAACCCCTGCTGATCCGGGTCACCGTCTTCGACGCCTCGGACCGCCGCTCCTACGAAACGGAACTCCTGCACCGCCGCAAGGAAGCCGAGCGGGCCCGCGCCGAAGCGGACGAGGCCCGGCGGCAGGCCGAGGCCGACCGGGTCCGGCTGGCCGACGCGCTCGCCGTTCTGCAGCGGTCCCTCGTGCCGGACTCCCTGCCCGACGTACCGGGTCTCGAGACGGCCGTCCACTACCACACGGCCGCCCCGGACCAGCTCGGCGGCGACTTCTACGACCTGTTCCCCGTCGCCGGCGACCGGTGGGCGTTCTTCCTCGGCGACGTGTGCGGCAAGGGCCCCGAAGCCGCCTCCCTCACCTCGCTGACCCGCTACACCCTCCGGGCCGCCGCCCACCACGACCCGGATCCGGCCGCGGCCCTGGCCACGCTGAACGCCGTCCTGCACGAGCGGTACACGGCCGGCGGCGACCCCCGGTACTGCACCTGCGTCTTCGGGATCGTCGAGCCCGGCGGGGACCACGGTCCGACGGTCGTGCGCCTCGCCTCCGGCGGCCACCCGCCGGCACTCGTCCTGCGCTCCGACGGCCGCGCCGAGTTCCTGCACACGCCCGGCGGCCTGCTCGTCGGCGTGCTGCCCGACGCACCGATCAGCACCGTGGAGACGGTCCTGGCCGCCGGCGACACGATCGTGCTGTACACCGACGGACTCACGGAGGCCCGCACCGGCCCCGGCCGCGACGACCTGTACGGCGAGGACGCCCTGCTGGCCTTCGGCACCGACCTCGCTCCCGCCGCCCCGGGTGAGGTGATCACCGCACTCACCGGGCTGCTGGACGGCTTCGGCGACGGACTGAACGACGACACCGCCCTGCTCGCCCTCGGCGTCCCCGCCGACTCCTCCCTCATACGCCCCGCAACGGGGTTCTCCTCATGAAGACGCTGACCATCGATCACCGCGACACCGCGGCCGGCCCCGTTCTGGACGTGGCCGGCGACCTGGACTACGCCCAGGCCCCCGAACTGCGCCGCCAGGTCGACCAAGTGGCCCTGACCTCGGGGCAGTGCCTGGTCCTCGACCTCTCCGGCCTCGCGTTCTGCGACTCCACCGGCATCACCGCCCTGCTCGCCGCCCGCCAGCACGCCCTGGCCGCCGACGCCGACATCGTCCTGGCCGGCGTACCGGCGAACCTGCTGCGGGTCCTCACGCTCGTGGGTCTCGACCAGGTCTTCACCCTGCGCCCGGACAGCAGCCACGCGTCATGACCCGCCCGGCAGGTTCGCACCGTCGGCCCTGACGAAGACCGGCTTGAGGTGCTTGTCCGGCAGCGCGGCCGGCAGGTCCTCCCAGTCGATGACGTGGGAGACCACCTTCTCGGGGGCGACCGTGCCGGAGGCGGCGAGTGCGAGGGCGTCGGGGATGTGCGCGCGCACGCTGTCGCGGGCGACACGCAGGGTGACGCCGGTGAGGTACATGTCGAGCAGGGGCAGTTCGCCGGGACGGAAGTGGTTGCCCGCGCTCTCGCAGATCCCTTCCGGCGTCAGGCACTTGAGGGCGAGGGTGAGCTGCTCGACGCGGCCGGTGGCCTCCACGGCGATGTCGAACCTCTGCGGGACCGGCTCCAGGGTCTCGGCGGTGGCGGCGCCGAAGGTGCGAGCCAGCATGCGGTGTTCGGGGTCGGGGTCGACGTAGAGCACGTCGGAGGCGCCGAGCGCGCGGGCGATGTCGCACACGTAGAGGCCGATGCTGCCGCGGGCGACGACCAGGACCCGGGCTCCGGGACGGACCTTGAGGTGGGGGGCGACCAGGCGCCAGGCCAGGGACCAGTTGTCACTGGCGGAGGCCATGGCGACCGGGTCGAGGCCGGTGGGCAGCGGAACGAGCATGGCGTCGGCGTAGGGCACTCGGACCAGGTCGGAGAAGAGCCCGCCCCACCCGCCGCCGATCGGCGCGCCGTACATCGCCATGTAGGGGACGGCGGTGCAGTGCGCGGTCAGCCCGGCCCGGCAGCGGTCGCAGGTACCGCAGTTGATGGACCAGGGGACGACGACCAGGTCACCGGGGGCCACGGCGGTGACGGCGTCGCCGGTTTCGACGACCCGGGCGACGCACTCGTGGCCGAGGGCGAAGGGCGGCTCGATGAAGCCGTGCCCGGCAAGGATCGAGGAGTCCACATCGCAGGGGGTGGCCGCCACCGGTGCGACGACCGCCTCCCGGTCGGACTGAAGCTCGAGGTCGGGCGCCTCACGCCACTCGACGGTGCGCCTGGCGACATAGGTCAGTTCACGCATCGGTGCTCTGCCCCTTCGCCAGGACGACGAGGTCGGCGTAGCGGATGACGGAGCCGCCCGCACCCCAGGTGCCGTCGGGCTGCTCGTGCACCAGCACCCACACCCGCAGGGCGTCGTCCGGGGTGAGTCCAGCGGCGGCCAGGACGGTCTGTGTGGCCTCCTCGACCAGGCCGGCCTTGCGGCGCTCGGACAGGGCGCCCTGCGGGACGGTCACCTCCACCAGGAAGCGCGGCGCGTCGTCCTCGGCGGTGGTCTGGGTGCCTTCGGGCAGTTCGACGAGGTAGCTCCACGCTTGGGCGCGGAAGAACGCCGTGTCGGGTGCGCCCTCCCAGCGCAGCAGTACGCCGGCGAGGTCGCGCTGGACGGACCGGCGGCCGTCCTCGGTCAGGGCGCCGGCCGGGGTCGTGAGGCGGATCATCGGCATGGACATGCCTTTCTATGACAGTCGTTATAGGCGACGGTCACGCTAGACTATGACGGTCGTTATAGCCAGTGGGGTCGGAAGGGACCGCGAACGTGACCAAGCACAGCCCTACGGCGCGCGAGCGGATCGTGGCCGGTGCGGCCGACATGATCAGCCGGCGCGGCCTGAACGCGACGAGCATCCGCGAGACGGCCAAGCACGCCAGGGCGCCGCTCGGCTCGACGTACCACTACTTCCCCGAGGGCAAGCAGCAGTTGGCGACCGAGGCAGTGCGCCACACGGGCGCGTGGGCCGCCCGCAGCCTGCGCGAGGAACTGGAGGCGGGCCCGGTCGCCGGGCTGCGGGCCTTCCTCGCCCTCTGGCGCAAGATCGTCATGGACAGTGACTTCCGGGCGGGCTGCCCGGTCCTCGCCGTCGCCATCGAGGAGCCCCCCGCCGACGAGACGCCCACGGCCCTGGCGGCCGCCGCCGACGTCTTCGAGGAATGGGAGGGCCTGCTGGCCGCCTCGCTGCGCGAGCACGGCGCCGAGTCCGAGCGGGCGGCACAGCTCGCGACGCTGATCGTCGCGGCGGTCGAGGGAACCGTGGCCATGTGCCGCGCCAAGCGCAGCACGCAGCCGCTGGATCACACCGCCGAGCAACTGCAGGCACTAGTCCGCGCCGCGATCAAGGACTAGCTCTGCGGTGGTCCCCGAGACCTGGAACATTGGGCACAGGACGTTTCGAGAAGGAAGGGATCGGCCGGCCATGTCACTCGCTCGCGTTCACAACTTCTCCATCTCGCTCGACGGCTTCGGAACCGGTGAGGGTCTGAGCCGTGAGGCTCCGTTCGGCCATGCCGGTGAGAGGCTGCACGAGTGGATGTTCGCCACCCAGTTCTGGCACGAGATGACTCGCCGACCCGGCGGGACCCGCGGCCTCGACGATGCCTTCGCACGGCAGCACACGCCCGGGATCGGAGCCGAGATCATGGGCGCCGGGAAGTTCGGCCACCCCGGATGGCACGAGGACCCGGAGTGGAAGGGGTGGTGGGGGCCCAACCCGCCGTTCCACACACCGACCTTCATCCTCACCCATCACCCGCGCCCGTCGATCGAGATGGAGGGCGGCACGACCTTCCACTTCCTCGACGTCTCGCCCGCCGAGGCGCTCGAGGCGGCCCGCGAGGCCGCGGGCGGCCAGGACGTACGCATCGGCGGGGGCCCCGGCGTGATCCGCGACTTCCTCGCCGCAGGGCTCATCGACCACCTGCACGTCACGGTGGTTCCGATCCTGCTCGGCCGCGGCGTACGCCTCTGGGACGGACTGGAGGACCTGGAGAAGGGCTACGAGGTCGAAGCCACCTCCTCGCCCGGCGGAGTCACGCATGTGACGTTCACCCGCCCGGGTCACTGAGTGGCAGGAGGGACCACCCCGTCGTCGTCCGCGTGAAGGACGTCCCGGGCTCGTGGAGCAACTCCTGCAGCAGGGCGTTGCCCTCGCTCCATTTGAGGTGAACCGCACGCCACACGCGCGCGGTTGAACGCTGCAGCGGGACCGGTCAGACCAGCCCCGATCCGCCGCCGCACTCCTTGGCGCTCCCCCGCGCACCACCGCCCGGCCGGAAAACGCTTGGACGGCGCGGTCGCCGTCGCGGGACACTGCCGGACTCGACCGAAATCCACACATTCGTTGCGGCGATGCCCCCTGCCCGCGTGAGCGCGTGGCGGGCTGCCACAGGACGACACAGGGGTGGAATGGAAACGCCTGAATCTCGCAGGGTCCAGCCGGGCAAGCGCTCGGTCTTACTCGCACTTCGTTACTACGGACGGGAGTTGGCGCGGCTGCGGCGGCTGACCGTACCCGCGATGCTGCTCATGGCGCTGGGCAACATCGGAATCAACTACGTGGCGCCGCTGATCGTCGCCAAGCTCGTCGGCGACATCGCCGGTGACAAGGGCGTCACGGTCGACTCGGCACTGCCGTACGTGCTCGGCTTCGCCGGTGTGCTGCTGCTCGCCGAGGCACTGTGGCGTGTCGCCCTGCACTGCCTCAACCGCCTCGACGCCCTCGGCATCGAGCATCTCTACGTGCTCGGAATGGACGAGCTGTTCGCCAAGGACGCCGCGTTCTTCCACGACAACTTCGCCGGTTCGCTGACCAAGCGGGTGCTGAGCTTCGCCTCGCGTTTCGAGCAGTTCGTGGACACGGTGACGTTCCAGATCGTGGGGAGCTTCGTGCCGCTGGCGTTCGGCGCGGTGGTGCTGTGGCGCTACGAACCGCTGCTCGTCGCCGGTCTGCTGGTGATGATCGCGCTGACGGCGGTGCTCGTCGTGCCGCTCATCCGGCGCCGCCAGCGGATCGTCGACCAGCGTGAGGAGGCGATCGCCCGGGTGTCGGGCCATGTCGCCGACAGCCTGATGAACATGGACACCGTACGGGCGTTCGCCGCCGAGGGGAGTGAGGCGGCCGAGCACCGCGCCCGGGTCGCGGTGTCGCGCCGGCTCACCGTGCGGTCGTGGGACTACGGCAACCTGCGCATCGACACCCTGGTGGCGCCGATGTCCGTGCTCACCAACGCGATGGGCCTGCTGCTCGCGATCACCCTCGCCGGGGGCTCGCACGGCGTGGAGGCGATCGTGGTCGCCTTCGCCTACTACGGCAACGCGACCCGGATCATGTTCGAGTTCAACCAGATATACCGCCGGCTGGAGAGTTCGATGACGGAGGCCGCGCAGTTCACCGAGCTGCTGCTGACGCCGCCGACCGTGCTCGACCCGGCGTCGCCGGAGCCGCTGCGGTCCCGGGCGGCCGATGTCCGCTTCGAGAAGGTGACTTTCGCACACCGTGGCGGTCGACCGTTGTTCGACGGGCTGGACCTGGCCGTGCCGAGCGGGGCGAAGCTCGGCCTGGTCGGCCGGTCCGGCGGCGGCAAGACCTCGCTCACGCGGCTGCTGTTGCGGATGACCGACATCGACGCGGGCCGGATCCTGATCGGCGGTCAGGACATCAGCCGGCTTCGCCAGGCCGATCTGCGCAGCCGGATCGCCTATGTGCCGCAGGACCCGGCTATGTTCCACCGCACCCTGCGGGACAACATCGCGTTCGCCCGGCCGGACGCCACCGACGCCGAGATCCGCCAGGCGGCCGAGGCGGCCCACGTCACCGAGTTCGCCGACGCGCTGCCGGACGGCTTCGACACGATGGTGGGCGAGCGCGGCATCAAGCTGTCCGGCGGTCAGCGCCAGCGTGTCGCCCTCGCCCGGGCGATCCTGCGTGACGCGCCGATCCTGCTGCTCGACGAGGCGACCAGCGCCCTGGACTCCGAGAGCGAGTTGCTCGTCCAGGAGGCGCTGTGGCGGCTCATGGAGGGACGGACGGCGCTCGTGGTGGCACACCGGCTGAGCACGGTCGCCACCATGGACCAGCTCGTCGTCCTCGACCGCGGCCGCATCGTCGAACAGGGCACCCACCAGGAGCTGCTCGCGATCGACGGCGCCTACGCGAAGCTGTGGCAGCACCAGTCGGGCGGCTTCCTGGACGACAACCCGGGGAAGGCGGAGGTGGGGTGACGGCGGGCGCGGCTCTGGTGGGGCCCTGTTCGAGGCGGGTGTGGCGGTCCGCGCTCACGCCTTTCTGCGTCCCGCCGGGGACCGGGCCGTCAGGGCCTCCAGGAGGAGGTCCACCGCCTGTTCGAAGGAGCTGTCCGCCATTCCGGGCAGTTGGGGACGGACCGCGGTGAGGGACGGGTAGGTCTGCGGGTCCAGGTCCTGGTAGACGTCCCGCCAGGCCCGGTGGTCGGCCTCGCGCTGCTGTCGCGGGAGGGCGTGGAACGCGGCCTCGGTGGCCGCGTGGCTGAGTACCGTGTCGATGAAGGCCAGATAGAGCCGGGCGGCGTCAGCCGGTGCGAAGCCCGCGTTCAGCAGGAGGCCGATCCCGGTGTCCACGGCGTGGATCTCGTTCCGGCGCCGGGTCACCCGGTGTGCGGCCATGGCGGCCGCCCGGGGATGGGCGAGGTATCCCGCGCGCACCCTCAGGGCGATCTCGCGCAGCGCGGCGACCCAGTCGTCGCCGGGGACGAAGCCGGCCATCGCGTCGCCGATGATCCGGTCGGCGATGGCCAGCACCAGGTCGTCGGTGCCGTGGAAGTAGCGGTACAGAGCGGTCGGGTCGCAACCCAGTGCCGCGCCGAGCCGGCGCACGCTCAGCGCCTCGGGGCCGTGCTCCCCGATCAGACGCAGGGCCGTCTCGACGATCAGCTCTTCCGAGAGCACGACACCGGAACGGGTGGGCCGGCGGCGCCGGCGCTCCTGCGGGACACGGGTGGTCATGACCCGGACTCCTCTCGTCGCACGCATGTGCAACGCAGTGAACGGCGCCGGCCCGCCTTACGTCAACAGGGTTGACCCAATATGGACGCCGGTTGTTCCATCGCATTCCCGCGCGGCTCTTCCCGACCCTTCCCCCGAGGAGCCCTCCATGTCGTCCGCCCCTCCGAGTCCGACCACCACGCTGCGCCGATCCCTCGGTGTCGTCGACGGCGTCGCCATCGCCGCGTCCAGCACCGCGGCCACCACCAGCATCGCCATCGGCATGGGCACGATCGCGACGGTCGTGGGTCTCCAGGCCCCGGCGCTGCTGCTCCTGGCGTTCCTGCCGGTGCTCGGCATCGCCACCGCCTACGCCCGACTCAACCGCTCCGAGCCCAACTGCGGCAACGGCTATGTCTGGGTCGGCAGATCCCTCGGCCCCTGGCCCGGCTTCCTGACCGGCTGGGTGACGCTGGTCGGCTCGGTCATCTTCTGCGCCTACACCAGCGCGATCATGGGCTCGGTCGTCCTGCTCTTCGCCAACAAGGCCGGACTGACCAGCCTCGCCGGTATCGCCCTCGATCCGACGTCCACCGGCGTCAGCACCGCGGTCGGGCTGGTGATCCTCCTCGCCCTCACGGCCCTGGCCGTCACCGGGATGCGGGCCGCCACCCGGTTCCAGTTCGTGCTGCTGGTCTTCGAGTACACGGTGCTGCTGGGCTTCTGCGGCTGGGCCCTGGTCACCGGCGACCACGCCTTCTCCCTCTCCTGGTTCAACCCCTTCGAGATCTCCAGCGGGACCAGCTTCGCCCAGGGCATGGTCCTCGCGGTGTTCTTCTTCTGGGGCTGGGACGCGGCCTTCAGCGTCACCGAGGAGACGAAGCACCCGGAGGACTCGGCCCGCGGGGGTCTCATCGCCCTCTTCGCCATGCTCGGTCTGTTCCTCTTCGCCTCGGTCGCCTTCCAGCGGGAGATGAGCCTGGCCGAACTCGTCCGCAACGGCCCGCAGGCCCTCCCCTACCTCGGGGCGAAACTGGCCGCCGAACCCTGGGCCACCCTGCCCCTGGTCGCGCTGATGTTCTCCGCCGTGGCCTCCGTGCAGGCCACCCTGATCCCCACGGCACGCGGACTGCTCGCCATGGGCCGCGACCGCACGATGGGGCCGCTGTGGACCCGGATCCACCCGCGGTACGGCACCCCCGCCGTCGGTACGGCCGTCGTGATGTCCGTCGCCGCCGTGATCGCCCTGGCCGCCTTCGCGATCCCCAAGCTGAGCGACATGCTGCTGGCCGCCGTCAACGCCATCGGCCTGATCGTCGCCCTCTACTACGGCCTCACCGCGCTCGCCTGCGCCGTGCGCTTCCGCTCGGCGCGTCACGACGGCCCGCGCGAGGCGCTGCTCGCCGTCGGTGTGCCCGCCGTGGCCGGGCTGGTGCTGCTGGGCCTCGGCGGCTACCTCGGATACTCGTACCTGACCATGAGCGATCACTTCGAACTGAGCCCGGACAACGGCTGGTTCATGTTCTCGCTGCCCGCCGTGATCGTGCTCGCCGGGCTGGGCATGGCGGCCGTGGCCAAGTACGTCCGGCGCTCGCCGTACTTCACGACGGGGCACGGCACCGACGCCGACGCCCTCACCCTCCCGATGGACCGCACGGCGGTCTGAACCCTCCCCCCATGGAGTTCACCCTCATGTCGCACCCCCACGCCACGGGACCGGCCGACCTCGTCTTCACGGGCGGCCCCGTGCACACCGTCGATCCCGCCCGCAGCCGCGCCACCACCGTGGCCGTGCGCGGCGGGCGGATCGCCGCCGTCGGCCACGACGAGGTGCGCGAGCTGATCGGGCCGCGCACCGAGGTCGTCGACCTGGCGGGGAAGCTGCTGCTGCCCGGCTTCCAGGACGCCCACGTCCATCCGCTGGGCGCGGGCATCGAACTCGGCCAGTGCCATCTCGGCGACACCGTCGACCCGGCCGAGTACCTGCGCAGGATCAGGGCGTACGCGGACGAACACCCGGACGCCGAGTGGATCACCGGTGGCGGCTGGTCCCTTGAGGCGTTCCCCGGCGGCTCCCCCACCGCCGCCGCCCTCGACGCGATCGTCCCGGACCGCCCCGTCTTCCTGCCCAACCGCGACCACCACGGCGCCTGGGTCAACAGCCGGGCCCTGGAGCGCGCGGGCATCGACGCCCGTACGCCCGACCCCGCCGACGGCCGTATCGAGCGCGACGCCGGGGGAAACCCCACCGGGATGCTCCAGGAGGGCGCGGTCCACCTGGTGGGCCGGCTGCTGCCGGACCCCACGCCCGAGGAGAAGCTCGCCGCCCTGCTGCGCGCCCAGGCCGTGCTGCACTCCCACGGCGTCACCGCCTGGCAGGACGCCATCATCGGCACGTACGCCAACATGACCGACCCGGCGCCCGCCTACCAGGCGGCCCTGGACCGGGGCCTGCTCACCGCCCGGGTGGTCGGCGCCCTGTGGTGGGACCGCGAGCGCGGCGCCGATCAGATCGCCGAACTGGCGGCTGCCCGGGACGAGTTGTGCCGGGACCGGTTCCGCGCCGGCACGGTGAAGGTCATGCAGGACGGCATCGCCGAGAACCACACCGCCGCGATGCTCGACCCCTACCTGACCGGCTGCGGCTGCGCCTCGGACAACAGCGGGATCAGCTTCGTGGAGGCGGGCGAGCTGCGGAAGTACGTCACCGAGCTGGACGCGCTCGGATTCCAGGTCCACTTCCACGCGCTCGGCGACCGCGCGGTGCGTGAGGCGCTCGACGCGGTGGAGGCCGCCCGCGCTGCCAACGGCCAACGCGACACACGGCACCACCTCGCGCACCTCCAGGTCGTCCACCCGCACGACCTGCCCCGCTTCCGCACCCTGGGCGCGAGCGCCAACCTGCAGATGCTGTGGGCCGCGCACGAACCGCAGATGGACGAACTGACGCTGCCCTTCCTGGGCGCGGAGCGCGGCGCGTGGCAGTACCCCTTCGGTGATCTGCTGCGCGCCGGCGCGACCCTCGCCGCGGGCAGCGACTGGCCGGTCAGCAGCCCGGATCCGCTCCAGGCCATCCATGTCGCCGTCAACCGGATCTCGCCCGACGCGCCCGCGGGCACCCCGGCCTTCCTGCCGGAGCAGCGCCTCGACCTGGGCACGGCCATCGCCGCCTACACGGCGGGCAGCGCCCATGTGAACCACCTCGACGACACCACCGGCAGCATCACCGCCGGGAAGTCGGCCGACCTCGTCGTCCTCGACCGCGATCCGTTCGCGGGCCCGACCGAGGAGATCGCCGCGACCCGGGTCCTGGAGACCTTCGTCGAGGGCCGGCGCGTCCACACCTCCGAGTAAAAGGCCTGGGCGTGGACCCGCGGGCGTGTTCCAATGCGCCTGCGGGTTCCGCGTGAACGGGGGGTACGAGACATGGTGGAGTCGCCGGGACGCGAGGCGCTGCGGTCCGTTCTCTGGCTGTTGATCGCTGTCGCGGCTCTCGGGTTCGGAGTGGCGTCGGCCCTCGAGATCCGGGGAGCGCTGGAGCGGGAGCGGGAGTTCCGTGCCGCGCCGGCCTGCGCTGCTGTCCCGGTGCGGGCGTCGGGGTGCGTGTGGGAGCAGGAGTTCACGGTCCGGGAGGCCGACACGAACCGTGGTGAGCGGAACGCGTCCCCGGAGGCGGAGCTGGTCCTGCCGTCCGGCAAGCCGTGGAAGGTGACGTTCCTGCGGGCCGATCCCGTGGTCTCCGAACTGGAGCCGGACGACAAGGTCGTCGGCCTGATCTGGCACGGGCGGGTCGTCGAGGTACGGGACTCCGACGGGCGGCGGCAGCAGACGTCCGCCGGGCCGGTGGGGTGGCCCGAGGACCGGCTGGGCGGCGCGCTGGCCTGTGTGTCGTTCGGCCTGACGGCCCTCGTGGGAGGACTGTGGCCGCTCCTCGCACGGGGCGACCGGCGTCACGCCAAGGCGGGGACCGTGGTGCGGTGGCACGGCGTCGGCTTGGGCGCCACCGCGATCCTGACCCTCTGGGCCCAGTCGGCCAATGACTGGCCGATGTGGGCGATTCCGGCGATCTGGGGGCCGCTCGCGGTGCTCGTCCTGGCCTCCATGACGGCCTTCGCTCTCGCCGCCGTACGCGGCGACCTGGACGACGACGCGCCGCGGGAACCTCAACCGCAGACCACGTGAGGCCCCGCCGCGTAGGCCCGGCCACGTGAGCCCCGGCCGCACGCACCCTCAGGTCTGCCGCGCGTGCACCGGACTGTTGGCGACATCCTCCGGGCAGGTCCCGTGCCCCTGCCTGTTCCGCCGGTCGCGCCGCCAGTCGAACGTCGCGAGGGCCAGGGCGGCCGCCATGCCGGCGAGTGCGGCGCCCAGCGCGATGACGAGGGCGCCCCGGTAGTCGTCGCTCCCGCCGAGCACCAGGTAGAAGAGCCCCGGCAGGGCGGCGGTGCCCACGGCGGCGCCGAGCCGCTGCCCGGTCTGCAGCGCGCCGCCCGCCGCACCCGCCATGCGCACGGGCACATCGCGCAGGGTCATGGTGATGTTCGGGGAGATCACACAGCCGCTGCCGGCGCCGCCGAGGAACAGCGCCGGGGCGGCCACCCAGGGCGCGATGCCGAGGGGTGCGAAGCGCAGCAGCACCGCGGTGCCGCCCAGGCCGACGATCACCGCCGCGAGTCCGCCGACGGTGAGCATGCGCCCGAGCCGGTCCACCAGCCGCCCGGCGATCGCGGCCGCGCAGGCCGAGCCGAGGGCGAAGGGGGTCACGGCGAGGCCGGACCGGAGCGGGGAGAAGCCCAGACCGTCCTGGTAGAAGAGCGCGAAGACCAGCCAGACGCCGCTGAAGCCGACGAAGTAGAGGGTGCCTACGCCGGCACCGACGGCGTAGCCGCGCACGGTGGTGAACAGTCGCGGATCCAGCAGCGGCTGGGTACCGCGGGCCACCAGGCGGCGCTGCCGTCGGGCGAAGGCGACCAGGAGCGCGGCGCCGGCGGGGAACAGCCACCACAGCCGTCCGATGCCGCCGGAGCCCGCCTGGACCAGCGGAAACATGAGGGCGAGTACGCCGAGGCCGAGGAGCAGGACCCCGGGCAGGTCCACCTGGCCCCGGCCGGACCGCTGGGTGCGGGGCAGCAGGCGGCGGCCGAGCAGGACGGCCAGGATGCCGATGGGGACGTTGACGTAGAAGATCCACCGCCAGCCCTGGGCGCCGTCGGCCAGGGCGAGGATCATGCCGCCGGCGAGGGGGCCGACGGCGGAGGAGATGCCGACGGTGGCGCCGAAGAACCCGAAGGCGCGACCGCGTTCGGCCCCGCGGAACATCTGCTGGATGAGCGCGGAGTTCTGGGGCGCCATGAAACCGGCGGCCAGGCCTTGGGCGAGCCGCGCCGCCACCAGCAGCGTGATGCTGGGGGCCGCCCCGCAGGCCGCGCTGAAGACCACGAAGCCGCCGAGGGCCAGCAGGAAGATGCGGCGGCGGTCCAGCGCGTCTCCGAGGCGGCCCGCGGTGACGAGGGCGAGCGCGAAGGCGAGGGCGTATCCGGAGACCACCCACTGCACCTGGGCGGGAGAGGCGTGCAGGCCGCGCTGGACGGAGGGCAGCGCGACCACCACGATCGAGACGTCCAGCAGGCTCATGAATCCGGCCACCAGCGTGACCCACAGGGCCCGCCACCGGCGCGGATCCGGCTCGTACCCGGCAGCCTCCTGTGCCGACGCTGTCACCTGGGCTCCTCTCACCGGGGCCCCACTGTCACCCGGGGAATCACGTTCCCCCACCAGGGGACGGGCACACGCCACAGCCCGCAAGCGGAAGCGGCCGGACACCAGGAAGATCATTTGTGACGCGGAGGAACGTTTGAGCGCGCGAGAACTGTGCAGGCGTGGTGCTTGGGAAAACCACCGGCGAAAGGAACGACGTAATGGCGGCGACCGACAATGACGAGTCGGTGGATCCCGCGGCTGTGAGACGACACCGGATGCTGTTCCGGGCGATCGAGAAGCGCCGCCACCCGAAGCTGCGCCGCAGCGACATCACCGTGACCGACGACGCGGCGGTCAAGCGCGCCACGAAGGCCGCCGCTCTCGGCAACGCGATGGAGTGGTACGACTTCGGCATCTACAGCTATCTGGCCGTGACCATCGGCAAGGTCTTCTTCCCGTCCGGGAACGACACGGCCCAGCTGCTCAGCTCCTTCGCGACGTTCGCGGTGGCGTTCCTGGTGCGCCCGCTCGGCGGCATGGTCTTCGGGCCGCTGGGCGACAAGGTCGGCCGCAAGCGCATCCTCTCCCTCACCATGATCATGATGGCGGTGGGGACCTTCGCGATCGGCCTCGTCCCCTCGCACGACGTCATCGGCATGTGGGCCCCGGCCCTGCTGATCTTCTTCCGGCTGGTGCAGGGCTTCTCGACCGGCGGGGAGTACGGGGGCGCCTCCACGTTCATCGCGGAGTACGCGCCCGACAAGAGGCGCGGCTTCTTCGGCAGCTTCCTGGAGCTGGGCACGCTCGGCGGCTATGTCGGGGCCTCCGGCCTCGTCGTCGTCCTCAACACCGTGCTCAGCGCGGACGAGATGCTGGCGTGGGGCTGGCGCATCCCCTTCCTGGTCGCGGCGCCGCTCGGATTCATCGGTCTCTATCTGCGGCTCAAGCTGGACGAGACGCCCGCCTTCCAGAAGCTGGAGGGCGGCCAGGTCAAGGCGAGCGAGGCCGCCGATTCCGTGGAGACCTCGGCCACCGGGGACCTCGGCAAGATCTTCACCCGGTACTGGCGGCCGCTGCTGCTGTGCCTGGCGCTCGTGGCGGCGTACAACATCAACGACTACATGCTGTTGTCGTACATGCCGACGTACCTGTCCGACGAGCTGGGCTACGGCACCAATCACGGGCTGCTGATCCTGCTCCTCGTGATGGTCCTGCAGATGTGCGTCATCAACTACGTCGGGCGGCTCTCCGACCGCTTCGGGCGCAAGCCGCTGCTGATGACGGGGATGCTGGGCTTCCTGTTCCTCTCCGTGCCGTCGTTCCTGCTCATCCGGCAGGGCAGTGTCGTCCTCATCGCCCTGGGACTGCTGCTGATGGGGCTGTCCCTGGTGATGATGCTCGGCACGATGTCGGCGGCGCTCCCGGCGATCTTCCCGACCCACGTCCGCTACGGCTCCCTCTCGGTGGCCTACAACCTGGCCACCTCGCTCTTCGGCGGTACGACGCCGCTGGTGATCACCGCTCTGATCAGCGCCTTCGACTCGACCCTCGTGCCGGCGTACTACGCCACGGGTGCCGCCGTCATCGGCGTCATCGCAGTCCTTTGCATGCGGGAGACGGCGAACAAGCCCCTGGCGGGCTCGCCGCCGTCCGTGGAGACGGAGGCGGAGGCCACGGAACTCGTCCAGGCGCAGTCGCCCCAGCCGAAGTTCTGAGGACCGACGTGAAAGGCCCCGCCCGCACCCTGCGGACGGGGCCTTTCGCGGTTGGGTCCCGGCAGGCCGGGAACGCGGTGCGCTGTACGCCCCCGAAGCGAGGCAGGTACCGCGATGACCGAGTACGAACGTTCACGCACGATGCCCGCACAGCCCGAGCATGTCTTCGACGAGGCCGCGAACGTCGGCCGGCTGGACACCTGGCTGCCGGAAGCCCTGCATGTGCGGGCCGAGGAACTGCCCGCCGTCACCGTGCACGAGGACCGCACGGACGAGGACACCTCCGCCCTGCTGCGCGCCCGGCGCGATCAGATGCGGCTCGAGTGGGGCACCCGCGAGCAGGGCGGCTACGCGGGATGGCTCCAGGTCGCCGGCCTGGGCGGCGGAGCCAGTGAGGTGACGGTGCACCTGTCGTTCTTCGACACCGGCCACGATCCCGGCGAACGGGCCGTCGGCGACGCGCTGGACACCAGCCTCGAGCGGCTGGAGGAACAGGTGCGGCTGCGCGTCGACCACGCGGCCGGCTGACGGCGGCACGCGCGACGGCTCACGGCAGGCAGTACGCGGACCCGCAGCTACGCGAGCACCCCGGGCAGGTCCGCGACGCTGTCCAGCACATGCCGCGCCCCCGCCGCCCGCAGCGCGTCCGCGTCGTGCGCGCCGGTCAGGACACCGGCGACCACGCCCGCTCCCGACCGGACCCCGGTGAGCATGTCGTACGAGGTGTCGCCCACGACGGCGATCTGCCGGACGTCGTCCGCCGCCGCCGTACGGAGGAACGCGGTCAGGACCATGTCGGGGAACGGTCGCCCCCGGCCCCCTGCGTCGGCGGGGCACAGCGTCAGCGGCACCAGGTCCTGCCAGCCCAGCGCGGCCAGGATCGCGTCCTGTGTGGCGCGGGCGAAGCCGGTGGTCAGTACGACCGTACGGCCCTGGGCGGTGAGCGCCTCGATGGCCTCGCGCGCACCGGGCAGGGCCGCGACCCGCCCGGCGTCGACGAGTTCCGCGTAGGCCTGCTCGAAGGCCCGGTTGGCCTCCTGGGCCTTCGTCTCCTCACCGAACAGATGCCGGAAGACGGAGATCTTGGACTCGCCCATGGTGGCGCGGACGTAGTCCAGCATCGCGTCGGGATCCGCGTCGAGGCGCCGGGCCGCCGCCGCGAACGCCTGCTCGACGAGGCCGCCGTCGGCGACGGTCGTACCGGCCATGTCGAGGACGACGAGTCGGATGTCCTCGGGTGTGTCTACCATCCCAGCTCCTCGGCGGTGGTCTCGGCTATCGCGGGCGAGCAGGTCATGCCGCGCCCGCCGGGCCCGGTGACGAGCCACACCCCGTCGCGCACCTGCTGCCGGTGCACGACCCGGGCGGTGTCGGTGCACTGGGCGTACACCCCGGCCCAGCGGCGCCTGATCCTCGGCAGCGGGCGGCCGAGGAGGGACTCGACGACACCGGTGAGGTGGTCGTAGGGGTCTTCGAGGGTGTCGAAGGCGAAGGGGTGCTCGTACTCGTGGGTGTCGCCGATGGTCAGCCCGCCGTCGGCGCGCTGGACCATGAGCAGCTGCATGCGGTGGGCCGCGGCGGTCTCGGCCTGCGGCTTTCCGGCGTCGAGCGCGTCGAGTGCGGCGGAGGCATAGGCCGGGTAGTAGCGGAAGCTGTCCGCGTCGGCGACCGAGGTGGTCAGCGGCTCGCCCAGCGGGTCGGTCTGCATCATCTGGAGGCGTACGCGGCGCACGGGCAGGTCGGGTCCGGCCAGCTCGCGGACCAGGCCGCCGAGCCAGGCGCCGGTGCAGAGGACGACCGCGTCGCCCCGGTGGATGTCGCCGTGGTCGTCGCGGACGGCGCCCGGGCCGACGACGTCGCGTACCTCGCGGCCGGGCAGGAAGCGGTAGCGCGGGGACTCGAGCAGCTCCGCGCGCAGGGCGAGCTGGGCGGTGCGGGGCTCGACGGCCGCGTCGCGCTCGCAGTACAGGGCGGCGGTGAACTCGCCGCGCAGGGCGGGGTTCAGGGCGCGGGCCTCGCCGGGGGTCAGCAGCTTGTAACCGCGGGCGGCGGCGTCCGGTCGGGCCACGGCGGCCTCGGCGACGGCGAGTTCCAGGTCGCCGCGGACGGGGGTGAGGGAGCCGTTCGGGCGGAAGCCGAGGGCCGGGACCCGGCCGCCGATCTCCTCCCACAGCTCCCGGGCCCGCAGGGCGGTGTCCAGTTCCTCGCCGCCCGCGCGGCCACTCACCCAGATCTGGCCGAAGTTGCGCAGGGACGCGCCGCGCGCCTCCGCCTCGCGCTCGATCTGTACGACCTCATGGCCGCGGTTCACCGCCTGCCAGGCGTGCATGGTGCCCACCACGCCGCCTCCGACGACTGTCACTCTCACGTCCTACACGCTCCTTGTGCTCGGGAACCGGATGGTCCGGCTCCCTACGACAGCGTGAACGAGGCAGCCCTTTTGGGCTAGACCCGTTATCATTTCGTGATATTCAGAGAGGGTGGGGCCCGGATGGCTTTCAGTCGTGCAGTCGGGTCGTGAAGGAGAACCGGTCGCCCCGGTAGAGCGCCCGCACCCGCTCCAGCGGCCGCCCCTCCGTGTCCCGGGAGAGGCGGTGGATCAGCAGCATCGGCAGCGCGGGCGGCGTCCCGATGAGCAACGCCTCGCGCGGCGTGGCCAGTACGGTCTCGATGCGCTCGTCGGCGTCACCGAAACCGATGTCCTGGCTCTGGAGCCACGCGTAGAACGAGGAGTCGGGGTCGAAATCGCTGTCGAGCCGGGGCACCCGGGCCACCGCGACGTACGTGCTCTCCAGGCCCACCCGCTCGTCGTCGGCGAGCAGCACACGCTCCAGGTGCCAGACGGGCTCGCCCCGCCGCAGCCCGGTCTCGGCGGCCAGCGCGTCCGGGCAGGGGAAGCGGTCGAGGGTGACGAGACTCCGCCCCGGGGTCCGCCCCTGCCGCCGCACCCCTTCCGTGTAACTCGCGAGGGACAGCGGCTGCTCCAGCTTGGGCCCCGCCACGACGGTCCCTCGCCCCTGCCGCCGCAGCTTGCCCTCCAGCACCAGCTCGCGGATCGCCTGCCGGACGGTCTCGCGGGCCACCTCGTACCGCTCGGAGAGCTCACGCTCGGTGGGCAGCGGTCCGCCCTCCCCCAGTTCCTCGACGAGCCGGTCGAGCCGCGCCTTGACCGCGTAGTACTTGGGGATGCGGCCGTGTTCGGGGATGCCGGAGCGGACAGGGGCGCCGGGGGCCTGGTCGTTCGGGTAGTCCACGCGGAGATCGTCGCATGTGCGGCCCGTTCCCCTGAGCCGGCCGCCGCGACGGCTACCTCGGTGCCCGGGTGTCGCCGGACGCCGATGCCCGGCCGTCGCACGACTGGGCCGTGCCGCACGCGGCGGCTCGTGCCCGGATGGGGACGCCGTTGGAGCGCAGCACCTCGCGGACGTCCAGGATCAGGGAGAACACCTCGTGATTGCGGTCCTCGCCCTGCTCGTCCCAGGCCCGCTGCTCGGCTTCGACGGCCATGCGGTCCTCGGCGAAGACGCGCTCGGTGAAGCGTCTGATGAACGGCCAGGCCAGCCGGAGCGCGCCGGGAACCCGGGGCTTCTCGATCATCAGCAGACCGTAGGTGTGGCAGACGCGCTGCTCGGCGTCCTCGGGAACATAGGCGGCCCAGAGGCGGAAGGCCGGACGCTCGGCGTTCTCCGGGACCAGGTCGAGTGTCTGGTACGGGTACGCGGTGCGGATGGTCATGACGTCGCTGGAGTCGCTGCCCCTGATGCCCTCGGCGGCCAGCAGGCCGGCGCCGCGGTTCCGCTTTCCCCCGGCGTGGGTGAACAGATAGCGGGCCTCCACCGACCGGGCGTCGGTCCGGTGTTCCAGCAGTTCGGGATGGAGCCTGCCGACGACGCCCCGGTGGAGGAACTGGTGGTTCATGTCGAGCAGGTTCTCGTGCATGAACGAGTAGTGGCAGCGCACCGTCCGGGAGTAGGTCATGGTCCGGTACCGCGGTGAGCCGAAGGCCGGCAGGTCGGGCAGGGCGGTGCCGGCCGCCTTGTCCGGGTCGCCCGGGAACACGAAGACCAAGCCGTAGGCCTCGCGGACGGGATAGCCGCGCACGCCGCGCGGCGGCCGGCCGTCGTCGCGGGACAGGTACGGGATCTGCGAGATGCGGCCGTCGCCGCGGTAGGCCCAGGCGTGATAGCAGCAGCGGAGGGTGTCGCCCTCCACGACGCCCATGCTGAGCGGCACCTGCCGGTGCGCGCACCGGTCCTCCAGCGCGTGCACGGTGCCGCTCTCCCCGCGGTACAGCGCGATGCGCTCACCCGCGAAGGCTGTCGCGACCACCCGCTTGTTCCGGACGCTCCGGGACAGCGCGACCGGGTACCAGAAGTCGGGGTGCGCGCCGACGCGCCGGAGATCGGCCGTGCCGGTACCCGGGTCGGGGTGCGGCGAGGGCCTGCTTCCGTCCTCGGCAGGGAAGATCCTGGCCCTGTCGGTCTCGGTCATACCTCTCCCTCGCACGCGCACGGCTGTCCCGGGCTCCTCCATCCTGAAGGGCGCCTTCCGGCCACGCCTGGCCCAGCGTGCGGACGGGTGAGTTGTGCGTTCAGTGGGCGAAGGGCGGCGAGAAGCAGCCGCTCTCCGGGTACGGGCCGTTGGCCACCGCCGAGAAGTTCGTCTTCTGGACGAACGCCATGACGCAGGCGTCGTCGTGAACGCGCAGGGCGACTTGCGCCCCCTCGGGCGTCACGTATCCGTCGTCCTTCCAGCGTGAGGACATCCCGGTGACGGTGAGCGTCCCGCCGAGCCGTTTGCCGTCCCGTGTGACGCGCTCCTCCTCGTAGCCGAGCCGGAGCAGGGCCTCGCGCACCGTCGCGGGGTCCCACGTCCGCCGCTTCCACAGCCGTTCGAGTACCGGCCTGATGCGGTCGGCCTCCCGCTCGGCGTCCTTCGCGTGGGCCGGGGACATCTCTCCGGGACGGCGGTGGCCGTTGTTCTCGTTGTAGTGCGGGGCTCCGTCCCCGGCCCCGGGCTCCACGTACGGCGAGGCTCCGACGGCACTGGGCGAGGCTCCGGTGGTACTGGGCGAGGGCCCGGCAGTACTGGGCGAGGGCCCGGCTGACCTGCTGGGAGCGGCCCCGGCCGTCGCGCCCGAGGCGTGCAGATCACCGCAGGCGGTGAGGGTGAGGATCGCGACGAGGCCAAGCCCCACGGCGGTAACAGGGGCCCGGCGGGCGGAGGTTGAGGCGGACATGAGGTGACCCTCTCATCGCGACCGGCCGAGAGGATCGGTGGTTTCGCGGGCCCTGCTGAGTACGCGTACTCATGACGGCGGGGCGTCGAGATGCTCGGCGAGTTCCCCCAGCACCCGGGCCGCCGGCGCCGGGTCGACGAGCCACTTCAGGTGGCTGCCCCCAAGGGTGCTGACGTCGTACGGGTTGTCCGGCGTCAGCCGGTCGCCCTCGCGGATCAGCCGGTCCTGCAGGGCGAGAGGCATGCTCGCGTCGTCGGCCAGGCGGACGAAGGTCTTCGGGACACGGCCCCAGGTCTCGGCGCGCGCCCGGTCGGTCGGGGCGCCGGCGTCCGGATTCTCGTCGGGCTGGAAGGTGTTCAGGAAGGTCAGGAACTCCTCGTCGGTGCCGTCGGCGAGGAAGGCCGCCTTGAACGCCGCGAGGGCGTCCGGGTCGGCGGTACGGAAGTTGACGCGGAGCAGGCCGAGTTCGGCGGGGTCACCGGCCATCGCCGCACCCAGCGCGGCGACGTCGACCGTGGCCATCTCCGGCTCGGCGTAGTAGGCGCCGACGTCGAGGTCGACCGGGCACCAGGCCGCGACGTAGACGATCCGGTCGATCAGGTCCGGCCGCGCGTTGGCCGCCGCCGTGGCCGTGATGCCGCCGCGGCTGTGGGCGACGAGGATCACGGGGCCGTGGCGCTTGGCCCGTTCCAGGATGCCGATCAGGTGCGCGGCGTTGTCGGCGAGCGTCACACCCTTGATCGAGCCGGGCGTGCCGGCGAACTCTTCGAGATCCTGCGGCGCCTGATAGGCGCGGGTGTAGGTCGCCCCGAATCCGTGACCGGGCAGGTCGACGGCGACCGAACGGTGCCCGAGGAGGCCGAGTTCGGCCTGGAGCGGTGCGAAGGAGAAGGAGTTCGCGAAGGCTCCGTGCACCAGCACGAACGTCGGCTGCCCCGGCCCGCTCATGTCAGAGCGTCCTCGACCGTGGAGTGGCAGGCGACGACGGCGTCCAGGCCGACGAGCTGGACCACCCGCATCACCGAACCCCGGATCCCGGCCAGGCGCAGCCATCCCTGTGCGGCGTCGGCGCGTTGATGGGTGTGGATGAAGACGTTGATGCCACTGGAGTCGATGAAGGTCACGCCGCTGAGATCCGCCACGATCCGAGGCGCCCCGACATCACCGTCCTCGGGCAACAGGGCCTGCTGCAGTGCGTCCTTGACTCCATGGTCGATCTCGCCGCGCAGGGTCACGACGCGGATGCCGTCGACGGTGGAGTGTTCGATGGACAGCCGGTCCGGCCGGCTCGTCCCCTGGTTGTCGGTCACCGTCTCCTCAACTGCGCCTGGGCTGCCCCGTGCAACGTCTGTGCCGACGATTGTGCCGCACTCTCCCGGCCGAACGCATCCGATCGGCTGTGCCGAACAACACGCCCGTGGCATGCATGACAAAGTGAGGGGTACACGCACGCGCGTGAACGGGGAGTAGAAGGACGATGCTGTTGGAGCCGCAACCCGACGGGGACCGTACCGAGCCCGGCGACCGCCCGACGCAGGTCGGCTACGCCCTGGGCGGGGACGACGGCTGCATCGCCGAGGCCCGTCACCACGCGGCCGACTTCCTCACCCGGCTCCGGGAGGAGCACGGGCTGGACGTCTCCCCGCGTGCCATGGACCTGACCCAGCTGGTCGTCAGTGAGCTGGTCACCAACTCCCGTAAGTACGCGCCCGGTCCCGTCCTCATGGAACTGCGCGTCGCGGGCGCCTCGGTGGAGGTCGCCGTGTGGGACAGCGACCCCGCCGTGCCCGCGGCCCGGGCCGCCGACCCGGACCGCGTCGGCCAGCACGGCCTGGAGATCGTCAAGGCCGTCGCCCAGGACCTCGACATCGAGCGGCAGCCGGTCGGCAAGCGCATCACCGCCCGTATCTCCCTGACCGACACGAGGCCCTGACCGGCATGGCCCTCGCCGCTACTCCTCGATCACCAGCCCCTTCGCGGCGAGCAGCGGCTCCAGGTTGCAGATGTCGATGACGGTCCGGCCCGAGCGGTACGCGGCGATGAAGTCCGCCTCGGTGTCGATCCGCTCCTGTGAGGCGGCGGCCACCTCGGCCGCGTCCTCGCGGCGGACGACGACCACGCCGTCGGCGTCGGCCCGCATCACATCACCGGGGCGGACGAGCACGCCGCCGACGGTGACGGGCTCGCACATCGGCCCGACGGTCTCCTTGACCGTGCCCTTGATGGAGATGCTGCGGGAGAAGACGGGGAATCCCAGGGCGCGCAGGTCCTCGGTGTCCCTCACCCCCGTGTCGGTGATCAGGCCGCCGAGCCCCTTGGACTGGCAGGCGTTGGCGAGGACGTCCCCGAAGGAGCCGGCCTCCTCGTAGGCTCCGGCGGAGACGACGATGACGTCCCCCGGGCGGGCGTAGGCGATGGCGGTCTGCAGCATCAGGTTGTCGCGGGGCGCGCACTGGACCGTGAAGGCGGGGCCGCAGAGGGACATCCTGTGGTCGACCGGCTTGATGGTCGAGTCGAGGGCGCCCAGCCTGCCCTGGGCTTCGTGGATGGTGGCCGAGGAGTAGGCGGCGAGGCGTTCGACGAGTTCCGGGGCGGGGCGGTCGAACTTGGTGCTGACGCGGATCATGACGGCCTCTCGGACAGAGTGGTGCAGGCGGTGGCGATGCGGGCGCAGGCCTCGGTGAGCACGTCCGTCGACGTGGCGAAGGAGATGCGGAAGTAGCCGGGCGCGCCGTACGCGGCTCCGTGGATGACCGCCACCTGTCCGCTGTCGAGGAGGTGGCGGGCGAAGTCCTCGTCGTTCTCGATCCGGCTTCCCGACGGGGTGAACTTCCCGATCGTGCCTCGGCAGTTGACCAGGAGGTAGAAGCCGCCGTCGGGGACGGTGCAGCTGAGACCGGGAATGTCGTTGACGAGCTTCACGGTGGCGTCGCGGCGTGCGCGGTAGACGCTCACGGTCTCCCGGACGAAGTCCCGCGGTCCGGTGAGCGCGGCAGCGGCGGCGGCCTGGCTCACGGAGGAGGGGCAGGAGGAGGTCTGGGACTGCAGCGTGTTGATCGCGGTCACCAGGTCGGCCGGGCCCACGCCGTAGCCGATGCGCCAGCCGGTCATCGCGTACGTCTTGGAGACACCGTTGGTGAGGAACACCCGCTCGGCCAGGCGGGGTTCGACGGCCGCCAGGGACGGGGCGTCCTCCTCGCGGTACCAGATCTCGTCGTAGATCTCGTCCGTGAGGACGCGCACCCGCGGATGCTCCAGCAACACCTGGGCGAGGGCCCGCAGTTCGGCGGGGGTGTAGGCGGAGCCGGTCGGGTTGCCGGGGGTGTTGAGGACGACCCAGCGGGTGCGCGCGGTGATCGCCGCCCCGAGCCGCTCCGGAGTCAGCTTGAAGCCGTCCGCCTCGGGGCAGTCCACGATGACCGGGGTGCCGTCGTTGGCGCGGACCATGTCCGGATAGGACACCCAGTACGGGGCGGGGACGATGACCTCGTCCCCTTCGTCCAGGGTGGCCATCAGGGCGAGGAAGATGACCTGCTTGGCTCCGCCGCCGACCGCGATCCGCGCGTCGTCGCACTCCAGCCCGTGGCGCTCGCGGAGTTTCCCGGCGATGGCCGAGCGCAGTCGCGGGGTGCCGTTCACGGGGGTGTACTTGGTCTCGCCCGCCTCGATGGCCTCGATCGCGGCGGCCTTGACGTGGTCGGGGGTGTCGAAGTCGGGCTCGCCCACGGTCAGGTCGAGGATGGTGTGGCCCTGGCTCTTCAGTTCGCGCACGCGCTGGGCGGCGGCCGTGCTGGGCGAGGGCTTGATACGGCGTACCCGCTCTGCCGTGTCCATGGGATCAGCCCTCCCTGCGCTCGAAGTTGAGGCCGCCGGGGACCTGGAAGGTGGGCAGGATCTCGATGTGGCCGATGTTGACGTGCCGGGGCGAGTCGACGGCGAACTCGATGGAGTCGGCGATGTCCTCGGGCTTGAGGGACTCGTAGCCGTCGTAGAACCGCCGCTGGGCCTCCTCCATGTCGCCGAGCAGCCGGCCGAAGATCTCCGTCTCCACCCGGCCCGGGCAGATCTCGGTGACGCGGACCCGGCGGCCGTAACCGTCGACCCGCAGCTGGCGGGAGAGGGTGTGCACGGCGGCCTTGGTGGCGTGGTAGATCGTGTTGCCGCCGAAGTTGTAGACGCCGGCGATGGAGCTGATGTTGACGATGTGGCCGAGGTCGCGCTCGACCATGCCGGGCATGAGCAGGCGCACCAGGTGCAGAACGGCCTGGATGTTGACGGCGACCTGCTCGTCGACGGCGAACTCGTCGGCGGTGAGGATGTTGCCGGTGCGCGAGACGCCGGCGTTGTTGACGAGGATGTCGATGTCGAGGCCGGCCAGCTCGGCGGTGAGTGCCTCGGTGTCGGTGATGTCGACGGCGTGCGGGACGCAACCGGTGTCGCGGGCGAGGGCGTCGAGCCGTTCGGCGTTGCGCGCCACGGCGTGCACCTCGAGGCCGTGCTTGGCGAGTCGCTCGACGACCACGGCTCCGATGCCGGTCGACGCTCCGGTGACGAGGGCCGTCCTGTAGTCGGAGATGGGCATGCTGCTGTGCTCCTAGAAGTGGGGGAAAGGGTGATCAGGCGTCGCGCAGGGGCAGGTGGGCGCGGTCCTTCACCCGGGACACGGCGATGAGGGTGCCGAGGGCGGTGACGACGGCGTAGAAGGCCGGCATGTTGACGTTGCCCGTCTGGGCGATGAGGTAGGTCATCAGCAGCGGGGCCGTGCCGCCGAAGAGCGCGGAGGAGACGTTGTAGCCCAGGCCGTAGGCGGAGTAGCGCACGCGGGTGGGGAACAGTTCGACGAGCAGGATGTGGATGACGCCGGTGTGCCCGGCGAACACGACGGCCATGACGCAGGCGCCGACGACGGCGAGGGCGAGGTTGCCGGTGCCGATCAGCAGGTAACAGGGGATGCCGACGACGGCCATGGCGATCGCGGAGCCGGCGATGACCTTCTTGCGTCCGATCCGGTCGGAGAGGCGGCCCATGTAGGGGATGGCGATACAGATCGCGACCAGGCTGGAGGCGGTGACGAGCAGCCCCTGGACCTTGCCGAAGTCGAGCTCGCTGCTCATGAAGGTGGGCATGTAGCTGAACAGGACGTAGTACCCGGAGCCGTTCATCAGGGGGATGAACAGGGCCAGCAGCATGGCGCGGCGGTGCTCGGCGGAGGTGAAGGCTTCCTTCAGGGGGTTCTTGGACAGGCCGCCCTGTTCCTTCAGGCGGTTGAAGTTGGGGGTGTCGCTGATGCGCTTGCGGATGTAGATGCCGGTGATGCCGAGCGGCACGGCGAGCAGGAACGGTATGCGCCAGCCCCAGGACTCCATGCGCTCGTCGCCGAGTCCGCTGGTCATGGCGGCGGCGACGAGTGTGCCGGTGAGCAGGGAGAGGAAGGAGGCGATCTGCGCGTAGCTGGTGTAGAGGCCGCGCTTGCCCTCCGGGGCGTGCTCGGCGAGGAAGCTCATCGCGCCCGACGCCTCGCCGCCGACGGAGAAGCCCTGGGCGACGCGCAGCAGGATCAGCAGGGCCGGCGCCGCGATGCCGATGCTCGCGTAGGTGGGCAGGATGCCGATGGCCGCGGTGGCGACGCTGATGAGCATGATGACGAAGACCAGCATCCGCTGGCGTCCCATGCGGTCGCCGAGGTGGCCGCAGATGATGCCGCCGAGGGGGCGGAAGAAGAAGGAGACGGCGTACCCGAGGAAGACGAGCATGATCGCGTCGTCGGAGCCGGGGAAGAAGACGGCGGCGAGCGTGCCGGCCATGAAGCCGAAGATGCCGTTGTCGTAGAGCTCGGCGAAGATGCCGACGCATCCCGCGAGGGTGACCTTCCGGGCTGTTCTGGGGTCGACGGTGTTGGGGACTGGCTGAGCGGCCATGGTGGTCATGGCGTCTCCTGTCTTGCGGCGGGCTGGGGACGAGGCGAGGGGCGTGGGGCTCCGTGCGGGCGGGGACCGTTGGGGACGTGGCCGGTCGGTCAGACCGTGTCGGGGGCGCGGATGCGCAGGGCGTCGAAGGCGGTGCGGACGCGGGTGCGCAGGGCGTCGACGGCGCTCCGCTGGGCGCGGTGTGCCTTGACCGCCTGGTCGAGGGTGCGGTGGCGGAAGCGGATGCTCTGCCCGGGGCGTACCTGCCCGAGGGCGGACAGGCCGGTGGCGGTGACGACGGCCAGGACGGGGTAGCCGGCCGTGACGCCGCGGCCGCGGTGCAGCACGAGGAGTTCGTCCCCCGCCGGCACTTCGACGGCGCCGATGGGGACACCGCGGGAGAGGATCTCGCCCTGGGTGACGCGGCGGGGCACGTCGCCCCGCAGTCGCAGGCCGATGTGGTTGCTGCGCGGGCTGACGGTGAAGGGAGCCTCGAACAGCCGGCTTCCGGTGTCTCCGAACTCGGCCCGGTCGGGGCCGTCGGTGACGTCGATCGTCCAGGTCGTGGGGAACGGGGGGACGGGGGCGTGCAGACGGAACAGCGGGATCCGCGAGTAGGGGTGGTCGAGGGGCGGGCAGGCCGCGCGCAGGACGAGTTCGTCGCCGCTGCTCAGGGCGGGGCCGAATCCCAGGATGGTGTCGGGGGCGCAGCTGCCCTGAAGGTAGTCGGCTTCGAACGAGCCGAGCACGGCCAGGTAGACGCGCAGTCCCCGGCGGATGCCGGTGACGCGAAGGGTCTCGCCCGCGCACACGGAGACCGGTTCCCACTGGGGGCGGGCGACGCCCTCGACGGTCACGTCGGCGGGGGCGCCGGTCACGGCGACGAGGATGTCGGCGGAGGGCACGCACGCGAAGTCGAACGCCGTGATCTCCAGCAGCGGGGCGCGGTCGTCGTTGCCGCACAGGACGTTGGCGACGCGCGCCGAGTGCTGGTCGGCGGCTCCGCCGGCGGGCAGACCGTAGCGGGAGCGGCCGACCCGGCCGAGGTCCTGCACGGTGGCGATGCCCGGGGTGCGGATCGTGAGGGTGTCAGCCATGGCAGGCCGCCAGGGAGGTGCCTGCGTGGTCGTCCCACTCGTCGGGGGTGATGGGGACGAAGCGGAAGGTGTCCCCGGGCCGGTAGGCGGTGATCGGGTCGCTGTGCAGGTCGAGGACGCGCACGGGGGTGCGTCCGAGCAGCGGCCAGCCGCCGGGCGAGGGCATCGGGCAGATGACGGCCTGCCGTCCGGCGACGGCGACCGCGCCGGGGTCGACGTGGGTGCGGGGCGACGCCAGCCGCGGCACGGGTTTCGGGAAGGGCGGGCCGTCCGTCATCGGCGCCCCGGCGGGCGCGCCGAGGCAGCGCACGGTGAGGTCGCTGCCGGTGTGGAGGGCGACGACCTCGCTCTCGGTCAGGCCGAGCCCGCGGGCGACCTCGGGCAGGTCGGGCCCGTGCTCGCCGCCGTAGACGACGGGCACGACGAAGCGTCGGGGCGGCGTGGCCGGCGCGGGGTCCGGCCCGAGGCGGGCGGCCTCGTGCGCCACGATCCGCCGGACGGTGTCGTGGTCGGTGCCGGTGGAGTCGAACTCCACGAGCAGGGCGTCATAGGTGGGCACCACGTCGTGGACTCCGGGGAGCCGGACGGCGTCCAGGGCGTCGGCCAGGGCGTGGACGAGCCGCCAGGCGTCCTCGGCGTCCAGGCCCACGGCCCTGGCAGTCAGGGCGGAGTCACCGCAGTCCGTGATCGTGATGTTGCCGTTCATGTCAGGCGCCCGTCCCGCTCAGCACCTTGTCGAGCGAGGCGATCTCGACACCGGCGGCGAGGAGTTCCTCGCGGATGCGGCCGGCCAGGGCGATCGCTCCGGGGCTGTCTCCGTGCAGCAGGACGGTGTCGCAGGCGACCGGGATGTCCTTGCCGTCGGCGCTGCGGATGACTCCCTCGGTGACCATGCGCAGGGTCCGCCGGGCCACCTCGTCCGGGTCGTGGACGACCGCTCCGGGCTCCGAGCGGGGGACGAGGGTCCCGTCGTCGCGGTAGGCGCGGTCGGCGATGCCGACGATGCCCACGCGCAGTCCGCGGGCCCGGGCGGCGTCGGCGAGTTCGCCGTCCTGCGCGAGGACGATCAGCGACTCGTCGAGGGAGGCGACGGCGTCCACGACGGCACGGGCGTAGTCGGCGCGTACGGCGACCAGGTTGCCCAGGCGTCCGTGCGGGGCGACGTGCTGCACCCGGGTGCCGTGCGCGACGGCGAAGGCCTGGAGGGCGCCGATCTGGTACAGCATGTCGGTGCGGACCTCCTCGGGCGTGAGGTCCATGGCGCGGCGGCCGAAGCCGACCAGGTCGGGAAAGCTCGGGTGGGCGCCCACGGCGACCCGGTTCTGCACGCAGGTCCGGACGGTGGCGTCCATGATGCGCGGATCACCGGCGTGGAATCCGCAGGCGACATTGGCGGACGTCAGCATTTCCAGAAGGGCTTCGTCGTCGCCCATTGTGTAGGCGCCGAATCCCTCGCCGAGATCGGCGACGAGATCAACCGTGGGGGTCATGACGTCCTCCGGGAGAATATGGGGAAGGACAATGCGAGGAAGGGAATGCCATCACGTGGTGGCGATTTCCCGAGAATCATCCGGGCTGGATGTTCCGCTCAACTTAATCCCATGCTCGCTTGACCGCCAATATGCGTTCGATCTGGCGTTATCGCGAACGGTTATGACCTGCCTCACACCCCTGCCCCCTCTCGGGGGTGTGCTTCGGGGTGGCCCCTCCCTACGATGAGGCTCCGCTCCCCGTGGAAGGCCCCGCATGGACACCAGGCGTCTGTACTCGTTCATCAAGATCATTGACGCGGGGAGCATCACGCGCGCGGCCGACATCCTGCACATCGCGCAGCCCGCGCTCAGCCAGCAGCTGTCCGCGCTGGAGGCGCAGTTCGGGCAGCAGCTGCTGATCCGCAGCAAACGCGGGGTGGCCCCGACCGAGGCGGGCCGGGCGCTGTACCGGCACGCCCAGCTGATCCTGAGGCAGGTGGACCTCGCGCACGCCGCCGTGGAGGTCTCCGGCCGGGCTCCCGCCGGCAGCGTGTCCGTGGGCCTCGCGCCGTACAGCCTGGGCGCGGCGCTCGCGCTGCCGCTGCTGAAGAGCGTGCGCGAGCGCTATCCGGACATCCTGCTGCACATCAACGAGAACTTCGGCGGTGTGATCAGCGAGGCCATCATGACCGGGCGGATGGACATGGCGTTCATCTACGGGGCCGGCCCGCTGCGGGGTGTGCAGTTCGAGCCGTTGCGCACGGAGGACCTGTTCCTGATCGGCGCGCCCGGCGGTACGGCCCCGCACGGAGAGGGCGAGGTGGATCTGGACGAGCTCAAGGACGTGCCGCTGCTGCTGCCCAGCCGCATCCACACGATCCGGCAGGTGGTGGACGCCGCCTTCCAGCAGGCCTCGCTCCTGCCGAACGTGGCGGGTGAGGTCGAGTCGGCGCTGACGCTCGTCAACGCCGTGGACGCGGGCCTCGGCGCCACCGTGCTGCCCTGGTCGGCGGCGCGGGCCATCCTCGACGTCCGCTCCCTGTCGGTGCGCCGCATCGTGCATCCCGTGATCCAGGTGAAGCTGTCCCTGGTGACCTCGGACAACCAGCCCCTGTCGGAACCCGCCCTGGCGGTGCACGACCTGTTCCTGGAACTCATCACGGACTTTGACGAGACACCGCACGAAGAATAAGGAACCGCAATAGCGTCACACGAAACCTCTATTTGTTTCCGATGGCGGTCGCGGCTATTTTTCTGCGAAAGTCGCTGCCCTGGAGACATGAATGAAGAAGCGTGTGCTCACCACCCGTGAAAACCTGCCCGGCAACGGCCTGGACCGTTTGGCCGGGGCAGCGGATTTGGTGGCCTGGCCGGGCGACGGCAAGCCCGGCCCCGCGGATCTGGGCGCGCTCGCACCCGGAGTCGCCGGCATTCTGGCCCTGGGCAACGACCCGGTGGACGGCGCGCTGATGGACGCCGCCGGCCCTTCTCTGCGGGTCGTCGCGCTGGCGAGCATGGGCTTCGACAACGTCGACCGGGCCGCCGCCGCCGAGCGCGGCATCGTCGTCACCCACACCCCGCGGGTGCTCGCGGAGACCACCGCCGACCTCACCTTCGCCCTGATCCTCGCCGCCCGCCGGCGGATCGGCGCCGCCGGAGCGAGCCTGGAGTCGGGCTCCTGGAGTCTGTTCCGGATGCACGACTACCTCGGTCTGGACATCCACGGAGCCACCCTCGGCCTGGTCGGCTACGGCCAGATCGGCCGCGCGGTGGCCCGCCGGGCCCACGGGTTCGGCATGCGCGTGCTCCATCACGACCCCTACGCGCCCGACGACGACCTCTCCACCTCGGTCGATCTGGCCACGCTGCTCGCCGAGTCCGACGTCGTGTCGCTGCACGTGCCGCTCACCGAGGAGACACGGCACCTCGTCTCCGCCCGCGAACTGACCGCGATGAAGCCCACGGCCACGCTGGTCAGCACCTCCCGCGGCGGTGTCGTCGACGAGGAGGCCCTGCTGCACGCCGTCCGTGAGGGGCGACTGCACTCCGCCGGACTCGACGTCTTCGAACGCGAGCCGATGGGACCGGAGTTGTCGCCGCTGGTCGCCGAGCCCAACGTGGTCACGCTGCCCCACATCGGCTCGGCCACCGAGGCCACCCGGGCCGCCATGGTCGACCTGGCGGTGGACAACATCCTGGACGTCCTGGCCGAACGTCCCGCCCGGACGCCTCTGCCCGGCAGCCCGGCGGTGCCGTCCTCGACGGAGGCGGCATCACGCTGAGCGGAATCCTCACGCCTCCAGGCCGCCGCGCTTGACGAGCTGCCCCGCGATGACATTGCGCTGGATCTCGTTGGTGCCCTCGCCGACGATCATCAACGGGGCGTCGCGGAAGTAGCGTTCGACGTCGAACTCGGTCGAGTAGCCGTGGCCACCGTGGATGCGGACGGCGTCGAGGGCGATCCGCATGGCCGTCTCGGAGGCGAAGAGCTTCGCCATCCCGGCCTCCATGTCCACGCGCCGGCCCGCGTCCGCCTCGCGGGCCGCGTACAGGGTGAGCTGGCGGGCCGCGGTGAGCGACGTGGCCATGTCGGCCAGGTAGTTGCCGATGGACTGGTGCTTCCAGATCGGCTTGCCGAACGACTCGCGCTCCTGGGCGTAGGCGAGCGCGTCCTCGAAGGCGGCCCGGCCGACTCCGAGAGCCCTGGCGGCGACCTGGAGGCGTCCCGTCTCCAGGCCTTTCATCATCTGCGCGAAGCCCTTGCCCTCCGTCCCGCCGAGGACGGCGTCGGCCGGTGCCCGGTGGTCGTCGAAGGACAGCTCGCAGCTCTCGACGCCCTTGTAGCCGAGCTTGGGCAGATCACGGGAGACCGTCAGGCCGGGGCCGTGTTCGACGAGGAGGATCGAGATGCCCTGGTGGGCGGGCGTGGCCTCGGGGTCGGTCTTGCACAGCAGGGCGATCAGGCCGGAGCGCCGGGAGTTGGTGATCCAGGTCTTCGAGCCGTTGACCAGGTAGCTGTCGCCGTCCCTGCGGGCGACCGTGCGCAGGGCCTGGAGGTCGGAGCCGCCTTCCGGTTCGGTCAGGGCCATGGTGGCGCGGACCTCGCCGGTGGCCATCCTCGGCAGGTACCGGCGCTGCTGCTCCTCCGTGCCGTGGTGCAGCAGCAGTTTGGCGACGACGGTGTGTCCGCCCATCGCTCCGGCGAGGCTCATCCAGCCGCGCGCCAGTTCCTCGGTGATCAGGACGTAGCAGGAGGTGGAGACGGGGGTGCCGCCGTACTCCTCGGGGACGGCCAGGCCGAAGATGCCGAGGCTCTTCATCTGCTCGATCAGGGCCTCGGGGTAGGTGTCGGTGTGCTCCAGCTCCCGGACGACGGGCCTGACCTCCTTGTCCACGAAGTCGCGCACGGTGCGGACGACGAACCGCTCGTCCTCGGACAGGATGTCGAGGGTGCTCATGAGGGGACTCCTTGTGGCTCAGATGACGCTGTCGGCCCTGAGGCGGTCGATGTCGGCGGGGGCGTATCCCAGTTCGGCCAGGACGGTCTCGGTGTGCTCTCCGGCCGCGGGGACCGGGTCCATGCGCGGGGCGGTGCCCGCCAGGTCGACCGGCGGCAGCAGCGCCGGCACCTCGACGTCCCCGGGGATCCGTACGTCCCTCCAGCGGCCCCGTTCGCTGAGCACCGGGTGGGCGAGGAACTCCCCGACGTCGTTCACGTCCGCGTGGGCGATACCGGCGTCCCCGAGCAGCTTCACCACCTCGTCGCCGCTCAGTTCCCCGAACCGCTCGGTGACGATCGCGTTCAGCTCCGCGCGATGGGCCACCCGGGCGGCGCCGGTGGCGAACCGGGGATCCGCGGCGAGCCCGGGCCGGCCGAGGAACCGGTCGCACAGGGCCGCCCATTCGCGCTCGTTCTGGATGGAGAGGAGTACGTCCTTGCCGTCGGCGCAGGTGTAGGCGCCGTAGGGGGCGATGGTGGCGTGCTGGGTGCCGAGGCGCGGGGGCTGGGTGCCGCCGAAGCGCGTGTAGTAGGCGGGCTGGCTCATCCACTCGGCCAGCGCCTCGAACAGCGACACCTCCACGGCCCGTGCGACGCCCGTGGTCGCCCGGGTGAACAGGGCGGTGAGGATGCCCGAGTAGGCGTACATGCCGGCGGCGATGTCGGCGACCGAGACCCCGACGCGGGCGGAGGTGTCCTCGTCGCCCGTCAGCGACACGAGTCCGGTCTGGCACTGCACCAGCAGGTCGTACGCCTTGCGATCGGCCCACGGGCCGCTGGTTCCGTAGCCGGAGACAGTGCACGGGATCAGGGCGGGGAAGCGCTCGGCGAGCGCATCGGGCCCCAGGCCCATCCGGGCGGCCGCCCCCGGAGCCAGGTTCTGCACGAACACGTCCGCCCCGCCGAGCAGTTGGTCCAGGACGGTCCGCCCCGCGTCCGACTTCAGGTCGACCGTCACGGACTCCTTGGAGCGGTTGAGCCACACGAAGTAGCTGGACTCGCCGTGCACCGTCGTGTCGTACCGGCGCGCGAAGTCACCTCCTCCCGGGCGCTCCACCTTGATCACCCGCGCGCCGAGATCAGCCAGCTGGCGGGTGGCGAAGGGGGCGGCGACCGCCTGCTCGACGCTGACGACGGTGATGCCGGAGAGCGGCATGGCTTCCGGGCGTTCGCTCATGTGGTGACCTCCACTGGGGTCAGGGTCCCCTCTCGGGACGTACCATCATGAACACTCATGGCGACGTAATTGAAATAGCAATCCGTCATACCCTCATGCGTGCCGCGGATGGCCGCCGCGCGCTTCGGCGGCCGGCGGAGAGGAAGGGCCCCTCGTGGACATCAAGCAGCTCAGGGCGATCGTCACGGTCGCCGAGGTGGGCAGCGTCACGCGGGCCGCGGAGCTGCTGCATCTGGTGCAGCCCGCGGTGACCCGGCAGATCCGCACGCTGGAGCAGGAACTCGGCATCGACCTCTTCGAGCGGACCGGGCAGGGCATGCGCCCCACCGAGGCCGGAGCGATCATGGTGGACCGTGCCCGGCGCGCCCTGGGCGAACTGGAACGGGCCCGTGCCGAGGTGCAGCCGGCTCCCGGGGTCGTGACCGGCATCGTCACCGTCGGACTGCTGGAGAGCACCAGCGACCTGCTCGCCGAGCCCCTGGTGACAGCGGTCGCCCGCGCCCACCCCGGTGTCGAACTGCGTCTGATGACCGCCTACTCCGGGCATCTCCAGCAGTGGCTCGACGACGGCGACCTGGACCTGGCCCTGCTCTACAACCTCGACAGCACGCCCTCGCTCAACGCCCGCCCGCTGGTGCGGGAACAGCTGTGGGCGGTGGCGCCCGCGTCCGCCGGTCTGCGCGCCGACCGTCCCGTTCCGTTCGCGGAAGCGGCCGCGCATCCGCTGGTCATGCCCGCCTCGGGGCACGCGCTGCGGCGGCTGATCGACGCGGCGGCGGCACGCTCCGGGGCAGCCATGGACATCGCCTTGCAGACCAACTCCATGCGGGTGCAGAAGCAGCTCGTTCGCGCCGGGCACGGCTGGACCGTCCTGCCCGGGGTGGGGATCGCCGAGGACGTCGCCCTGGGCACGCTGAGCGCGGCACCGCTGAGCGAACCCGATGTGCGGCGCTCGATCGTCCTCGGCACCCCGCGGTTCACCCGCGTCCCGCCCGCCGTGGAGATCGTGGCGCGCGAGCTGGTGCTACAGATCAACACGGCGGTGGAGCAGGGCAGATGGCCGTCCGCCCAGGTGCAGGGAGTCGACCGCTCCCCTGCGGCCGACGGCCCCTGACATGCGGGCGGGGCATGCGAGCGGGGCATGCGGGCATCACCGTTTTCTATTGTTCATTCTCATTCATCAGCGCCCATGATGTGAGGCACCTCTAGCCGACCGATCAGCGGAGTCGCTACGGATGAGTCAGACCCATGCCGCGGCACCCTCCTGGCAGGAGGATGTCTTCGCCGCCTTGAAGAAGCGCGATGTCCGGCAGATCGCCTACGTTCCGGACTCCGGCCACTCCCACACCATCCGTGAGGCCCAGCGGGACCCCGGCATCCGCGATGTGGTGCTGACCACCGAGGAGGAGGGTGTCGCCGTCGTCAGCGGGGCCTGGCTGGGCGGGCAGCGCGCGGTGCTGCTGATGCAGAGCAGCGGCGTCGGCAACTGCGTCAACATGTTCTCCCTGCTGCAGATGGGCGGCTTCCCCTTTCTGACGCTGGTGACCATGCGCGGCGAGTACGCCGAGTTCAACCCCTGGCAGGGCCCCATGGGCCGCACCACCCGGCAGGCCCTGGAACTCATGGGCATCACCGTCCTGCGGGCCGACCGTCCCGAGGACGTCGGGGAGACCGTCGAGGCGGCCCTGGACTCGGTGTTCGAGGCGGGCGAGCGCGCCGCCGTGCTCCTCGGGCAGAGGCTGATCGGCCGCAAGAAGTGGGAGCGCGACTGATGACCTCCGTTCGACTGGACCGCCGCCGTTTCGTCGCCGACCTGGTCGGCCTGCTCCCCGAGGACACCCTGCTGGTGACCGGCCTCGGCTCACCCGGCTACGACGTCTTCGCCGCCGGCGACCGCCCCGGCACCTACTACCTGTGGGGCGCGATGGGCGCCGCCGTACCCCTCGCCCTCGGTCTCGCCCTCGCCCGGCCGGACCGCCCGGTCGTCGCGGTCACCGGCGACGGCGAACACCTCATGGGCATCGGCACGCTGGCCACCATCGGCGCGCAGCTCCCGCCCAACCTCACGGTCGTCGTGCTGGACAACGCCCACTTCGGCGAGACCGGCATGCAGCCCAGCCACACCGGCCTGGGCACCGATCTCGTCTCCGTCGCCCGGGGCTTCGGCATCCACGACGCCCTGCGGATCACCGACCTCGCCCAGACCGAGGACCTGGCTCGGCGCGTCGAGGCCCGCGCGGCGACGACGTACGCGCAGGTGCTGATCGACACCACCGAACCGCCCCGCGCCCTGCCGCCCCGCGACGGTGTCGCCAACAAGAACGCCTTCCGCGCCTCCCTGGGCCTGACCACGTTCTGATGCGGCGGGCGTCCCCGCGCAGCGCTACGAGATGTTCATCGACGGCGAGAGCCGCCAGGCCTCCGACGGTGACTGGTTCCCCACCGACAACCCGTGGATCGCCTTCCTGCTGTGGGTCTGCCGCACGCGCTGGTCACCGCCACCAGTCGGCGGACTGACCGAGCCGATCGCGCTGGGCCTGAAGAACAGCGGCCACGAGACGGTCTTCTACTGGTACGTCACGGGATGCACCGCCCTGACCTTCCTGGCCACCCTGTTCTTACCCGAGGCGGCCCGGCTCACCTGACCTGCCCGCACACCCTCCGGAACGGAAGGCCCATGCAGCCCACCTCACCAGCGCCCCTCGGCTCGTACGTGGAGTCGTGGACTCCCGGGCCGGTCACGGACGAAGACCCCCTGGCCGCCGGACCGGTGGCGGCCCTGTCAGCGGCCCTCGACCTGCCCGGAACCGTCGCGGAGGCCGGGGACCCGCTGCCTCCGCTGTGGCACTGGCTGCACTTCCTCGCCTGGCCGGCCCAGCGCGACCTGGGCGCCGACGGGCATCCGCTGAACGGGCACTTCCTGCCGCCGCTGCCCGACCGGCAGCGCATGTGGGCCGGCGGCCGCTGCGAGATCACCGAGCCGCTGCGCCTCGGCACACCGGCCGAACGCGTCAGCAGCCTCGTCTCCGTCGCCGCGAAGCGGGGCCGCACCGGGGAGCTGCTGTTCGTCACCGAGCGCCGGGAGTTCCGGCAGGGCGGCCGGACCCGCCTGGTCGAGGAGCAGGACATCGTCTACCGGTCGGGGCGGGGTGGCGGACAGCACCCGTCCGCCGTCGACGAGCCCGCCCTCCCCCGGCCGGACGACCCGTGGCAACTGCCGCTGCGCCCGAACCCGCCGCTGCTCTTCCGGTTCAGCGCCCTGACCGCGAACGCGCACCGCATCCACTACGACGCCCCGTACTGCCGGGACGAGGAGGGCTACCCGGGTCTCGTCGTGCACGGTCCTCTGCTGGCCCTGCTCATGCTCGAACTGCCGCGCCGCCACGCCCCGGAACGGCGGGTGCGCTCCCTGTCGTACCGGCTCCGGCACCCGGCGTTCACCGGCGAACCTCTGACGGCCTGCGGCACACCCACCGGCGACGGTGCCGAGCTGCGGGTCGCGACCCACCGGGAGGAGCGGCACGCCACGGCGGAGGTGACGTTCGCATGAGCCCCCTCCACGACCGCACCAGCCCTCTCCACGACCGCGTCGCCACTGCCCGGAAGCCTGCTCTTCGTCCCCGGGAGCCGGCCCGACCGCTTCGACAAGGCCGCCTCCGCCGGCGCGGACCTGGTCATCATCGATCTGGAGGACGCGGTCGCCGCCCCGGACAAGACGCGGGCCCGCTCCGACGCCGCGGCCTGGCTCTCGCTCGGCAACCGGGCCGTCGTACGGATCAACGCCTCCGGGACCCCCTGGGCGGAGGACGACCTGCGGACGGCGGCGGAGCACGGCTGCCCGGTCATGGTGCCGAAGGCAGAGGACCCGGCCGCACTCGCCGACATCGCCGCCCACGCGGGAGGCCGGTGCCCGGTCATCGCGCTCGTCGAGACCGCCCTCGGCGTGGAGCACGCCCTCACTGTGTCCGCCACACCCGGTGTCGTCCGCGCCGCCTTCGGCAACGTCGACCTCGCCACGCAGCTCGGCGTCTCCCAGGACGACCACACGGCACTCGCCCACGCCCGCTCCCGGCTGGTCCTCGCCTCGGCCGCCGCCGGCATCAGTCCGCCGATCGACGGTGTCACCACCGCCGTACGGGACACGGACACCCTCACCGCCGACGTCGCCCATGCCCGGCGGCTGGGCTTCACCGGCAAGCTCTGCGTCCATCCGTCCCAACTGGCGGGCGTGGCCGACGGGTTCGCGCCCTCGGAGCAGGAGCTGCGCTGGGCCCGGGCCGTCCTCGGCGCGGGCGACTCCGTCACCACGGTCGACGGCCGGATGGTCGACAAACCGGTCCTGGAACGCGCCCGGCGGGTCCTGGCACTGGCCCGCGCACCGCACACGACGCCCTGACACCACCAGGTTCCAGAGGGCTCCCGCCTCGCGACGGCGGTGGCCGCTGCGGGCTGTGCCGCGCTCGTGTTCCGCCCCCGCTTCCCCCCTCGCGGTCTTCGCGTGCACCGTGCGGATCCCGGCCGACTCGGGCTGACGGCCCAGGACCCGACCCGTGGGGATCACGCCCGGCCCGGGCGGTGTCGTGCCCGTTGGGCGTCCAGGGCCGCGATGGCGACATGCAACTGCGCCCGGCAGTCGCCGGACTCGAGGTCCGCGCGCAGGATGTCCTCGATGAGGTGCAGGCGTTGATAGAGCGCCTGCCGTGACAGATGGCTGCGCCGGGCCGCGATCGACTTGTTGCCCGCGGACGCGAGGTAGTGGCGCAGGGTGGTGAGCAGGTCCGTGCCGTGGTCCTGGTCGTGGGCGAGCAGCGCGGACAGTTGGCGTTCGGCGTAGGCCTGGACCCGGGGGTCGTCGCGCAGGGAGTAGAAGAGCTGGGGCAGGCCGATGTCGGCGATGGTGTGGACGGCCGCCGGACCGACGGGCGGAACGGCGTCGGCGACCTGTTCCGCCTCGGCGGCGGAGCGGGCCACCTCGGACAGTTCGCCCACCTCGGCACCGACGTAGACGGGTGCGCCGGCGAGTTCGCTGATGTCGGTGGCCAGCGGTCGCCAGCCACCCGGCTCGCGGTAGGCCAGGAGCACGCCGATGCCGCGCTCGCCCAGGTCTCCCACGAGGGCGCTGCCCTCCAGCCGTGCGCGCAGCTTGTCCAGCAGCGCGTCGCGGTCGGCGGCGCAGACCAGGACGACGGCGAGTCTGCGCCCATGGGTGGGCACACCGAGCGCCGTGATCTTCGTCCGGGTGTCGCGCCAGGACAGGTGCCGCTGCTCCAGGACGTCGAGCAGCGCGTCCCGTTGGGCCTGTTCCTCCCAGCGCGTCTCATGGGTGAGCCGGGACAGGGTGAGTGCGATGGCCGCCCGCTCCAGGACCATCACCTGGTCGGTGTGGAACCGCTGCTCGGCGGTGCTGCCCGGCAGCATGACCAGCCGTCCCCAGCGCTGCCCGCGGAACTCCACGGAGGTGACCAGCCAGCCCTCCTGTCCGCACACCTCCGTGCGTTCGGTGGGCGAGGGAGTGACCCGGGAGCGCTCCTCCCACCGGTTGAGCGCGTCCTCCACCATGGCTTCGCCGGGGGCACAGATCAGGGCCTGGTGGGCCAGGTTCTCCAGGACGACGGCACGGCCGGTCATCGTCGCGGCGGCCCGGACGACCTCGTCGGCGCCGGCTCCGCGCAGGGAGAGCGCGGTGAAGGTGTCGTGGACGTGCTGCGCGGCCCGGAGGGTGCGGACCTGGCCGGTCAGGATCATCGCGTGCACTTCCTGGGTCACGTCGACGAACTTGATCCCCCGCTGCAGCACGATCAGCGGCACGCCCCGCGCGCGGCACGCGGCGACCAGCTCATAGGGCGCCTCCCGGTAGCGGCGGCCGAGTTCCAGCACCAGGGCGGCGGCACCGATGTCCGCGAATTCGGCGGCCCACTCCTCCAGCCGGTTGGGAAACCCGAACCCGGTGGTCAGCACCAGCTCGCCGCCCCGCAGGGCCGACGCCGGGTGCTCCCACTCGGTGACATGCACCCAGCGCACCTGCCGGTCCAGTCGGTCCTGCCCCGCGAGGATCTTCGGCAGTCCGCGGACCAGCACGGGAAGGGCCAGTACCTCGGCCACCGTCACTGCCCCGCCGTCGCTCACCCTGACAACTTGCATGCTTTCGAGCCACCACGCAATGGGTCACGGCTGCCGGACGGGCACGGCTTCGGTCTTGGTCGTGGAGGTGAGGGGGCGGTCCTTCGTCTCCGGCGCCAGGGCCAGGGAGACCACCAGGCCGACGAGCGTGATGCCCGCTCCGATCAGCAGCGTTCCGGAGTTGCCCACCCCGGCGATGAGCAGCGGCAGACAGAAGGTGCCGCCGGCCGATCCGATACGGCTCATGGCGGAGGCGAAGCCGACCCCGGTCGCCCGCAGATCGGTGGGGAAGAGCTCGCTGGGATAGAGGAACTGCAGGGCGCTGCCCGCGGCCTCGGCGAAGTGGAACACCAGGAACAGCACGATGATCGGCAGGGCGAGGTGCAGCGGCAGCACCGCCAGGCAGAACAACGCGACGAAGATCGCGACGAAGCTGCCGATCAGCAGCGGCCTCCTGCCGACCCGGTTGACCAGGAACAGACCGGTCGACACACCCAGGATCGGGATGAGCATCATGACAGCCGCGCTGGTCGTGGCGTTGCCGACGCCCATCGAGGTGAGGATCTGCGGCTGGAAGGTCCGGATCGCGTAGCCCGTCGCCACCTGGCACAGGAAGAACGTCGAGCAGAACACCACCTGCTTCGTGTAGCCGCGGCGGAACACCTCACCGATGTTGCCCAGGCCCGACCCCTTGCGCCGCGGCACCCTGCTCTCCTCGACGAGTTCGTCGACCCGGACGTCGGGTCCGATGTAGCGCCGTACGATCGCGGTCGCCTCGTCCACCCGGCCCCGGCTGGCCAGCCACCGCGGTGACTCCGGAAGCCCGGCCCGCATGGCCAGGAAGATCGCCGCCGGAACGGCCCCCGAGGCCAGCATCCAGCGCCACGCGTCGTCGCCGACCCCCATCAGGGCCAGCCCGATCCAGTAGCTCACGCCGTAGCCGATCCACCACGACAGCACCAGCCCGGACAACGCGCCGCCGCGCAGCTTCCTGGGGACCAGTTCGGCGGTGAGGGCCGAGGCGATCGGATAGTCCGCGCCGACGGCGATCCCGATGATCAGGCGCAGTACGAAGAGCTGCCAGGCCTCGTTCACGAAGAACTGCGGGATCGACGCGGCGACGAACACGACGAGGTTGAGGACGTACATCAGCCGTCGGCCGACCCGGTCGGTGATCGCGCCGAAGACCATCGCCCCGAAGAACACGCCGATCAGGGCGGAACTGGCGAGCAGTCCTGACCACACGGAACCCAGGTGCAGCTGGGGGGTGATCTGGCTCAGTGCGATGGCGATGATGCCGAGCAGATAGCCGTCGCAGAACGGGCCGCCCATCGCCACCGCGACCAGGCGGCGATGGAACCGATTGACGGGAACGTCGTCCAGGGTGGTTGTCATGGTGGTGCGCCTTTCGTCGGCAAGGGCCGGGTGCAGACACTGTGGGACAGGTCACCCGGGGCCGACAGATACAGATTGTCAGGTGGTCCCGGGCCCGGTTGACACGGCGTTCCGTTCCTCGCCCGCCGGTATCGCGCCGCCGGTCGCCTGCGGTACAGCTGGTCGCCATGGAACAGAGAACCGCGCTGGTCACGGGCGCGAACCGAGGACTGGGTGCCGCCATCGCCGAAGGCCTGGCCGGACAGGGTATCCGCGTGTGGCGCGGCGCACGAGAGGGCGGAGGCACGGCACGCGAGGTGCGGCTGGACGTACGGGACGAGGACAGCGTCACCGCGGCGGTGCGGCGGATCCTGGACGAGGACGGACGCGTCGACATCCTCGTCAACAACGCCGGCATCACCGACGGCAGGCAGGCCCCGGTCACCGCCGATCTCGATGTCGCGGCACGCGTCTGGGACACCAACGTCCTCGGCGCCTGGCGGTGCGCCCAGGCGGTCGTCCCGGGCATGGTCGCCGCCGGGTACGGCCGCATCGTGAACATCGGCAGCACGCTCGGCTCCCTCGCCCTCATGGACCGCCCGACCGAACCCGGCTACCGCGTCTCCAAGGCCGCGCTGAACGCGCTGACCCGGCTGCTGGCCGCGGAACTCGCCGGCACCGGGGTCCTGGTCAACGCCGCCTCGCCCGGCTGGGTGCGCACCGACATGAGCCCGACCGCGACACGCGGCCCGGCCGAGGGGGCCGACACCCCGGTCTGGCTCGCGACCCTGCCCGACGACGGCCCCACGGGCGGCTTCTTCCGGGACCGGGAACCGCTCGCCTGGTGAGCCGTACGCGCTGCTCAGCGGGTCCGCCGGGCCGCCGGTCCGCGAGCACGCGACGTCGTGTCAAGTGGAACCGCGATGCGCTGACAGTCTGTTCCTGTCTCGCCGCGCCCCCTCGGCTCACAGTGAAGACAAACGTCCCGCCGCCCTCGCGGCACGACTCTGAGGAACGCCCATGGCTCCGAGGCCCGTCGTCTCCTTCGACTGCTACCGCACCCTGATCGACTTCGACCTCAACCGCGCCACCCTGCCCATCGTCCGGGACCGCCTCGACGAGGTCGGTGTCGACCACGAGGTCTTCCTCGACAACCTGCGCGTCATGCGCTTCCAGGGCGTCGTCCAGCCCTACCGCCGCTACCGCGAGATCGTGCGGGACAGCCTCGAGAACTGCATGCTGCTGCACGGCATCGAGTACCGTGACGAGGACTACGAGCAACTGATCGCCGCCGCCGAGCGGTTCCCGGTCTTCCCCGACGTCCCCGACGCGCTCCGCACGCTCAAGGAGCGCTACGACATCGCCATCCTCACCAACAGCGACGACGATCTGATCCCGTATCACCTGGAGACCATCGGCGTCCCCTTCGACCATGTGGTCACCGCCCAGCAGGCAGGTGCCTACAAGCCCCGCCGCGAGGCCTTCGAGAAGCTCTTCGAGGTGCTGCCGCAGAGCAGGGACCAGATCACCCACGCCGCGCAGGGCTGGGACTACGACATCATGCCCACCAAGGACCTCGGCATCGCCCGGCGGGTCTGGGTGAACCGCTACGACCTCAAGGGCAGCGACGCCTACCAGCCCTACGACGAGATCCGCGACCTGTCCGAACTCCCCCCGCTGCTGGGGATGTGAGCGCCGCCATGGACGCTGTCACCACACCCCGGGCGGATCCCGTCAACGGAAACGTCTCGTTCTGGTTCGAGGCCATCGGCGGCCGCCCCCCGCTGCGCCCCGCGCTGTCCGGCGACACCACCGCCGACGTGTGCATCGTCGGCGGCGGGTTCACCGGACTGTGGACCGCCTACTACCTCAAGAAGGCCGACCCCTCCCTCCACATCGTCGTCCTGGAGCGGGAGTTCGCGGGCTACGGCGCCTCCGGGCGCAACGGGGGCTGGGCCTCCGGGTTGCTCGCCGGCTCCCGGGACAGGTTCGCGGAGCTGTACGGCGTCGACGCGACCAAGGCGCAGCAGCGCCTGATGCACGAGGCCGTGGACGAGATCGTCGCCGTCGGCGCGGCCGAGGGCATCGAGGCCGATGTCGTCAAGGGCGGCACCCTCCGCATCGCCTGCTCCCCGTCGCAGGTGCGGCGGCTGACCTCCGGGGTCACCGAGGACCACAGGTGGGGCGTCACCGAGTCGCGGCTGCTGGACGACGGCGAACTGCGTGAGCGCCTCCGCATCCCGGAGGCGCTCAAGGCCGCCTACACCCCGCACTGCGCCCGGATGCAGCCCGCCCGCTACGTACGCGGCCTGGCCGACGTCGTCGAGTCCCTCGGCGTCACCATCCGGGAGTCGACCACCGTCACCCGGATCGAGAGCGGCACCGCGCACACCGACCGGGGTGTCGTCCGGGCGCCCGTCATCCTGCGGGCGACCGAGGGCTACACCGCGTCCCTGGCCGGGGAGCGGCGCACCTGGCTCCCCATGAACAGCTCGATGATCGTCACCGAGCCGCTGCCGGAGTCCGTGTGGGACGAGATCGGCTGGAACGGGGGCGAGACCCTCGGCGACAAGTGCTACTCCCACATGTACGGCCAGCGCACGGCCGACGGCCGGATCGCGATCGGCGGACGGGGCATCCCGTACCGCTTCGGCTCGGCCACCGACCGCGACGGCGCCACGCAGGAGGCGACCATCCGGTCCCTCACCTCGATCCTGCACCGCAGGTTCCCCGCCACGCGCGGCCACCAGGTGGAACACGCCTGGTGCGGCGTCCTCGGCGTCCCCCGGGACTGGTGCTCCAGCGCGGTGTTCGACCCGGCCACCGGACTCGGGCATGCCGGCGGGTACGTCGGCCAGGGCCTCACCACCACCAACCTGGCCGGCCGTACCCTGCGTGATCTGGTCCTCGGCCATGACACCGAACTCACCCGGCTCCCCTGGGTGGGCCACACCTCACGGAAGTGGGAGGTCGAACCGCTGCGCTGGCTGGGCGTGCGGTCCATGTACCTGGCCTACAGCCGTGCGGACCGCAAGGAACTCGCCGGGCGCCAACGGGCATCCCGGCTGGCGAGGCTGGCCGACGTCATCAGCCGGCGCCCCTGACGGCCCGGGCGGTCAGAGGGCCGTGAACGTCCACAGCAGGTTGGTGCTGCTGTCGTACGTCCACTGCTTGGTGACGGAGCCCGAGGGCACGGTGCCACCGCCGTCGAGGACCAGTCCGGTGGTCCGGTTGGCGATCGAGTAGCGGCCGTCGCCCCGGTGGGTGATCGTCCACTGCTGGTTGTCTCCGCCGTTCCAGGCAGCCTGCCGGGCGGCGGAACCGTCGGTGGTGGCGCCCCAGCCGTCGGCGACCATGCCGTTGGCGCGGTTGACCAGCTTGTAGTGGCCGCCTCCGACCTCCACCGCCTGCCACTGCAGGTTGGTGCTGCCGTCCCAGGTCCATTGCTTCAGGTCGGCCCCGGAGGCGACGTCGCCGCCGCTGTCGAGGGCCAGTCCGTCGGTGACGTTGGTGATGCGGAAGTACGTCGAGGGCCTGAACCGGACCTTGAGCGAGCTGACCCGGTCGTTGCCGCCGGTGCCCCGGAGGTCGGCGTTGTCGGCGGTGAACGTCCAGGAGGTGCCGGTGAAGTCGTCGCCGGACCAGCCGGTGACCTGGTAGCCGGGGGCCAACCGCAGGGAGGAGAGAGTGCGGGTGCCCAGTCCGGCCGCGGTCAGTTCGTCCGCGGTGTAGTCGCCGAGAGGGAGCACGGCGGCGACGCCGGAGTAGTTCACCTCCCTGAAGCCGACGGCGCCGGTCAGCGGACGCAGGCCGGGGATCCGTCCCGAGAACGCGAGCTTCAATACGTAGGCGTCGGCGCTGTACGGCGCCGAGGACGGCAGGGTGACCGTCAGCCCGGAGGCGTTCTGTGTCCGCTTCGGCAGGTCCGTGTAGGTGCCCGGGGTGGATCCGAGCAGCTTCACGGAGGTGAGCGACGAGAGGTCGATCCGGTCCGCGCTCAGCGTCTTGACGGTCAGTGAGCTGCCGGGCCAGCCGAGCACGGTGGCGTACAGGACGGTGTTCGCCTTGTTGCGTGTGAAGCGGATGTCCTGCGCGGTGCCGGCCGTGGGCCGGGTGAAGGAGCCGCCGCCCATCTTCGTCGGTCCCTCGCCGTACGCGGTCCACGCGCGGGTCGAGTACAGCGACTCCCCGAAGCGCTTCAGGTGGTCTCCGATGCCCAGCAGGATGTCCTTCTGGACCTGAGGAATGGTGCCGTCGGCCTTCGGCGCGATGTTCAGCAGCATGTTGCCGTTCTTGCTGACCCGGTCGATGAAGGAGTGCAGCATCTCCTGGGTGCTGTAGTAGCCGATGTTCTGCGTGTGGCACCAGCTGTTGCTGGAGATGCTGTCGTCGGTGAGCCAGTACGGGGCGGTGAGGTCGGCCGGGCCGCCGCGTTCGTAGTCGAAGACCTCGCCCTTGCCGTTCATGCCGTCCTTGTAGGTGGCGACGACCTCGCGGCCCCAGCCGACGGCCTGGTTGTAGTAGTACGCCAGGAAGTTCAGCCGCTGCGTCTCGTCGACGGCGTCCAGGTTGAAGTCCTGCCAGAGGATGTCGGGCTCGGCCCGGTCGATGACCTCCTTGAGCTTGTCGAACCAGAGCTGGTTCTCCTGCGTCGCGTCCAGCTGCCCGTACAGCTTCTTCAGGCTGGAGTCCGCCTGTACGGGCGCGTGCTCGTAGTAGCCGGTGAAGTTGTACGCGTGGTGCATCGCCACCAGCAGCTTGAGGCCCTTGGCGCGGATGGCCGTGCTGAAGATCCGCAGCAGGTCCAGCCCAGGGCCCTTGTCCACCGAGTTCCACTCGCTGACCTGGCTGTCCCACATGGAGAAGCCGTCATGGTGCTCCGCCACGGGGCCGGCGAACCTGGCCCCCGCGTCGACGAACAGCTGCGCCCACTCGTCGGGGTCGAAGTTCCCGCCCGCCGACTTCGGCTTCGGCGCGAACTGCACGGTGTTGCCCGCCAGATCCCGCGCGCCGTCGATGAAGTTGTGGAACGGCCACTGGGATGGCTGGCCGTAGGTCGCGATGTGGTGCTTGTTGGCGTTGCTGCCGTCCGCGTACATGTTGCGCGGGTACCACTCGCTGTCGTAGGCCGGAACGCTGAAGGCGCCCCAGTGGAAGTAGACGCCGAACTTGGCGTCCCGGAACCACTCCGGGGCCGGCGGGTGCCGGTCCACCGATTCCCAGTCGGGCGTGTACCTCCGGGGCGCCGCCTGCGCGCCGCCGGCACCGAGCACACCTGCGGCACCGGCCGCCGCGGCCACGCAGGTGGCACTGGCCAGGAACTGGCGTCTGTTGATCGAAGACCTCGGCATGGAGACATCCCTGGTATGAGGGGGCAGGAGACGTTACGCACGAAGATCGACCCTGAATCATGGGATGTCAACGGGTGCGACGAGATGGAAGGCGCCCACAAACTCTGCTCCACACCTGGCATTTCTCCATTTACCATGACTTTCCGATCGGCCAGACATGGTATGTTTCCCAGCACTATCCAGCCGGTGAGGAGTTCGCGATGTCGCTCACGGACAAGGCCATCGAGCAGATTCGCGAGCTGATCAGGACCGGCGCCCTGCCTCCCGGTTCGAAGCTGCCTCCGGAGGCGGACCTGGCCGCCCAGTTGGGCCTGTCCCGCAATCTGGCGCGCGAAGCCGTCAAGGCACTGGCCGTCGCTCGCGTGCTGGAGATCCGGCGGGGCGACGGCACCTATGTGACCAGCCTGCAGCCGAGTCTGCTCCTCGGAGGGCTCGGCGGTGCGGTGGAACTGCTGCAGGGCGACTCGGCCGCGCTCCAGGACCTCATGGAGGTACGGCGACTCCTGGAGCCGGTCGCCACGGCGCTGGCCGCCACCCGGATCTCCGACGCTCAACTGGCCGAGGTGGAGCGACACTTGGATGCCATGCGCGAGGCCCGTGACGATGTCGAACGGCTCAATGCCCATGACGCCGCCTTCCATCGCGCCGTCGTCTCGGCCACGGGCAACGAGAGCCTCCTCACGCTGCTGGAAGGCATCTCGGGCCGCACCCTGCGGGCCCGCATCTGGCGCGGTCTGGTCGACACCCAGGCCGCGGGGCGGACCCTCGCCGAACACGAGGCTATCTTCCGGGCCCTGGCCGCCCGTGATGCCGCCCTCAGTCAGGCGGCGGCACTGCTTCATGTGAGCAACACCGAGCAGTGGCTGCGGGAACACCTGGGCTCGGGCGCGGCTCTGTCGAGCTGAGGCAGCGATTCAGGGCGCGGGCGGCAGGTGGACCGTCATGATCAGGTCGCAGGGTTCCACGCCGGAGCCTCGGTAGGTGTGCGAGGCGTCGCCGTCGAACGTGGCGGTCTGCCCGGCTTCCAGAGCGTGTTCCGTGCCGTCGACGATCAGGGTCATGCGGCCCGATGTGACGCTGACGGTTTCCACGACTCCCGCCTGGTGGGGGTGACTGGGGTATTCCTCGTCCGGCTCCAGGCGCCAGCGCCAGACCTCCACCGGGGCCGGGCCCGAGGTCGTCAGCATGAGCCGGGCCTCGCTGCCCCTCTCGCCGGTCCACAGGGGAGCCACGGCGTCCGCGGCCACGACACGGACGACACGGCCTTCGGGCGGCCCCTGCATCAGGGCGGACACCGAGATGCCGAGGGTGTCGGCCAGGCGGACCAGGGTGGCCAGATTGGGATTGCCCTGGGCTCTCTCCAAGGCGACCAGGGCCCCCTTGCTCACCTGGGCCCGGCGGCCGAGCTCCTCCAGGGACAGGCCGGCCCGGGTGCGCGCCGCCCGGACGTTGTGCGCGACCGTCCGCAGGGTCGCGGCCGTCTCGGCCATCCGATCTCCCTCCTCACCATCGATCATTCCACTGCACCGCACAGTCGTTTGGTTGACACTATCCGGTCGTTGCGTTGTACGGTCTGGTCGTTCCATTGAATGGTAAGGGACGTGCTGTGATCGCTCTGCTGGAAACGGAAACCCCGCCCATGACCTCCTTCCGCCTCTCCCCCGCCGTCGCGGACGCCTTCCCCGGCACCCTCATCGCCCTGGTCACCGCCACCGGCCTACGCGGCCGCGAGCCCTGGCCCCGGACCAGCGCGGTCCTGGAGGAGCTGGAGCAGCAGGTCGCCGCCGGCAGCTGGCACCCGGCCGACGAGACCGACCCCCGCATCGAGGCCTGGCACACCGCCTACCGCTCGTTCGGCACCAACCCCCGGCGTATCCGCCCCAGCGTCGACGCACTCGGCCGTCGCTTCGCGAAGAAGGGAACGCTGCCGCGCATCAATCCGGCCGTCGACTCCTACAACGCCGTCTCGGTCCGACACGGCCTGCCCGCCGGCGCCTTCGACCTGGACCACGTCACCGGCGACGTCGGCATCCATCACGCGGACGGCACCGAGTCCTTCACCCCGCTCGGCGAACCCGACACCGTCGAGCACCCCAAGCCCGGCGAGATCGTCTACGCGGACGCCGCCGGGGTGCTGACCCGGCACTGGAACCACCGCGACGCCCACCGCACCCGCGTCACCGAGGACTCCACCCGCGTGGCCTTCGCCCTGGAAACCCTCCACGCGGAGCGCGACGGCGACCTCCTCAAGCTCGCCGCCGGCCAACTGCTGGACCTGCTCGCCCCGCACGCCACGCGGACGGCCGGGTACCACCTCACCCCGGCCCGGCCCCAGGTCACCGTCTGAGGCCCCTGCCTCAACCCGCGTCGGGGCAGTTGTCGCCGATGCGGGGACCTTCTTCCCCGGCTCCGGCCGTCCCCTCACCGTCCCCCGGCGCCGGGCCCAGCAGGACCTCGATGCCCGCTCGAAGGTAGCGCTCCAGCGTGGCGTCCGGCGCCGAGGCCAGGGCGGGTGGGCGGATCTCCGACCGCATCAGGCTGGTGCCGAGCATCCAGGCCGCCAGGAGTTCCGCCCGCAGGTCCGCGTCGGGGCCCCCGATCCGGGCGGCCAGACGCTGGGAGAACACCTCCGTGAAGTCCGCCCGCAGCCGCGCCACCGCCTCGTCCCGGCCGGAAGAGCGCAGCACGGACAGCACCGGGTGCGGGAAATCGCCCTCCTTCGGGGGACCCATGAGCAGCGCGCAGAACCAGTCGGGTATCGCCTCGACCGGCTCCTCCAGCAGCGGCTCGAATATCTTGCCCGTACCCGACACGTCGTTGAACAGCGCTTCTTTCGAGCCGAAGTAGCGGTAGACGAGAGCCGCGTCCACACCGACGTCGCCCGCGATGTCGCGCACGCTGGTGCCCTCGTAGCCGTACTTGCCGAAGCGGAATGCCGCGGCGGCCCGCAGCGCGGTACGCGTCCCCGACGCCGAGCGTTTGTGGGCGGGCCGACAGGCCTCCGCCTTCGACGCCTCGCCCTTGTGTGCTCCGGTCACGTACCGCACCTCCGTGGTCCACGGCCCCTCGGCCATCCGCCCATGTTCCAGTCTGCGGCGACTGTCTCAAAGTCACCGACCGATGTCATCAATCGTTGACTTACGTTCTCGCCGCATGCCATACCTGACTCAGGTCAACGATTGGTGACTTGAGTCCTCGCTGTGCCCGGGCCGTACGACGGAGTCGGCCCTTCAGGTCCGCCCGCAGGACACGACGGCGCACGCCCACAAGCCGTCCCACGCGGGCATCCCCCACCGACCGGAAAAGGTGATCTTCTGTGCCTGCTCGACGCGTCGCCGTCATCGGAACCGGCTACGTCGGACTGACAACCGGCGCCTGTCTGGCCTCTCTCGGGCACTCCGTGGTGTGCGCGGACGCCGACCCGCACAAGGTCGAGCGGCTGCGTGAGGCCCGGGTGGACATCCTGGAGCCCGGTCTGCCCGAGACCGTCCGGGAGTCCCTGGACGCGGACCGGCTCGACTTCACGGGCGACACCGCGGCCGCCGTCGCCGAGGCGGACGTGGTGTTCCTGTGCCTGCCCACACCCATGGGGGCGGGCGGCGCGGCCGATCTCGCCGCCGTGGAGGCCGTGGCCGCCCAGATCCGCGACGTGCTGCCGCCCGGCTGTGTCGTCGTCAACAAGTCGACGGTGCCGGTCGGTACGTGTGAGCGCGTGGCCGCGCTGCTCGGCCGGGACGACGTGGCCGTGGTGAGCAACCCGGAGTTCCTGCGCGAGGGCCGCGCCGTCCAGGACTTCCTGCACCCCGACCGGATCGTCATCGGCTCCGCCGACCAGGACGCCGCCCGGCGCGTGGCCGATCTGTACGCCGAATTGGACACGCCACTGGTGCTCACCGACGCCGCCAGCGCCGAACTGACCAAGTACGCGGCGAACTTCTTCCTCGCGATGAAGCTGTCCTTCGCCAACAACCTCGCCACCGTCTGCGAACGCTTCGGCGCCGACATCGACGATGTCACCGAGGGCATAGGCCGGGACCCGCGCATCGGCTCCGCGTTCCTGCGGCCCGGACCCGGCTGGGGCGGTTCCTGTCTGCCCAAGGACACCCACGCCCTGCTGACCGTGTGCGATCTGGCCAGGGTCGACTTCCCCCTGCTGCGCGCCACCATCGAGACCAATGTCGCCCACCAGCGGCAGCTCGTCGACCGGGTCGCCGCCGCGTGCGGACGCGCCGAGGACGGTTCGCTGCACGGCGTACGGCTCGCCCTGTACGGCCTGACCTTCAAGGCCGGCACCTCCGACCTGCGCGACTCCCCCGCGCTCTCCGTCGCCCGGCTGCTGCGCGAGCGGGGCGCCGAACTCACGGCGTACGACCCGGCGTTGCGCGAGGAGCGGCCCGACCTGAGCGATCTGGTCGAGCTGGCCGACGACCCGGTGCGGGCGGCGGAGGGGGCGGCGGCCTGTCTCGTCCTCACCGAGTGGCCGGAGCTGCGTGACCTCGACTGGGCGGCGATCGCCGCGCGCATGGCCGGCCACGAGGTCCACGACTTCCGCAACCTGCTGAACGCGGACCGGCTCGCGCGGGCCGGACTGAGCCTGCAGGGCATCGGACACGCGGAGTCGCCGACGCGGGTGGCGTGACCCCCGGGTAGGGCGGCCCGTACCCCCTGCCCTCTCCTCTGTGTCGCCGAAGAAGAATCCCGAAGAGAAAGGCTCACCCTCCATGCGGGTTCTGTGCACCACGCTCGGCAGTCCCTCCCACGGACGTGCTCAACTGCCGCTGCTGCGCGCCCTCTCCAAGGCCGGGCATCAGGTTCTGGTGGTCACCACCGAAGCCCTCGCCCCCGTCTTCCGTGACGACGACGTTCAAGTGAACGCCGCTCTGCCGGAGTTCGATCCGCTCGCCGCGATGGGACCCTACCTCGCCGAGCTCCAGGAGACCGCCGACCTCACGGAGCCGACGGCCGCGCTGACCCGGCTGCTGATGCGCCATGTGGCCGGGCCGGGAGTCAAGCCGCACCTGGACATCCTGCTCCCCCTCGCCAAGGACTTCCGGCCGGATGTGATCCTGCGGGACGGCATGGACATGGGTGCGGTGCTGACCGCCGAGCTGCTGGGCGTACCGCAGTTGCCGACGCCTTCCGGGTTCAGCAACATCCTGGACCCCGTGGAGGTGCTGCCTCAGCTCAACGAGCGGCGCGAGGAGCTGGGACTGCCCGTGCGGGAAGACCCGCTGTCCCTCGTTCCGCACGGCCGCGTCGACTACGTGCCGTCCGCCTTCTCCTTCGCCCGGCATCTGCACGAGGCGTGGGCCTACCGGCAGACGGTGGACGTCGAACGCGGCGGCGTGCTGCCGGAGTGGCTCGCCCGGCTGCCCACGGACCGGCCGCTGGTGTACGCGGCGATCGGCACCGCCCTGCCGGTGATGCGGGAGCGCGTGGCGGGCCGGGACACGCCTCTGCCCGTGAAGCTGCCGGACCCCACCGAGAGCCTCGATGCGATCCTGGGGGCGGCGGCCGAGCTGGACGACTGCACGGTGGTCGTGTCGACGTCCGGGATCCAGGTGGACACCGAAGGGCTCCCCGGGCACGTCCACGTCGCCGACCGGGTGCCGCAGCCGCTGCTGCTGGAGTCGGTCGACCTGTTCGTCACCCACGGCGGCTTCAACAGCATCCGCGAGGCCATGCGCACCGGCACGCCGCTGGCGGTACTGCCGCACTTCGGCGACCAGCCCGCCAACGCGGACCGGGTGCAGGAACTGGGACTCGGCCGTCACATCACGGACCGCACCGCGGCCGGCATCGCCGAAGCGTGCCGGGGGCTCCTCGCCGATCCCGGGCCCCGGGCGCGGGCCCGGTCGGCCCAGCTGGCGATGCTGACGCTGCCCGAGGTCGATCAGGCGGTCGGTGACCTGGCGAAGATCGCCGGCTAGCCGCCCGGTTCCCCCGGTACGGGCTGCTCCGGAACCCCCGGGGCGGCCCGTACCCGCGAGCCGTACCCGCCCCACTCCAAGGACGACACGTGACCTTCTCCGACACCCAAGAACAGGGCGCGTCCGGGGACATACCCCCGCGGCTCAGTCACCGGCAGATCACCACCGTCATGTCCGGTCTGGTCCTCGGCATGTTCCTGGGGGCGCTGGACCAGACGGTGGTCTCGTCCGCGCTGCGGACCATCGCCGACGATCTGCACGGACTGACGGCCCAGGCGTGGGTGACGACCGCGTATCTCATCACCGCCACCCTCGCGACCCCGCTCTACGGCAAGCTCTCCGACATCCACGGCCGCAGGCCCGTCTACCTCGCCGCGATCGCCCTGTTCACCGTCGGCTCACTGCTGTGCGGATGTGCCACGTCGATCTATGAACTCGCGGCGTTCCGCGCCGTTCAGGGGCTCGGTGGCGGCGGGCTGATGTCACTCGCGATGACGATCATCGCCGACATCACCTCCCCTCGCGAGAGGGGCCGGTACCAGGGCTACTTCATGGCCGTGTTCGGCGGTGCCAGCATCGCCGGACCGCTGGTGGGCGGTGCGTTCGCGGACCGGGCCGAGCTGCTCGGCATCGCCGGCTGGCGCTGGATCTTCCTGATCAACGTGCCGCTCGCCGCCGCGGCCGCGGTGACGATCATGCGTGTGCTGCGCTTCCCGCACCGGCGGGTGCGGCACCGGCTCGACTACGCCGGGGCGCTCTCCCTGGCCGTGGGCATCGTGCCGCTGCTGACCGTCGCCGAGCAGGGCCGTACCTGGGGGTGGGGCTCGCCCCTGGCCCTGTCGATGTACGCGATCGGTGTGGCGGGCCTGGCCGTGTTCCTGGTCGTCGAGCGGCGGTCGGGCGATGCCGCGCTGCTGCCGCCGCGCCTGTTCCGCATCCGGACCTTCCGGCTGGGCGTCGGGCTACATTTCGTCGTCGGCATCGGCATGTTCGGCGCGATGACGACGCTGCCGCTCTACCTGCAGCTCGTGCGCGGGATGAGCCCCATCGCGGCGGGCCTGGCCACCCTGCCCACGGTCGCCGCGAACCTCGCGGTGACGATGCTGACGGGCCGGATGATCGCCCGGACGGGGCGGTTCAAGGTCCATCTCGTCGCCGGTGTCGGCTCGTTCACCGCGGCGATGCTGGTCTTCGCCACGCTACGGGCGGACAGCCCGCTGTGGCACCCGGCGCTCGGCATGGCCCTGATGGGCGCCGGGCTCGGCGCGTCGATGCAGACGCTCACCACGCTCGCGCAGTGCGAGGTGCCCCGTACGGACATGGGCGCGGCGACGGCCTCGGTCAACTTCTTCCGCTCCAACGGCGGCACGGTCGGCACCGCGGCGTTCCTGTCGGTCCTGTTCACCACGGCGGCCGGCAGCATCGCCGACCGGCTGGCCGAGGCCCGCCAGGACCCGGGCTACCGCCGGCTGCTGGCCCAGCCCGACAACGCGCACGCCCTGACGGGAGTGCTCCGCCCCGACGGCGGCGTCGACCTGGAGGACTCCGCGTTCCTGCGCGCCCTCGACCCGAGCGTGACGCTGCCGTTCCTTGAGGGCTACGTCGCATCGATGCGCATCGTGTTCCTCACGGGCGCCGCGGTGTCCCTGGCCGCCTTCGTGATCGCGGCCTGGCGGGTCCCGGACCTCACGCTGTCCGACGAGTAGCCTCCGGCTCGGGGCCGCCCGCTGTCGGACCTCAGCGCCGGGCCAGCGCCAGCACGCTCAGACCGAACATCAGGACGCCCAGAGGGAGATGGACCGACGGCACGTGCGCGATGCCGAGCACTACCTGGGCCGAGGCGAGTACGAGGAAACCCGTGGCGTGCCGGACAGGCCGGGGCGAGCCGCCGCCCGGCTTCCACGCCAGCACGGCCGCGAGGAGGTACAGCATCGACGCCCCGTACGTCACCCGGGCTCCGACATCGTGCAGCATCGCCCCGTAGGACGAGGTCAGCAGCAGTCCGGCCGAGACCGCCTGGAGGAAGATGGTCAGGGTCTGCAGGGCGATCGCGATCCGCAGGAACGAGGAAGTGCGCTGCGCGTTCACCGGCGCCGTCACCTGAGTGGCCATGTCACAGTCCCCTTTTCCCGCCGTCGGGCGGTAGATCGATAAGGTCTCACCAGCCCGACGACGCGGGCCCGCGAAAGGTAAGGCGAGGGGGGCCGAAACCATGGGGACAGTCGGGACCAGAACGGATGAGATAGCCGGCGAGCGACGCCAACTGATCAATGTCGCTTACCGGTTGCTCGGTTCGGTGACCGAGGCGGAGGACGCCGTACAGGACGCCTACGCACGCTGGTACGGGCTGTCACGCAGCCGGCAGGAGGAGATCCTGTCCCCCGGCGCCTGGCTGACGACGGTGACCGGCCGCATCTGCCTGGACCTGCTCGGCTCGGCACGGGCGCGCCGTGAACGCTATGTCGGCGCGTGGCTGCCCGAGCCGCTGCCCGACCGCACCGAGTGGGACCAGGCGGGCGGCGCCGACGCCACCGGCCCCGCGGACCCCGCCGACCAGATCGTCCTGGACGAGTCGGTGACCATGGCCTTCCTCGTCGTCCTGGAGTCGATGACGCCCGCCGAGCGAGTGGCGTTCGTCCTGCACGACGTCTTCCGCTACCCGTTCGCCGAGATCGCCGGTGTGCTCGGCCGTACCCCTGCCGCCTGCAAGCAGCTGGCGGCCTCCGCCCGCCGGCGGGTGAGCGCCGCGCGCGCTCCGGTGCCGACGAACGGCCGGGCCGACGTGGTGAGGCACGTCAAAGAGGCATGGGAGACGAAGGACATCGCGGCCCTCGTCGGACTTCTCGACCCGGCCGCCGTGATGACCGCCGACGGCGGCGGCCTGGTCGGCACCGTCCTGCGCCCGGTCGAGGGCGGCACGCGCATCGCCCAGTACATGGTCGCCATCGCCGACAAGGCTCCCGGGCTCGAACTCCTGGAGCGGTCGGTCAACGGTGTGCCCGGCCTGGTGGCCCAGCGTGCCGGCGTCGTGATGACCGTAGCCGCGTTCGATGTCTCCGACGGACGCGTCACCCGGATCTGGGCGATCCGCAACCCGGAGAAGCTACGGCCGTGGGCACGGGAGGGCTGATTCCACCGCGCCCGAACCTGTCCTCATCCGCTGCCCCGCAGCCTGGGCAGGAGCTGGTCGCCGACTCGGATGGTCTCCTGTTTGTAGGGCGTGTCGGAGAGCACGAAGTGGGTGATGCCGAGCTTGCGGTATGCGTGCAGGGCCGTGGCGACGTCGGTGGCGGAGCCGACCAGCCAGGTGGTTCCCGCTCCGCCACCGCCGAGTCTGCCGGGCGTCGTGTAGAGGCAGGTGTCGAGCACTTCGCCGCGCGCGGCGAGGTCGAGGAGCCGTCGCTGTCCGACGGCGGTGCCGCGGTTGCCCGTCCAGGTCAGCTCGCGCGCCCCGGCCTCCGCCATCGCCGCGGTCTTCTCCTCGGCCGCCCGCCACGCCTCCTCCGTGGTGTCGCGCACCAGCGTGGTGATCCGCAGCCCGAACTCGAGGGGCTTGTGCCGGCGGCCCACCTGCTCGCTCAACGTCTTGAGCCGGTCGATGCGTTCGGCGATCCCGTCGAGGGGCTCGCCCCAGAAGAGCTGCACATCCGCCTCCGCCGCCGACACCCGTTCGGCGGCCTCGGAGGCACCGCCGAAGTAGAGCGTCGGATGCGCCCTCGCGTCGGTGGCGTACGGCCGTGGCGTCACCGTGGATCGCTCGACCTGGAAGTGCTCCCCCGTGTACGTCACGTCCTCCTCGGTCCACAGCCGTCGTACGAGACGCAGGAACTCCTCGGTGCGCGCGTACCGTTGGGCGGGGTCGCCGCGGGTGTCGCCGTACGCGGCCAGGTTGTCGAGTCCGCTGACGATGTTGATGAGGACCCGGCCACGGCTGAGCTGGTCGAGTGTCGCCGCGGCGGTGGCGAAGTGCGCGGGCTGCCAGTAGCCGGGGCGCACGGCTATCAGGGGTTTGAAGGTGGTGGTCCGGGCGGCCAGCGCGGTGGCGACGGTGAAGGTGTCCGGCCGCCCCCACCCGGTCCCGATGAGCGCACCGCCCCAGCCGTGTTCCTCCGCCGTGCGGGCGAGGTCGGTGGAGAACTCGATGGAACCCCAGCCGGTCGTCGTGTCGTCGCCGCGGTGGCCCGGCTCGACGGTGTTGGGGATGTACCAGAGGAATTCGGGGCTCATCCTGTCTCCGATCACGGTCGGCCGGCGCCGGGACGCCGGGTCCGGGCCGGGAGTTCGTCGGCCTTCGCCAGGGACGCCGTACCGGTCGGGACGTGCAGATCCCCGTCCCGCAGCCGGCCGGTCGCCCACACACTGACCAGGCCGGTCAGTGCCAGATAGCCGCAGGCCCACCACGGGCTGCCCGAACCGAGTGCCAGCAGGGCGGTCATGATCAGCGGGGTGATGCCGGACGCGAAGATGCCGGACATCTGGTAGACGAAGGACATGCCCGTGTACCGGACCGGGGTGGCGAAGAGGGCGGCGAACAGGGTGCCCTGGGCGCCGTAGAACCAGGCGTGCACGACCCCGAGCGTCACGACCAGCGCCGCCGCGAAGGCCCAGGTCCCGCCGGTGCCGAAGAGCCAGAACGCCGGGAAGACCGAGACGGAGAACGCGGCCATGCCGGTGACGTAGACCCGGCGGGCCCCGCGCCGGTCGACCGCAGCCCCGGACACCGGTATCAGCACGGCCATCACCAGCGCCGCGGCGGTGACCGCGAGCAGCACCGGCGTACGGTCCAGCTTCAGCGTTCCGGTCGCGTAGGTGATGGCGAAGACGGCCCAGGTGTTGAAGGCGGCCCCCTCGCCCCACCGGGCGAGCATCCCGAGCAGGACGTGCCGACGGGCCCGCGGCGCACGCATCAGCTCCACCAGCGGCGCGGAACGCGGCAGTTCCTGAAGACGGCGTACGGCTCGGAACGCCGGCGTCTCGTCGATCTTCAGCCGCACGGCCAGCCCGACCACCACCAGCACCAGGCTGACGAGGAAGGCGATCCGCCACCCGTAGGCGAGGAACGCCTCGTCGCTGAGCGCGTCGCTCAGCAGCGCGAACACGCCGGTCCCCAGGGCCAGTCCGAGGGCGAGCCCGATCTGCGGGCAGCTGCCGAACCGGCCCTTGCGGCCGTCGGGCCCGTACTCCACCGCGAGCAGCACCGCTCCGGCCCACTCCCCGCCCAGCGCGACGCCCTGCGCGACCCGCAGGACCAGCAGCAGCGCGGGCGCGAGGATGCCGACCTGCTGATATGTGGGCAGCAGACCGATCAGGGCGGTGGAGACGCCCATCAGCCCCATGGTGAAGGCCAGGGTGTGCTTACGGCCGATCCGGTCCCCGATGTGCCCGAAGAGCAGACCGCCCACGGGGCGGGCGACGAAGCCCACGGCGAACGTCGCGAAGGACAGCATCGTGCCGACCGTGCCGTTGGTCGTGGGGAAGAACAGCTTGTCGAAGACGAGCCCGGCGGCCGTGGCATAGAGGAAGAAGTCGTACCACTCAACGGTGGTGCCCAGCAGACTGGCGAGCACCACGGTCCTCAGCCGGGAGGGAGCGGGGGCTTCTTGTTCCGGCTTCTGGGCTTCCGGTGTCTGGGTTGCATGCGCGGACATGTGGCTCCGAGTGGGGTGCGGAGACGGCGTGCGGGCATGCCGACGCGGGGACGTACGTCCAGGGACGCGTCGGAGCACGCAAGGGCGCGTGAAAGTTGGGATGGCCGCAGCCTTGACCGGTGCGCATGCTGCTGTGGGGGACGCGGACGCGCGAAGGCTGACGACCCGGTGGCCCTACGCCGCCGGGGAACTCATGGGCTCTTGGTCGTCAGCCGCGACAGGTCGCGCTGGACTGGCGGCACAGATCAACGTGCAGTCGTCCCACGAGGATGTCGGCGGCAGCGGTCATGCCTGGCATTGTGCGTGAGCAACCCCGCCGAACTCAAGTAGGCAGGTCACGCACTCGTTCCCAGGCCGAGGTTCTCCAGGACGGTGACCAGTCGGCGTCGGGCGTCGGAGGGCAGGCCCCGCAGGGGCAGCGGGAGATTCGGCTCGGCGGCGAGACCCAGCTGCGAGGCGGCCGCCGACATCACCCGCAGGCCGCCGTACTGGCGGATGAACTCCCAAAGGGGCTCCAGCCGCTCGGAGTGAGCCGTGGCGCCGGCCGTGTCGCCGGCCTGGGCGGCCCGGGTGAGGGCGAGGGCGGTGGCGGGGAACAGGCCGCCGGTGACCGAGTACCACGCGTCGCATCCGGCGTTCAGTCCGGTGGCCGCCGTCCAGTCGCCGCTCACACCGATACTGACCGTGTCCGGGAGCAGCGCCCGCAACGCCGCGACGCGCTGTCGCGCGGCCTCCCGGTCGTCGGGCACCGGCGGAATCTTGACCGCGGCCACGTTCGGCAACCCGGCGATACGGCCGTGGAGTTCGTCGGTGAAGTGGACGTGGGTGGTGCGGGGGTTGTCGTACACGCACAGCGGCACCGACAGCTCACCGCTGACGCTCTCGTAGAGGCCGAACACCTCGTCGTCGGTGAGGGACTGATACGTCATCGGGGCGAGCAGGACCGCGGACACGCCCGCCATCTGCGCGTCCTCGGCGACGGCGCGTACCTCCGAGGTGCGCAGGGCCCCGATGCCGGCCATGACCGGGACGCCGTCGGCGGCTTCGACCGCGAGCCTCGCCACGCGGGCGCGCTGCTCGCGGGTGAGGTAGGCGTAGCCGCCGGTGGAGCCGAGGGCGCCGATGGAGTCGACGCCCGCTGCGGCGAGGCGGGAGACGAGGGCGCTGAACGCCCGCTCGTCGATGCCTTCTTCCGTCGTGGGCGTGAGGGGGAAGGCGCTGAGGCCGCGGAACATGGCAGGACTCCTCGGTACGGGTTGGTTCGTCACGTCGTGGGCGGAGGGTTCTCGCGCAGCCAGGCCAGGACCTGCCGGGCGTGCTCGTTCGGCGGGAAGACCGGGTAGAAGGCGTGCTCGATCACACTGTCGCGGACGACGAGTGTCAGCCGCTTGAACAGTCTCGCCCCGTCGGCCTCGAAGGTGGGCAGTCCGAGGGTGTCGGCGAGACCGAGGGCGGGGTCGGAGAGCATGTCGAAGGGCAGGCCGAGCCGCTCCACGACCTCGTTCTGGTAGTCGGTGCCCTGGCTGGACAGCCCGTGGACACGGCCGGCGCCGGCTTCGAGGAGGTCCTGGAAGTGGTCCCGGAAGCCGCATGCCTCGGGGGTGCAGCCGCGGGCGCCGGGGATGGAGTTCCAGCCTTCCGGCAGGTCGGTGCCGGGGCGTCCGGTGAGGGGGTAGATGTAGATCACCGTGCGCCGGGGCCCGAGCGCGTCCAGCCGGACCGCCCGGCCCGCGGTGTTCGGCAGCGCCAGGGGCGGCATTCTCGTGCCGGGCAGGTGGGCGGCGGCACCGTCGTCCTCGGGGACGGGCAGCTCCGCGGGCAGGGTCAGACAGTGCCCACCCGGTGTCCCGGCGGTCTCGGGCGGTGCGGCACCGCTGCCCCGGTGGGCCGCGGCCTGCAGGTTGGTGATCAGCGTCGCGCGGCGGGCGCTCAGTGCCTCGATCCGCTCGGTGAGCTCGTCGATGGCCGCCCGGTAGGCGGCGAGTGAGGCGGGGCAGTCGTCGGCGTACGGGCTCCCGGCGGCCAGGCACTCCAGGAAGGGCCGGGTGCTCTCGACCGGGATGCCAAGCCGGTGCAGGACCCTGATCTCCCGTACGAGACGTACGTCGTCCTCCGCGTAGTCCCGGTAGCCGTTGCCGAGACGCCCGGGCGTGATCAGCCCCAGGGACTCGTAGTACCGCACTGCTTTCGTCGTCACGTCGGCCCGACGTGCGAGCTCACTGATCCTCATCTCGCTCACCTCGCTGCTCGCACGCTAAACCCTGCCCCGGAGGGCAAGGTCAAGCGAGGCCGCTGTCCGGTGCGATGATGAGGGGATTCCACAGTGAGGAGGAACCTCCATGGTTCCGGTGCACGGCGTACGACGCTCCGAGGACTGTGGAGGGTGGGCGGTGGTGGTCCTCACCGGCGAGCTGGACCGGGCGCTGGCCCCGGCGCTGCGTGAAGCCCTGGACGCGCTGATCGTCGAGGACCAGGCACGGATCGTGCTGGATCTGGAGCAGGTGTCGTTCATGGATTCGTCCGGTCTGAGCGTGCTGGTGTACGGGGCGCGGCGGGTCGGAGCGCTCGGCGGGACGCTGCGTCTGGCTGCCCCGGGTGAGCAGGTGCGCCGGCTGCTGGAGCTGACGGGGCTGAGCACGGCCGTCGAGGTCTTCCCGGGCGTTCCTGCGGCGTGCGAGGCCCCGTGCCGGTGACGACCCGCGGAAGAAGCTCGTTGGGGTGGGTGTGGACGAGGCACTGATGTCGGCGCTGTTCGCCTCGGTGGAAGCCGGTGTGTACGCCGTGGACGACAAGCACAGGGTGATCGCCTGCAACCCGTGGGCGGAGCATCTGCTGGGCTACGAGCCGGGCGCCCTGGTCGGGGTCGACGCCCACCGCGCCCTGCACCCGTCGGCCCCGGAGACCGCCGCCGTGCCCGCGCAGCGGCCGATTCCGAAGGATGTCGCGCCGGGCAGGCGGACCGGTGGCCACCGCGCCGTGCTCCGGCGCGCCGACGGCACGCCGCTTCAGGTGTGGTGCACCGCGGCTCCGCTGCCCGCTGAGCTCGGAGGTGGCGAGGGCGCTGTCGTCGTGTTCCACGACGCGACGGCCGAACGGGAGCGGGAGGGCCGCCGCGCCGAGCGGTACGCGCACAGCGAGACGATGCGTGAGCAGGCCGAATACGATCTGGCGGAGGCCACCTGGCTCGGCGAGCTGACACTCGCCATGACCAGCACCCTGGACACCGACGAGGCGCTGCACCGTCTCGTGCGCCAACTGGTGCCCCGCCTCGCGGACACCGCGCTGATCGACCTGGCCGAGGGTCATGGCTACCGCCGCGCGGCCGGCGCCCACCACGTCGCCGGCGTCCTGCCCGCCGCCCTCTCCGACCAGGGCGAGGTGCTGCCGCGGCACCCCGCCCACCACACGGCCGTCAGCCTCGTCATGCAGGGAGGCACCACCCGGCACCTGACGGACCTGACACCCGCGCCGCCCGAGGAAAACGACCTGATGTCGGTGGTGCAGGCCCAGGAGGCCTTCGTCATTCCGCTGCGGCTGCGCGCCACCACCTTCGGGGCACTGACCCTCACCCGCGCACCGGCAGGCCCGCCTTTCGACGCCGCCGACCGCGCCCTGGCGGAGGAGGTGGCCCGTCGCATCAGCCTGGGCCTGGACAACACCCGCCTGCACGCCGCCCAGGCCGATATCGCGACCGCCCTGCAGCGCGCCCTGCTCACCGACCTGCCCGATGTGCCGGGCATCGAACTGGCCGCCCACTACCAGCCGGCCCAGCACACGGCGGAGGTCGGCGGCGACTGGTACGACGCCTTCCTGCTCCACGACGGCGACCTCGTCCTCGTCATCGGGGACGTCACCGGACACGACATCCAGGCCGCCTCCCGCATGAGCGAACTGCGCAATATGCTCCGCACCTTGGTCGTCGACCGCCCCGAGGAGGCACCCGGCCAGATCCTGCGCCGTCTGGACACCGCCCAGGCCCGGCTGACCCTCGCCGACTCCGCCACCGCGATCCTCACCCGCCTGCGCCGGAGCACCAGTGGGGCCTGGCAGGCATCCTGGTCCGTCGCGGGCCACCCCCCACCCCTGCTGATCACCGGCGACGACGTCGGCTACCTCACCGGAGCACGCGCCATGCTCCTGGGACTGCGCCCCACCACCGAGCGCCCCACCACCGACACCGAGTTGCCCGACGACGCGACCCTCCTGCTCTACACCGACGCCCTGGTCGAATCCCGCACCCAGTCCCTCGACGAGGGCATGGCCCGCCTGCGCCGGCACGTCATGACGCATCACCACCTGCCGCTGTCCGAGCTGTGCGCCAAACTCGCCCGGGATCTCGGCGACCCGCGCGACGACATCACCCTCATCGCCGCACGCACTCCCCCGCGAACGCCGACGGGCTGACCACGCGCGACATGCCGCAGCGGCAGCTCGGTCAGGCAGGAACCTCAAAGATGAGTTCGAGGCCGTCTTCCTCGTCCCATTGCTCTCCGACCTCCACGAAGCCGAACCCGGAAATCGTGGCCAGGGAAGCGGTGTTGTCCGGACTGATCGTCGCCCGCACGATCCTGACCCTGGCTTCGGCGGCGGCCCGCCGCACCAACGCGGCCAGAATCGCCCGGGCGTAGCCCTGACGACGGCTTTCGGGGACCACCGAGTAACCGAGTTCCACCATGCCCGCGTCGTCCGGCGGCCCATGGAACCCGGCATACCCCACGACGACGCCCTCCGGCTCGGCTACCACGATCTGCGTGAGCCACCCCGCGCAACCCGGGTCCGAGGCCAGCTGGTTGACGCGATACCGCCACACCCACTTCGCCCGGTCGGTGACGAAGTACTCGGGGAGAGCGACACCCGCCTCGGTACTTGCCCGATCCAGGTCGTCCTTCAGCAACGCGCTCATGGCCGTACCCGACAGCTCGACAAATCGCACGGACTTCGTGCTCGTGGGGACTGAGGTCCGGCGTTCGGCTTTGTCTGTCACAGCACGAATGGTCATGGACAGCCCAGGACATGTCCAACTGTTTTCCCCTGCGCGGTGTGCGCCGTGTCACGCATGGCAAAAACCACCTAAGTTGCCCAGGTCACAGCGCAAATGTCCCTTTAGCGTCCATTCTCGATGCGGACGCAGAAGCACGAAGTAGAGCGCGCCGCCATGGACTTGGATGCGCCGTGCCCAAGTGATCCATGACACAGCCTTCGTGATGTTCTGCCTCGTTCCCCCGAGAAAGGTGCCAACCATGGCCGCATACCTGTGCCCGCCTGCCGTGATCCACGGCGAGCACACCGTGAAGACCAGCCAGATCGTGGCGGAAGTGCGCGACCGGCACCCGCACGCGCCGTGGGCGCCGCGGATCGACAGCATCGCGGCCAGCACGGGCATCGCATCCCGCGGGTGGATGCTGCCGCTGGAGACCGCCGTCGCCCCGGGCAACGGGAGCGCCCTGCCCGCTGCCGGCATAGGCCCGGCCCGGGAGGCCCTGGCCGGTGACGGGTTCACCGAACAGGACGTGGACCGGGTGATCGCCGCCCTGGAGGCGATACCCGCGCCGCAGACCGTCCAGGAGCGCACCGCGCCGGCCTGGGCTGCCGTGCGGTCCGGCGGGGAGCGCGCGGCACGCGGGGCCCTGCAGATCGCCGGGCTGGACGCCTCCGACGTCGACTGCCTGATCACCAGCCACTCCACCACCCCGGCGCTGCCGGGGCTGGACGTCGCCCTGGCCAACGAGCTCCCGCTCCGGGGCGACGTCATGCTGCTGCCGGCCACGCAGTGGGCCTGCGTCGCCGGGACCCGCTCCCTGGCGCTGGCGGCGGACCTCGTGGCCGCGGACCCCGACCGGGTGGTCCTGGTCGTGATCGCGGAGGCGCTGAGCACGACCTACCAGCCCGCGGACGACACTCTGGAGTCCTTGATCGTCCGGTTGCTGTTCGCGGACACCGCGGTCGCCGCGGTGGTCACCGGCCGTCCGAGGCCCGAGTCGGTGCTGCGCCTTGACGCCGCCTGGCACCACACCCTGCCCGGCACCCAGGACCTGCACCGCCTGGAGACACGGGAGGACGGCACCCACTTCGTGATGGACCGGCGCGGGCCGCGCGCCGTACAGGAGACGGTCACCGCGATGTGGGAGTGGCTGCGCGTCCGCTACCAGGACGACCCCGACTCCTGGCACCCCGACGTTCTGCTCGCGCACCCCGGCGGGACGCGCGTGCTGGAGTACATGGAGCAGACGATGCCCGACGGGTGGCCGTCGGGGCTGCTGGACTACAGCCGGGACAGCTACACCAGCGGAAACCGCGGAGGTGCCGCCGTGTTCGACATCCTGCGCAGGGCGCACGACGCCGGGCAGGAACCGGGCAGTCGCGCCGTCCTGTACGCGGCGGCCCCGGGCCTGACGGCCACCGCGCTGCAAGGGGAGTGGCTGTAGCGCGGCGAGCTCGCGCCACACGCGTACCGCCCCTCCTGCCCCGTACCGCCACCGGCGGCCGCGTCACCTCGCGACCGACGCCCAGACCACCTTGCCGGTGTCCGTCCACCGCACCCCCCACCGGGTGGTGAGTCCGTGCACGACGTGCAGGCCGCGACCACCGTCGTCGAGGAGCCCGCCCCGGCCCAGCCGGGGCCTGCCGTTGCCGGTGTCACCCACCTCGCACAGCAGCCCGTGACCGGCCCTGATCAGCCGTATCGTGATGGGTCCGTCGGCGAAGCGGACCGCGTTGTCGACCAGCTCGCTCACCACCAGCAGCACACTGTCCCGGGTGTCGGCTCTGACGCGCCATCGCACCAGCAGCGCGGAGACCAGCGTGCGGGCCCGGGCGGCCGCGTCACCGCGGGCGGGCAGCCGCCAGGTCGCGGTGTCGCCCTTGCGGTAGCCGATCATGCGCGCGAGGAGCAGGGTCACGTCGTCGCGCCGCCGCACGGGCGCCAGATCGGAGACCACGCGCCGCGCGGCCTGCTGCAGGGCATCCCAGGGGTGCACCGTGGACACGGCGTCCGCCAGCCTGTCGATGCCCTCGTCGATCGAGAGGGCGGGATCCTCCACCAGGCCGTCGGTGTAGAGGGCGAGCAGCGAGCCCGGGGGTACGGCGAACGCGTGCACCCCGAACGGCTCCCGCAGCGCGAACTCGGCGCCCAGCCCGGGGTGAGGGCTGACCGCGACCGGGCCGGCGGGGCCCTCCGGGGGCACCAGGACCGGAGGGAGGTGGCCGGCGCTGGACAGCGCCACGCGATGGCTGACCGGGTCGTAGACGGCTATGCAGCAGGTCGACCCGAGGGCGCTGTATCCGGCAGCCAGCCCGGACTCCGTGTCGTCCAGCAGCGTCACGGTCTCGTCCAGGTGCTCCAGCACCTCGTTGGGCGCCAGCCCCGCGGACAGCAGCGCGCGGGCCTCCATGCTCAGCTGCCCCATGGTCGCCGCGGCCCCCAGTCCGTGCCCTACGACGTCGCCGACCACCAGCGCCGTACGGCCGTCCGGCAGCGGAAAGCTGTTCACCCAGTCACCGCCGACGCCCGCGCTGTCGGGGGTGGCGGGCTGGTAGACGCTGGCGGTCTCGATGGTGTCGCCGCCGGACCGCGGCAGCAGTCGGCGCTGCAACGCCAGCACCTGGGTGTGCTCGCGCTGGTGCTGACGGGCCAGGTCGACGTGGTGGGAGGTCCTGGCCACCAGCTCCTGGAGGTCGAGCAGCTCGCTGTCGTGGAAGGGGCGGTCCTCCCGCCGCCAGACCTCCGCCACACCCAGAACGACGGGCGGCGCGCCGTCCAGAACCAGCGGTATGTACGCCACACCCGCCGCCCGGTCACCGGGCACCAGGGCACGTACCAGCCGCGGACTGCCGAGGACCCGCTCGATGGCCGCCCGGTCGGACAGGACGATGGCCTGCGCGGCGTCGTCACGCCGTATCGCCTGCGACAGCAGGCGACTCGCATCGCCGGGAAGATCGTCGCCCGGAGTCACGTAGCCGTCGGGCCACACCCGGTCCGGCACCAGGGCCGCCCGCCGCAGCCGGATGCGCCGCTGCGGCTGCTCGGTGACCACCTCGCCCGTCCACACGGCGAGGTCGAGGTCGATGGCGGCCACGTCTCCCCAGGCCAGCAGTGACTCCGCCAGCGACTGGGCGGTCTCGCCGATGTCCAGCGAGGTGCCGATCGCGGTCTCGGCGGCGTACAGGTGCAGCCTCCTGGCCATGGCGATCAGGGAGACGGTCAGGCCCTCCTGAGGCGCCGCGGCGGCCAGGATGCTCATCGAGACCACCAGCTCCGACCCGTCACCGCGCCGCAGGCGCTGGACCCGGGCGACATGCGGCTCACCGGTCTCGAGGACCTGCCGCAACCGCCGGGTGACCGTCGGTACGTCCCAGGGCGGCAGAAGATCGACGAAGGAGCCCCCGGTCACGGCCTCCACCCCCGCGAAGACGGGGGCGTCCAGATTGCAGCGGGTGATCCTGAGATCCCGGTCCAGGTTGACCGCACCGAGGATCTGCTCCTGCCGGCCGGGGGTCGGATCGGCGTGCACGCGCCGGCGGGCGGCACTGTCGCCCTGCGGGTCGGCAGAACCGGCGGCCGCTGCCGTCCCGCCGCGTGGCATGTACCGCCCCAAGGCGCCGCTGACCATGTCGAACGGCGACGCGGACGAGGGGGAGGGGGTGGAGTCCATGCGGCTCTCTCAGCTCGCTCGCCAACCCCGGCACAGCGCCGGGGCCGTACCAGAACCCGGGCGACAGGGCCCCGAGATTCCTGACCGCACACCTCATTCAATAACACCCGGCGCCGCTTCGCCTACGCCGGCGGATCGCACCGTGAGCGGAAAGCGAGGGAAGGCGACGTTCGGTGACGAACAAGGACCTCGGCGAAGCACGCTCCGCGCCCGCGGCGCCGCCGGACACCACGGGCCCTACGCGAGAGACGGGCCGGTCGTGCGGTCCGCCGTGACTAGGAGCTGTCCGGGCGATCATGTGACCGCCCCGTGCTCGGATCGTTGTTGTGGGCATGGGGCGGGGCGATCTGACGGATGCCGAGTGGGAACAGTTGCGGCCGTTCCTCCTGCACCGGGTGCGGACCGGGGTGCAGTGGCGGGATCTTCCCGAGCGCTTCGGCCCATGGAAGACCGTGTATGAACGCCACAGGCTGTGGTCGGCCGACGGCACGTGGGAGCGTCTGCTGCAGCAGGTCCAGGCCGCCGCCGACGCCGCGGGCGAGATCGACTGGGACATCTCGGTGGACTCCACCATCGTGCGGGCCCATCAGCACACGGCCGGTGCCCGGACGGGACCCCCGCCCGCGTCAAAGGGGGCCGAAGCGGCAGAACACCAGGGCGAAACGCCGTGGCAGAGCCTGCTCGCCCGGCTGGTGGAGGTGGTGCAGGAGGTGAGGGCCTGGGCCGCTCGCGGGGCGGGTTCACCAGCAAACTCGACCTGAGCGCGGACGGCCGCTGCCGCCCGCTGTCCCTGGTCGTCACCGGCGGACAGCGGGCGGACTGCACCCAGTTCCAGACGGTGCTGACGAAGATCCGTGTTCCGCGGGGCGGTCCGGGCCGGCCGCGCACGAAACCCGACAGCCTCGCGGCCGACAAGGTGCTTTATGCGCGCACGGGGCTGGTCGGATTCCATGCCGACTTGGCCACGTCCGGACTCGGCGGACACTGGCAGACCACGCCCGCAGCACTCCAAGCTGCGCTTGAGAAACTCTACTCGAGGCTGCTGACCGGTACGGAACCGATCGGTGCGCTGCCAACCACACCGTGATGGGAGTGCTGGCGTGCCGGTCGCGCCGAAGGCCGACTGATCGGCGGGGTGATCAATCGCATCGTGCTGACACAGGCGCCGCCCTACGCGCTGCCGGTCGAATGGTTCGACGGCGCGGTGCTGTTCTGGGGGGGGGAGACGGGTGGCCAGGCATCGCATGTGTGGAGCTATCTGCAGGTGCTGGGGCACTGCGGCATCCTCGATCGAATAGCCGGCATGGTCGTGGGCGTTCCGTACGCGATCGACGGACTCGGCTCGCCCGACGAGTCCCCGAACCTGCAGGAGATCGTCCTCGATGACCTGGGCAACCGTGACATCCCGGTCCTGGGCAACGTCGAGTTCGGGCATGCCGGCCCGAATCTGCCTATGCCGGTCGGCATCCGCGTCGCCCTCGACGCGCAGCAGCGGAGTTTGTCGCTGCTCGAACCGGCAGTACGTCCGCTCACAGTGACCGGACCGGGCTGCTGAGCAACATGGATCAGTGAGTTCGGGGTCTGTACGTATCGAGGCGTTCTCCGGCGTGGCCGCGGACTTCCACACATCCGCTCGACATGGAACGGAAGCTCGAAGCCGGCGGGTGGAGCGGGCCCACTCGACATCCGGGAGCCGAGCGACGTGTCGACCAGCGGCGTCCGCATCATCCGCCGTGGGGACTCTGTCGCGGGGCCGGGATCTCCCCGTGCCAGGAGCAGGCTTCCCGTCCCTTGGCCGGTGCGGGAGCGCTGAGCACCGCTCCCGAGGCCGGTGTCGGGTCCTTGAGCCCGTGCTGGGCCGTGGTGATCAGGATGCGGAAGTCCGAAGGGTGCAGGCACACGGAGGTGGGTTGCGGAGCGGGCACCGTAAGGGTGTGGAGCAGACGGCCGGTGGGATCGTAGCGGCGGACCGTGCCGCCGCCCCACATCGCGACCCACAGGCAGTCTTCGTCGTCGACGGTCATGCCGTCGGGGCTGCCCTCATCGCTGCGGAAGCGGACGAGGGTCTCCGGGCCGGTGAGGTCACCCGTCGCAGGGTCGACATGGCAGCGGTGGATGATTCCGGCGGCACTGTCCGCGAGGTACAAGGTCCTGCCGTCGGCCGTGAACGCCGGGCCGTTGACGATGGTCAGGCCGTCCAGCACCCGGACGACCGTACCGTCGTGATCCGTGCGGTACAGCGAACCCGCGCCGGGGGTACCGTCGTAGGCCATGCTGCCGGCCCAGAAGCGGCCGGCGGGATCCGCGACGCCGTCGTTCATCCGGCTGGGTACCGGGGTGCGGTCCTCGGGACGGTCCAGCCATTCCACCACGCCGTCGGCGGTGAGCAGCGCGATGCCGGTGCCCGCGGCGGCGATCCATGCGTCCGGCCGGTGGCGTACCGGGGCGACCGCGCCGAGGGGCACGTCCAGCCGGGCCAGTTGGCGCGGTACCTGGCCCGCTCCGTCACGCAGTTCGAAGAGCCGACCGCTCAGAATGTCCACGTACACGTACCGGTCGCCGACCCGGCGTCCCCCTTCGGCGAGTTCGTAACCGCCCTGGACGGTGACCGTCGTCGTCGGTTCTGCGGCAGCTGCCACGGTCGGTCTCCTCCGTCAGCGGATGGTGGTGCCGTCGGGCTGCTCGAGCAGGGCGAGTTCGTCCTGTGTCGGCAGGCCTTCCCAGTCACCTCGGGTGGCGACGGCGAAGGCCGCGGTGGTGACGGCCCTGTGCAGGCGGGCCGGGACGGTGGCACCTTCGAGATGTCCCGACAGATATCCGGCCACGAACGCGTCCCCCGCGCCGACCAGGTCGACGGCGTTGACCTGCCGAGCCGCGCGGTCAGCCGTCTCATGGGCGGTGAAGGCGGTCGCTCCGCGCGCGCCGCGCTTGATGACCACCTCGGTGACGCCTTCGGCCAAGAGGCTGCGCACACCCTCGGATTCGTCCGCGGCGGGTTGCTCCAGTGCCAGCGACAGTTCGTCCTCGGAGGCGATGAGCAGGTCGGTGCGGGCCACGAGTGGCCTCAGGGCCGTACGGGCGCGGTCAGCGGTCCACAGCCGCGACCGGTAGTTGACGTCGAGGCATACCGTGATGCCCACGTCACGGGCTGCCGTGGCGGCAGCGACCGCGGCCTCGGCGGCCGACGGGCTGAGCGCGGGCGTGATGCCGGTCAGATGCAGGACACGGGTACCGGGGGTCAGCGTGGGCAACACATCGGCCGGTGACACGGCCGACCCCGCGGAGCCGGCACGGTAGTAGCTGACGCGGGTCAAGGTGCCCAGGCGGGGTTCGGTCAGCAGCAGTCCCGTGGGCCGGCCGCTGTCGTCGGTCACCGCGTGACCGACGTCGATGTTCTCGGCCCGGAGTGTGCGCAGCACCAGTGCGCCGAGTTCGTCGGCGCCGACCCGGCCGGCCCAGCGCACCCGGTGTCCGAGCCGGGCGAGGCCGATGGCGACGTTGGATTCGGCTCCCGCGATGGACAGTCCGAGACTGCCGCCCAGCCGCAGTGCGCCGCCGGCTCGTAGCGCGGCCATCGTCTCGCCGAAGGTCACCACGTCCGGCGCGGCCGATGCCGTCACGCCGCCTCCCCCGCGACCACCTTGCGGAACTCGGCCGCACGGACACGGAGTTGACCTAGGTCGCCGCCGTCCGCCGCGTCCCCGACGAGCGGTGAGCCGACGCCCACGGCGAGGGCGCCCCGGCCCAGGTACGCACGGGCGGCCGACGCGTCCACTCCCCCGACGGGGACGAAGGGCACCTCGGGGAACGGGTCGCGCAGGGCCCGCAGATAGCCCGGTCCGCCGAGGGAGCCGGGGAAGAGTTTGATCGCGTCGGCTCCCCGCGCGAGGGCGGCCTCGATCTCGCTCGGTGTCAGGGCACCCATCAGCACGGGTACGTCACTGACATCGCTCGATCCCAGGCCGTCGACGAGTGCCGGCGTGACGAGATACGACGCGCCGGCGTCCACGGCGCGTACGGCGTCGGCGACCGTGCGCACGGTTCCGGCGCCGATCAGTGCGTTCGGACCGAGTCGGGCGCGCGCCTGCTCGATCACCGCCAATGCGTCGGTGGTGGTCAGCGAGACCTCGACGGCCTCGATGCCCTCCTCGGCGAGGGTGAGCACAGCGCCCAGGGCGGCGAGGGGGTCGTCGCCTCGGACGATCGCCAGCAGGCGGTGTGCTCGGAGTGATTCCACGAGATTCACGGTGTGCGGCTCTCCTGTGGTGCGAGGTTCGGGGCGGTCTGAGAGTGGGTCACCATTCGGTGAACGCCCCGTCGGCGCCCCGCCATACGGGGTTGCGCCAGCGGTGTCCGGTCTCGGCGGCGCGGCGTACGGCCTTCTCGTCGATCTCGACGCCGAGCCCGGGGCGGGACCCCCGGGCGGCGTAGCCGTCCTCGAAGCGGAAGGGCTCGGGGTCCATCACGTACTCCAGCAGGTCACACTGCTGGTTGTAGTGGATGCCCATGCTCTGTTCCTGGATGAGGAAGTTCGGCACGGAGAAGGCGATCTGCAGGCTGGCCGCCAGGGCGATGGGGCCGAGGGGGCAGTGGGGAGCCATGGCGACGTCGTGCGTCTCGGCCATGGCCGCGATGCGGCGGACCTCGGAGATGCCGCCGGCGTGCGACAGGTCGGGCTGGGCGACGGCGATGCCGCTGGCCAGTACCTCGCGGAAGTCCCAGCGGGAGTAGAGGCGTTCGCCGGTCGCGAGCGGGATGTTCGTGGACTCGACCAGGCTGCGCAGGTGGCCCGAGTGCTCCGGCAGGACGGGCTCCTCGACGAACAGCGGGTGCAGTGGTTCGAGGAGCGGCAGCAGGCGGCGTGACATGGCGGTGGAGACACGTCCGTGGAAGTCGACGGCGATGTCCCGCTCGTCGCCGAGCACCTCGCGGACGGCCGCGACGCGTTCGACGACCTCGGCGGTGCGGGCCGGGGTGTCGATCGGGGCGAGTTCGGCCGAGGCGTTCATCTTCACGGCGGTGAAACCCGCCTTCATCTGCTCCTCGGCGAGCTCCGCCACGTCGCTCGGCCGGTCGCCGCCGATCCAGGCGTACATCCGGACGCGGTCGCGCACCGGGCCGCCGAGGAGGCGGTGCACGGGGGCGCCGTACGTCTTGCCGGCGATGTCCCACAGTGCCTGGTCGATGCCGGCGACGGCACTGGAGAGGATGGGGCCGCCGCGGTAGAAGCCGCCCTTGGTGAGGACCTGCCAGTGGTCCTCGATGCGCAGCGGGTCGCGGCCGACGAGGTAGTCGGCCAGTTCGTGGACGGCGGCGCGCACGGTGTCGGCGCGTCCCTCGACCACGGGCTCGCCCCAGCCGGTGATGCCCTCGTCGGTGGCGATACGCAGGAACAGCCAGCGCGGAGCCACCAGGAACGTCTCAAGTCCGGTTATCTTCAAGGAGTTTCCTCCGGCATCGTGTCGGTCGCGGCGTCGTCGAATTCGTCCTGCGACTGCACGGCCGCCAGGTCCTGGGACGCCTGCGCGAGGAGTGATCCGACGGCGGCCACGGCGGCGTCCGGGTCGCCCGCCTCGACCGCGTCCAGCAGTTCCCGGTGCACCGGGATGGAGTCGGAGAAGTGCCGGGCGCCGTGCACGATCCGGTCGCGGACCCGCAGCCCGGCCTCGATGACGACCTCCATCCGGCTCAGCAGTTCGTTGTGGGCGGCGTCCAGCAGCGCACGATGGAAGGCCAGGTCCGCCTCGACCATGGCCTCCGCGTCCGTCCCCGCCGCAGCCATCGCGTCCAGCGCCTGCCGCATCGCGTCCAGGTCGGACGGTGTGCGGCGGGACGCGGCGAGCCGGGCTCCGGCGGGCTCCACTATCGCGCGGACCTCGGCGAGGTCCTCCAGGAAACCGTCGGTCGGAGCGCTGCTGCCCTGCCAGCGCAGCAGGTCGCTGTCCAGCAGGTTCCAGTCGGCCCGGGGCCGGATGGTCGTGCCGCGCTTCTGCTTCGATTCGAGCAGCCCCTTGGACGCCAGCACCCGCATCGCCTCGCGCACCACTGTCTTACTGACGCCGAGTTCGGCTTCGAGCTTGACCGGGTCCACCACGGAACCCGGGGGGTAGTCGCCGCGGATGATGCGCCGCCCCAGCTCCTCCACCGCCTGGCCATGCAGCCCCTTACCGGGAAGGGTCACCACGTTCTCCGTTTCCGCTCAGGTCCTGTTCGCGGGTGTCGCGCACCAGGCGCCGCGTGATGTGCGCCGTTCACGAGGACTCCTTCATGACGCTCCATCCTCCATCGACCACCAGGCTCGCACCGGTCACATAGGAGGCGTCCTGTGATGCCAGGAAGGCGACGGCCGAGGCCACTTCCTCCGGCATGCCGAACCGCTTTGCCGCAGTGGCCGCCACACTGAGCGCCCGGTCGGCCTCAGGTATCCCGTCCCAAGCGGCGGTGAGGATGGGGCCGGGCAGCACGGTGTTGACCCGGATGTCCGGCCCGTACTCGACGGCCAACTGCCGCCCCAGCGCGCACAGCGCGCCCTTCGCCGCGGCATAGGCGGCATGGCCCGGCAGGCCGATGACCGCGTGCACGGAAGAGGTGAGGATGACGGAGCCCGACGCTTCACGGAGCGGGACCGCGAAGGTCTTCATCGCCCGCCAGGCCGGTTTGAGCAGCACGGCCATCTGGCCGTCCCACTCGGCCTCGCTCAGTTCGTGGGCGGGCTTGTTCAGCTGGGCGAAGGCGTTGCTGTGCAGCACGTCCAGCCGACCGTGACGCTCCTCGACGTGGCGGGCCAGGTTCTCCCAGTCGCCGGCCGAGGTCACGTCGCAGCGGACGTACTCCGCGAGCCCGCCGTCGTCCGCGATGCCTGCCGCGACCGCCTTGCCCGCCGCGTCGTCCACGTCCGTGACCACGACCGCCGCGCCCTCGGCCGCGAGCCTGCGCGCCGTGGCCGCGCCGATCCCGTGCGCCGCGCCGGTGATCACCGCCACGCGCCCCGCCATCCTGCGGCATCCCGTCATCGTGCGCTCTCCCCTTCGACTACCTGGCCCCATGAGTCGGCGCCTCGGACCCACGATAGCTCTTTCAATTAATAATGCATATATCTTGACGGGGCTGCTCCGGCCCTCCAAGACTGACCGGCACACCACACAGCATGGTCAGCCGCGCCGCGCTGTGGTCGGAGGTCGTCGCGGCAGGTCCAGGCGAGCAAGCCGTAGACAAAGGGACACACATGGACACCTCAGCACCATCGCGGAGAGCCGTTCTCCGGTGGGGGGCCGGAACGGCCGCGGCTCTCGCCGCCGCCCCGGCTCTGACTGCCTGCGGCGAGGCCGTCGGAGCCGCCCGCACGACCAGGCAGGCACCCACGCGCCGCGGCCAGAAGGTCAAGTTGGTCTTCTGGACGTGGGTACCTATGCAGAAGACCGTCGACCTGTGGAACCGGACGCACCCCGACATCCAGGTCGAGATGCAGACCATCCCCGCGAACGTGCAGGGCGGCTACCAGAAGATGCACTCCTCGCTGACGGCCGGGAACCCGCCGGACCTGGCGCAGGTCGAGTACCACGAGCTTCCCGGCTTCATGCTGGTCAACGGCCTGACGAACCTGAGCGCGTACGGTGCCGACGAGCTGCGCGACAGCTATGTGCCGTGGCAGTGGCAGCAGGGTGTCTTCGACGGCAAGGTCTACACCGTCCCTCAGGCGTCCGGCCCGATGGGTCTCTTCTACCGGCGGGACCTCTTCGCGAAGTGGGGCATCGAAACGCCCGCGACATGGGCCGAGTTCGAGGAGGCCGCCCGGGTGGTCAAGGCCCGCGGCACCGGTGCCCGGCTGTGCGCATTCGCGCCCAACCAGCCCACCTGGTTCGCCGCGATGTGCTGGCAGCGCGGTGCACGGTGGGTGCGCACCGAGGGCGACACCTGGGTCGTCGACATGAACGACGATCTCTCCCGCGAGGTCGCGGACTACTGGGAGCGGATGGTCCGCGACGACCTCGTCTTCGTCGAACCCGACATGTCCAGTGCCTGGTACAAGCACGTCCAGACCGGGAAGATCGCCGCCTGGGTCGGACCTCAGTGGGGCGACGCCCTGCTGCGCGGCAACGCGCCGGGCACCGCGGGCAAGTGGCGGGTCGCCCTGTTGCCGCAGTGGAAGGCGGGACAGAAGGCCTCCGCCAACTGGGGCGGATCGTCCACCGCGATCCTCCAGGGCAGCCGCCACCCGCGTGAGGCGCTCCAGTTCGCGCACTGGCTCAACACCGACCGCCGGGCCGTCGATCTGAACATCTCGGTGGGCTACGGCTGGCCCGCCGCCACGGGCATCTTCCGGGGTTCTGCGCTCGACAAGCCCGATCCGTTCTTCGGCGGACAGCGGTACAACGACGTGTTCACCGCCTCCGACCGGGCCATCGACACCTCCTGGAAGTGGTCCCCCACCACGGACGCCGACTTCGCCCAGCTCCAGGATGCCTTCGGCGCCTCCATCGCCGGAGACGGCAGCCTCGCCGGGTCGCTGGCCGACGTCCAGAAACGGACCGTGGACAACCTGCTGGCCAAGGGCCTGAAGGCGAGGAGCGCGCGATGAGCACCACGATCAGCCGGACGACGACGTCCGCACCGGGCGGCAGCCGGCGCTCCGCCCGCCCCGACCGGGCGGCATGGGGCTTCCTGCTCCCCTTCGTCGCCCTCTTCCTGTTCACCTTCGTCCTCCCGCTCGGCTACGCGGTCTACCAGAGCCTGCTCACCCCGGTCCGCTCCGGCCCGCTGGGCCTCGGCCCGGCCACCCTCGGCTTCGCCGGGCTGGACAACTACGCCCTCGCACTGCAGCAGTCGGCGTTCCTGGAGAGCTTCGCGCGGGTGCTGCTCTTCGGCCTCGTGCAGATCCCCGTGATGCTGCTCCTGTCCACCGCGCTGGCCCTGGCACTCGACACGCTCTCCCACCGCTGGGCCGGCATCCTGCGCGCCGCCTACTTCCTGCCCTACGGCGTGCCCGGCGTCATCGCGTCGATCCTGTGGGGCTTCCTGTACGTGCCCGGGGTGAGCCCCATCGTCGACCTGCTCGGCAAGGTCGGTCTCGCACCTGACTTCCTCGGATACGACAACGTGCTCTGGTCGATCGCCAACATCGTGATCTGGGAGTTCGCCGGCTACAACATGCTGGTGATCGTCGCCCAGCTCAAGGCGATCCCACAGGAGCTCTACGAGGCCGCGCGCATCGACGGGGCGAGCACCTGGCAGACAGCGATCCGGATCAAGCTGCCCCTGGCCCGGCCCGCCCTCGTCCTCACCGGCGTGTTCTCCATCATCGGCACCCTGCAACTGTTCGCCGAACCGCTGGTCATCAAGCCGCTGACCTCGACGGTCACCAACGCGTACACGCCGAACCTGAGCGCCTACAACGAGGCGTTCGCCAACAACAACATCTACCTCGCCGCGGCCGAGTCGGTGATCCTCGCCCTCGTGGCGAGCGTGCTGTCCTTCGGCTTCCTCAGCCTGGTGAACCGCAAGGAAAGAAGGGATGCACGGTGAGCGTGTCCACACCCCCCGCCGAGAAGCCGGTGGCCGCCGCCCTCGCTTCACGGACCGCCGGAGCACGCCGTGACGGCAGGCCGCGCCGCGGAGTGAAGCCCTCTCGGATCCTGCTGGTCGCACTGCTGACCGTCGCGGCCCTGTACTTCCTGCTGCCCGTCTACTGGCTGGTGGTGGCCTCCACCAAGAGCAGCGCCGACCTCTTCGGCACCTTCGGACTGTGGTTCTCCGACCCGCAGTGGCTGCACAACCTGGCGAACGTCTTCTCCTACGGCGACGGCATTTTCTGGAACTGGACGTGGAACAGCATCCTGTACGCGGGAGTGGGCGGTGCGCTGGCCACGCTGCTCGCGGGTGCCGCCGGATACGCCCTCGCCGTGTACCGGTTCCGTGGGCGGGAGGCCGTCTTCAAGGCCGTACTCGCCGGTGTGCTGCTCCCCAGCACCACACTCGCCCTGCCGATGTACCTGCTGTTCAGCAAGGCGGGCCTGGCCAACACGTACTGGGCCGTGCTGATCCCGAGCATGGTCAGCCCGTTCGGCGTGTATCTGTGCCGGATCTACGCGGAGGCCGCGGTACCGGCGGAGATGCTGGAGGCGGCACGGGTCGACGGCGCCGGCGAGTGGCGGATCTTCGGCACCCTCGTCCTGCGCACGATGACACCCGCACTGGTGACCGTCTTCCTCTTCCAGTTCGTCGGGATCTGGAACAACTACTTCCTGCCGCTGGTGATGCTCTCCGACGACCGCAAGTACCCCATCACCCTGGGCCTGACCACCTGGCAGACGGCGGCCGACCGCACTCCCGAGCTCTACCAGCTCACGGTGGGCGGAGCGTTCCTCTCGATCCTTCCACTGGCCGCCGCGATGCTCGTCCTGCAGCGCTACTGGCGGTCGGGTCTGACCCAGGGCAGCGTCAAGGGCTGACACACACTGTGGCCTGTGTCCGGCGCGGGACGCCGGACACAGGCCACAGTCTTGCCGGGCGCCTACGACCTGGGGTTGGCCGCCTTCCGGAACGTCTCGTGGACGAGCTTGGGCCGCTCCTCGCCGAAGGTGAGCAGGCCCATGACGGAGATGCCGTTGTGGTCCTGGTTGTATCCGGCCCGCTGCTTGTAGTCCTTCAGGACCCAGTAGGTGAAGCCGGCGACGAAGTCGCTGCGCTCGGCCACCTGGTTCCAGTGGGCGGTGAAACTCGCCGCCTGCCACTCCTCGGTGCCCTGGGTGGTGCTCGGGCCGTGGTTGCCGGCCTCCGACCAGGTGCCGTTCTCAGTGATCAGGATCGGCTTGCCGGGGTACTTCGCGTGCACCGAGTCCAGCGTCGGGCCCAGGTCGGCGTCCTTGCCGTAGAAGTAGCCGAAGTACTCGTTGAACCCGATCACGTCGGCGAGGTCGAAGGCGGGGTCGTTGCTTGTGTTGGATGCCCACGTCACGGGGCGTGCGGTGACGTCGACCGCCTTCACGGCCGCCTTCATGTCGGCGAGCCATGCGCGGTAGACGGGGCCGCCGTCGGCGTCGATCTCCGACTCGTTCTGCAGACACCAGAGGATCACCGACGGATGGTTGTGTTGGTTCCATGCCATCGTCAGGGCCAAGGCCCGGGCGAGTCCGTAGCGCTCGGTCTGCAGCTTCTCCTGGGCTGTGTTGAGCCACATGGTGTCGACATCGTCCATCACCAGCACACCGTGCTCGTCCGCCCAGTCGTAGACGTAGGGGTGACGGTTGTAGACGCAGTTGCGGACGAAGTTGGCACCCACTTCCGTGATGTGGCCCAGCTCCTTGTCGTACTCGGCGCGCGTCATGGCCCTGCCGTGCGCGCCGGTCTCCTCGTGCCAGTTGAGGCCCTTGAGGAACAGGGGCTTGCCGTTCAGCCGCAGTTGCGCGTCCGCCACCGACAGGTCACGCACGCCATAGCGTGTGGACAGGGTGTCCACACGCGGCCCCCCGGGCTTCGTGGCGGTCAGGGTGGCGCGGGCCGTGAGCGTGTGCGGCGAGGCCGGGCTCCACCGTGGCGCGCGGGGCACGGGGACCGAGACGCGTACGACGCCGGCCGACCGGGCCGGTATGCGGGCCGTGACCACGGTGGGCCGCGCGCCGCTTGCGCGGCCGGGATCCAGCGTCAGAGAACCGTCGAAGTCGGAGGGACCGTGGTTCTCGATCACGGCCCGTGCCTCGAGTCTCCCGTTCGCACCGGTCACGAGCAGCTTGGCGATGGTGACCCGCGGAACCGCCTCGATCCAGGCGGACCTGGTCAGGCCCGCGTAAGGCCAGTAGTCGACCGGCTTGTACGGGATCTCATAGTCGTCGGTGACCGGCTGCCCGGGCGAGGCCGTGTAGTCGGTGAAGGTCGCCCTGCGGAACACCCGCACCGCGATCGTCTGCCGGGTTCCCGGCTTGAGCGCCTTGCCCACCGGAAGCGCGAACGGGGAATTGGCGCCCTCGTGCTTGCCGAGGTGGGTGCCGTCGAGCCAGACCTCGGCGCTGTAGCCGACGGCCAGGAAGGCCATGCGCACATGGCGGGCCCGCCAGGAACTGGGAACGTCGACGGTGGTGCGGTACCAGGCGTACCCGTCGGCGAACGCGGTGCCCTTGCCGAAGGTGGCGGTCTCCGAGGCGAATCCGGGCGTGTCGAGCAGATCCCAGGCCGACGGGACGTCGATGCCGCCCCACGCCCGGTCGTCGAAGCGCGGAGACTGCCAGCCCTCGCCGAGCCCCTTGTTACCGGGGTCGAAGCAGAAGCGCCAGCGCTTGTCCAGAGACAGGTACTCGCGGGTGGGCTCATGCGTGCGCCAGCCGTCGAACGCGGGGAGCACCGCACCGTACTGGAAGACCACGTTGGTGCCGGCGACCTCGCGCACGTGCGTCCCGGACGGTTCGGTAGCCGGATGGGTGTCGAGCACCGGGCCCTCCGACGCCGCCGAGGCCGCACCCTCCGCGGCCCGCGCCGTGTCCGGCCAGGCCGGCAGGGCGACGCAGCCGACGGCGCCGAGCGCGGCGACGACACTGCGCCGGGACGGGTGGGCGGCCGTCCGGGCACGCCCGTGTTGCGGGTGGATGAGATCGGTCATGACGGAGAACTCCCTCGGTCACCGTCCGCGCGGCGGACTGGGTTCGCACGGCGGCTGAGCGGCACGCACGTGTCCAATGCCCCAAGAGCCTGATCAGCTCCGCGAGCACCGTCAAGGGAATATTCATAAATAATGAATTCATGTAGCGTGGTGACCTGCAGCCGCCTGAGCGCGGCTGATGGCACAACAGCGCCTTGACCAGGACAGCCCTGCTCGCACCGGCGCCGGCCCCGCCACCATTCCTCACCTCACGCGAACGACGGGTGACCTCATGACCGCACACCGACAGGCCACTACGGGCGAGAACACCGATCGGCTCGCCATCACCCTGTGGGACTTCAGCTGGTACACACAGGCAGGACCCGGCGAGCCGTTCGCCGACCTCGACCGCGCCTTCGCCGAGACGGTGGATCGCGGCTTCAACACCGTCCGGATCTGCGCCATGCCCTTTCTGCTCTTCTCCGGACGCGTCCCGGACCCGGAGTCCCTGCACGTCCGCGGCCTGGGCAAACAGTTCGGACAGCACACCCGCTGGTACAACGTCAGCGGCGGCTACCCGCTGGACGGCCTGAGGCGGCTGGTCGACCTGTTCGAGGCGGCCGCCCGGCACAACTGCCGGGTGATCGTGTCCTCATGGGAGTACCAGCAGTCCCCGAGCTTCGCCGACACCGACGCATGGCACCGCGCCCTGGCCGAGATCCCCGGGCCCGACCGAGCCGAGGTGATGGCCGAAGCGCTCGCCGGACTGCTGGACTTCCTCACCGAGCGCGGCCTGACCGACCAGGTCGCCTACGTCGAGGTGCACAACGAGGTCGACAACTGCTCACTGGTACCGGGCGACGGCACCACCTCCCACTACGCCCGGCTCCGCGACCCGCTCGGCCGGGCCGTGGACCTGCTGCGGGCACGCCATCCCGACATCCCCGTCACGTACTCACTGGGAGAGCCCTGGCCCGACGAGATCGACGACCTGCCGGAGCAGGCGCAGAACGCGCACTTCCACTTCTACGTCTACGGCGTGCTCGGCGCGCTGTACGAGGCCGTCGGGCTCGGGCACGGCACGGAGGCGGCGCCCGAAACAGCCGCCTGGCCCACTCCCGAACTGGCCGGCATGCTGCGCCCCGATGCGCCCGCCTTCACCGACTACCACCCCGACGAGCCCTGGCGACTGCAGGCGACCGGGATCCCGCGCGAACTCTTCTACGTACACGACTGGGTCGACCCCGACCGCTGGGACCTGTGGCTCTACGAGAACTACCAGTCGCACCGGCAGGCCATGCGGGAAACGCTGGCCCTGTGGGTCGACTCCGTCGCCGCTTTCGCTCGCCGCCGCGGCGTCCCCGCATTCCTCGGCGAAGGCGTGGTGGGATACACCCCTCTTCTGACACGCTTCGAGGAGGACGCCGTCGGCAAGGACCTGGCGGAGTTCGTCGTCGACCGCTGCCTCGCGGCAGGCTTCCACGGCGTCGTCCTCACCTCCAACGCGGCCCCCCATCACCCCATGTGGCTCACCGACAGCGACTGGATGCGACGGGTCAACGCCCGCGTCACCGCCCGCTGAACGCAACCGCACAGCGGCCGTGACAGCCGGCCGAGCCCGGCAAGCCGCAGTGGGCGGATGTGAACACCGACTGATCCACTACGCGAACGAGGGAGTGCGGGACAGCCGCGTCACATGAAGCCGAGCGGTCCTGGCGGTCAATCCGAAAGCTGCTGCCCGGCTGCGAACAGCAGCAGTATCGCCGCCGGGAGTGATGAGCTGTCCTGGACCGAACCTTTCACCGTGGGGGTCGACGGCAGGCGCCGGGCGCCGAACGGAAGCTTCCTTAGGACGAGGCCTCCGTTAGGTCCGGAGTGCCGACGAAACTCCCGTCCGATGCGCGGCACTTCGGCGGGGACGTCCTCCCAAGCATCCCGGGCGATCATCGGTCCGCGCATCGTGAAGCTCCATTAGTGCGCCCACAGGGCAGCGCCACGCTTCCCGGCCCAGTGCACAACTAGGGTCCGTCTTCAAAGATCATTAGATGGTGGATCATGGTTAGGTGATACGCCGCCATGAACTCACTGATCGGAAGTGGGAGTTACTCGCGC